>NZ_JNWJ01000018.1:0-144875 GCF_000716805.1 Streptomyces yerevanensis | reverse complement strand
GTGGTAGAGCTGGCCGATCATGCGGTTGAAGAGGTTGCGCTGGGCGGCGGCGTGCCAGTCGCCGCGCTGGCGTCGTCGCCGGTAGTGGGCGTTCGCTCCCTCGGAACGCCCTTAGCAACGGATTAGGGCCTCTTGGTAGCTCGCGGTTGTCGAGTCCAGCGAGCAGCAAGAGGCCCTGTTGTCGAAGTGTCGCGTGGTCGTGGTTGCCGGGTCCAGTTGGTCCACTCGGGGGTGTGACTGTCTCGCCCATCGGTTCGGGAACGCGGCCGACCGGCCGGAGCGCCGGCCCCGGTACGGCTCGGACATGAGCGATGCCGAGTGGGCACGGGTGCGCGATCTGCTGCCGGTGCCGGGATGGCTGGCGGGCCGGGGCGGGCGTCCGGAGGGCTACTGCCACCGGCAGATGATCGACGCGGTGCGCTACCTCGTCGACAACGGCATCAAGTGGCGGGCGATGCCCTGTGACTTCCCGCCCTGGCCACGGGTGTACGCCTTCTTCGCCCGCTGGCGGGATACGGGACTGGTGGCCGAGCTGCACGACCGGCTGCGCGGAGCCGTCCGCGCAGCTGAGGGCCGTGAGGAGGAGCCGAGTGCGGCGGTCGTGGACTCGCAGTCGGTGAAGGCGGACGCCACCGTCGCCCACGCCTCGCGGGGGTTCGACGCCGGCAAGAAGATCAACGGGCGCAAGCGCCACCTGCTCACCGACACCCTCGGGCTCCTGCTGGCCGTGCTGGTCACGCCGGCCTCCACGACCGACCGGGACGCCGCCCGCATCCTGCTGCCGACGGCGAAGAATCGCTTGCGGCGGCTGGCGCGCATCTGGGCCGACGGCGGTTACACCGGCCACCTCGCCGACTGGACCACCCGGCACCTGGGAGTCGTTCTCGACGTCGTCCGCCGCAGCGACGATGCCAGCGGCTTTCAGGTCCTGCCCCGCCGCTGGGTCGTGGAAAGATCCTTCGCCTGGCTCCTGCGCGGCCGGCGCCTGGTCCGTGACTACGAGCGGCGCACCGACACCAGCGAAGCCGTCGTCCTGTGGTCGATGGCCACGCTCATGAGCCGCCGCCTGGCCGCCCAGCACCAGCACCAGCACCAGCACCAGGAGCCTGTTCCGGTGCGGGCAGCATGAACCTGCCCGGTTTCTCCTCCACCAGCCAGCCCCGCTCCACCAGCCGCTTCAACCGTGCCCGCGCTCCCTCGACCCGGGAGGCCAACGCGCTGTCCCAGCCCAGTACCACCGCTGCCCGCCGGGCACCCAGCCCGTCGCCTCCCGCCTCCAGGGCGGCGGCCATCAACGCCTGGTAGTCCACCGACAAACCCCCGACCCCGGCCGCGTTCTGCCGATGAGGCACCGCCCGGCGCGGTCCCACCGGCTTCCTTGGCGACACCCCGTCGGCCACCACGGCGGGCGCATCCTCCTCGGCCAGCGCCTCCAGATACTGCTCCAGGCCGATCACCCGGCGCCGGAGCACCTCTTCCGCGTCCGCCAGAGCCGCCCGCACCCGCTCCAGCTCGGCCTCGAGTTCCTCCACCCGCACCGCCGCGGCCTTCTGCCGCGCCTCCAGGACCGCCCGCATCGACGGCATCCGCCACCCCCCACGACATCTCGGCCAGCAACGAGCCGAGACTTCCGCGACAGCCGCGCTCTCATGTCTGAGCAGCAAAAGTCGCACACGAGGTTCGGAAAGAGAACGACCTCTAAGGTCAAGGATGGGGCTCCGTCCCACGTCGCGGTGTGGCGTTCAGTGCGCAAGCACGGTGAGACGAAGACCAGGAAGAGCCGCCGGACGATCGCGCTGCCGAAGCAGGTGGTCGACGTCCTTGTAGAGCACATGCGATGGCAAAAGCAGGAGCGAGCGTCACGAGGGATGGAGTGGAGCCCTACCGGCTGTGTCTTCACGACCCGGAGCGGTGAACCGCTCGACGCGGCCAATGTCCGGCGAGACTTCAAGGCCATCGTGAAGAAAGCCGGACTGGAGCCGGAGTGGACCCCGCGGGAGCTCCGGCACAGCTTCGTGTCCCTGCTCTCTGACCACGGCATCCCGCTGGAACGGATCGCGCTCTTGGTCGGCCACAGTAGCCAGGCGACCACAGAAGCTGTCTATCGAAAGCAGCTTCGCCCCGTGATCACGCAAGGCGCTGAAGCCATGGATGAGATCTTCTCCGATGACGAGAGAGCGACGTAAGGGTCGTAGATCTTCAGCCGTACGGTGTGGGATTTGCCCTGCCTCGGGGCCCGATCTTCGCGATTGGGCCCCGAGACGATTGGAAGGAGTGAGGACCCAGGATTACGAATCTAGTAGGTCTCGGCAAAGCTGGATGAAAGCATCTGAGGATTCGTAGGTCTTTTCTTTGCGCTCCAGGAGTGTGGACACGCCCACTGATGCTTCCCCCATGCTCGGCACATAGTGCCCCTCGTCTGTGGCGATGGCGAGACCCAGCATGTTCGTCCACACGTGCAGCGCCCCCACTAGTTCCATCGCCGCAAGGGCTGCTTCCTGTGGACCTTCCAAGGCCACTAGGCTCTCCGCTGCATCTAGTCTGCGGACCGCATCTTCGAACTGCGGCGCGAGGTCAACTGCACTGGCCTCGTCGCCTTCGTAGGCGTCCGTGGCCGCGGTGCCCAGCCTGATTGCCTCGGAGCTTTGACTCAGTAGTTGGCTGTATGCGTCTCGCCGCTGCTGCCGCCGCCAGTGTTCGTGCTGGTTCCGCCTCTGGTCTCTACCGGCCAGCCGCGTGGAAGCCAGCGTGCCCACGACACCGATGACGCCACCGATCGCGGTTCCTGCTAATCCAGCTATGCCTGGGTCCATGACGCCATTAGAACTGAGTCTTCTGCCCACCAGGCACGCGGACCGAACCACAGCGCATCTGAAGTTTGATCATCTTCGGTTGGCCCCCGGTTTGGCCCCCTAGGCACGACAGAGGCCCATCCGCAATCACGCGGATGGGCCTCTGACCAGCGTCGGGGTGGCGGGATTTGAACCCACGACCTCTTCGTCCCGAACGAAGCGCGCTACCAAGCTGCGCTACACCCCGATGTCGCTTTGAGCAGGCCACTTCAAGTGGGTTGTGCCGTGGCGACGTCGTTTACTTTAGCCCACCGGTGGCTGGAGGCGAAATCCGGTTTTCGGGGGTCTGCGACGTGGGCCCGGGCCTGGGCGGATGCGATCGACGGCGATGAGGAGAAGGGCGAGGTTGTAGCAGGCGAGGGTGAGGACGGTGGCGTTGCTGAGGGCTCCGATGTAGCCGTGGCGAACTGGGTCCAGGAAGGGGTACAGGGAGCCGGTCGGGTCGTTCGGCGGCAGGAAAGCGCCGTGGGTCAGGGTGAAGGTCAGGTGCGCGAGGGGGAAGAGGAGCCAGACCGCCGCGTGGTGCGGGCGTAGCGGGGCGGGGCGGGTCAGCAGGAGCCAGTCCAGTGCTGCCGCGAGAGGGAGCGCCGTGTGGAGGAGCTGGTTCGAGAGGGCCTGCCAGCCGGTGAGCGGGGCGGCACCGCCGGTCGGCGAGCCGTTCGCGAGTATCACGTGGTGGAACACGCCCGCGCCAGTGACGTACAGCAGCGTGCCGGTGGTGAGTGACGGCGGGAGTGGGCGGTGGGCCGTCCATGCGCGCCCGGAGGAGAGGGCGAACACCGCCGCCGCCAGGATGCCGCTCTGGAGCGTGAAGTGGGTCAGTGCTCGCAGTGGGCTGCCCGCGAACAGCGTGATCGTCACGCCCGTCGCCGCCGTCAACGCGATGAGTGCGCGGAAGGCGGCGGCCAGGGGGCGGCGTACGCGCGGCAGCACCGCATACGCCGGGACCATGGGGACCTTGGTGGCGGCTGCCTCGGCGGCTATGCGGGGGATGGCGGGGATGTCCGGCATATCCGCGGGCATGGACGCCGGTATGGACGCCGGTATGGACGCCGGTATGGACGCCGGTATGGATGCCGGTGTGCAGGCCGGTATGGGGGGCATGGGGGCGGTCATGCCCTCACGCTAAGTTCGGCGGACAAAAGGGGCGATGCGGGTTGAACCGGCCGAGGGAGGCCTCCCTCAATGCACCAGTTCCGTTACCCCTTCTACTCCCTCCCCGTAAGCGTCAGCAGCGTCGCCTCCGGCGGGCACGCGAACCGTACCGGCGTATAGCGGTTCGTGCCGCAGCCCGCCGAGACGTGCAGGTAGGCCGTCCGCCCGGCGGCCGTATGCGTGGACAGGCCCTTCACCCGGTCCGTGTCCAGGTCGCAGTTGGTGACGAAGGCGCCGTAGAAGGGGAGGCAGAGCTGGCCGCCGTGGGTGTGGCCGGCCAGGATCAAGGGGTAGCCGTCCTCCGTGAAGGCGTCGAGGACGCGCAGGTACGGGGCGTGGGCGATGCCCATCGAGAAGTCGGCCGAGTCGGACGGGCCGCCGGCCACGCGCGCGTACTGGTCGCGCTTGATGTGCGGGTCGTCGAGGCCGGTCAGCTCGATCTCCAGGCCGTCGATCTTCAGCGCACCCCGGACGTTCGTCAGGTTCAGCCAGCCCGCCGAGTCGAACCCGTCGCGCAGGTCCTCCCACGGGTTGTGGATGGCGCCTACGACGGGCGGGTTGCCGTTCAGCCCGTGCCGTCCCTGCGCCTTCTCGAGCAGGTACCGGGCGGGGTTGCGGGGTTTGGGCCCGTAGTAGTCGTTCGAGCCGAAGACGTACGCGCCCGGGAACTCCATCAGCGGACCCAGCGCGTCCAGTACCTCCGGCACGCCCTCCGGGTCGGACAGGTTGTCGCCGGTGTTGACGACGAAGTCGGGGCGCAGCCCGGCCAGCGAGCGGAGCCAGCGCTGCTTCTTGCGCTGGCCGCTCACCATGTGGATGTCGGAGACCTGGAGGACGCGGAGCGGGCGCATCCCGGGCGGCAGCACCGGGACCGTCACCCGCCGCAGCCGGAAGGAACGGGCCTCGAAACCCACCGAGTAGAGCAGACCGGCAGCGCCGGCCGCCGTGATTCCCAGGGGTACTCCGTATCGCGCGCGCATACGCCCATCGTGTCAGACGACCCGTACGGACGAGCCGCACGGCCCAGCCCCGGGCGACGAAGGCGTGCCGCGGGAAATCAACGGGCGGTTGTCGCACCACACCTGCGACAATCGCTCCCATGACCAAGCTCAAGTCGAAGCTGCAGGAAGACCTCAACGCCGCGATCAAGGAGCGCGACGAGCTCCGCTCCTCGACGCTCCGGCTGACCCTCGCCGCGATCCAGAAGGAGGAGGTCGCGGGTACGGAGAAGCGCGAGCTCTCCGACGACGAGGTGCAGAAGGTGATCGCCAAGGAGGCGAAGAAGCGCCGCGAGGCGGCCGAGGCCTTCACGCAGGGCGGTCGCGCCGAGTCGGCCGAGCGGGAGAAGGCGGAGGGCGAGGTCCTCGCCGAGTACCTGCCCAAGCAGCTGTCCGACGACGAGCTCCAGCAGATCGTCGCCCAGGCGGTCGAGGAGGCGAAGGCGGCCGGCGCCGAGGGCCCGCGCGCCATGGGCCAGGTCATGAAGATCGTGAACCCGAAGGTGGCGGGCCTGGCCGAGGGCGGCCGCGTCGCCGCGCTGGTCAAGAAGCAGCTCGCGGGCTGAGGCCCGAAGGCCGGGACGGCCGTACGCCGGTGGGGGCGCCCCTTGTTGCAAGGGGCGCCCCCACCGGCGTACGGGAGTAGGGCGGGCCTACGGGAAGTTGCCACCGTTCCCGTTGCCGCCGCCGTTGTTGCCGTTCCCGCCGATCGTCCACTCCTCGGGTATCGAGAAGGACGGATCGGGGAGGTCGGGGATATCGCCGATGCCGCCGTTGTCGTTCCCGCCGTTGCGGTTGTCCTCGTCCCCGTTGTCCTCGTCGTCGCGGTCCTCCTCCCGGGGGCGCTCGACCTCGGGGATCCTGACGGGGTTGAAGCTCCCGGAGTCCTTGCCCGCGAGAGCGCCGGCCATGGCGTCCTTCCAGATCGGTCCGGGCACCGCGCCGCCGAAGACCTTCTCGTGCCACTCGCCGCCGATCGTGATGTTCACCATCTTGACCTTCTGGGTGGCGCTGCCGACCCAGACCGCGCCGGACAGTTTCGGCGTGTAGCCCACGAACCAGGCGTTCTTGCGGAAGTCCGTCGTACCGGTCTTACCTGCGTTGTCCCGGTCGGTGAGACCGGCCTGCTGGCCCGTACCGGAGTCGACCACGCCGCTGAGCAGCGCGTTGATCATGTCCGCGGTGGACTCCGACATCGCGCGCGAGCACGACGACTTCGGCACCTTGAGCGACTTCTTCTCACCGCCGAGCTGCTGGCTGATCGACTCGATCGCGACCGGCGTGCAGTACGTGCCCCGGTTGGCGAAGGCCGCGTACGCGCTCGCCATGGTCAGGGGCGAGAGGCCGGTGGAGCCGAGGGTGAGCGAGGAGGGCACCTCGGGCACTTTGGTGCCGTTGCCCTGCACCACACCCAGCTTGTCGGTCATCTTCACCACCGGGCACATGCCCGTGTCTTCAAGCATCTGCACGAAGTAGGTGTTGACCGACTTGCCCATGGCCTCCTCCAGGCCGTACGGGCCGACCTCCGACTCGTCCTCGTTCTCGACCTTGGCCTTGCCGCCCTGGTTGATCCAGGGCTTTCCGCTGCACGTCTGCACCGAGGTCGGATACGGCATCTCGTACGGCGCGGGATAGACCTGGTTGGCGGGCTTGCCCTCCTCCAGGGCGGCCGCGGCCAGGAACGGCTTGAACGTCGAACCCGTCGGGAAGCCGAAGTTCGAGCCGCCCATCTTCGCGTCGACCGAGTAGTTGTACTCCGTCTCGTTCTTGCCGTAGCCGTACGGCTTCGACTGGCCCATCGCCAGGATCTTGCCGGAGCCGGGCTCGACGAGCGTCGACGCCGCCGCGACCTTGTCCTTCTTGTAGACGTGGGTCTTGAGCGACGCCTGCACCGACTCCTGGGACTGCGGGTCGAGCGTCGTACGGATCGTCAGACCGCCCTGGTTCCAGACCTTGGCCCTGGCCTTCTTGGTCTTGCCGAAGACCGGGTCGGTCAGGAACACCTCGCGGACGTAGTCACAGAAGAAGGCAGCGCCCTTGACCGCCGTAATACACCCGTTGTTCGGCTTGCTGACCTTCAGGCCGAGTGGCTTCTCCTTGGCCGCGTCGGCCTCCGCCTGGGAGACGTTGCCCAGGTCGGCCATGCGCTGGAGGACCACATTGCGCCGCTGTGTCGCCTCTTGCTCGTCGTTGACCGGGTCGTAGCGGGTCGGTGACTGGACGACGCCGGCGAGCAGCGCGGCCTGCTCCAGCTTCAGGTCCTTCGCGGACGTGGAGAAGTAGCGCCGGGCCGCGGCCTCGACACCGTAGGCCTGCTGGCCGAAGAACGTGATGTTCAGGTAGTTCTCGAGGATCTTCTTCTTGCCGAGCTCTTCCTCGACCTGGATCGCGTGCTTCAGTTCCTTGATCTTGCGGCCAAGGGTCTGCTGCGTGGCCTGGGCGACAAGCGTCGGGTCGTCGCCGGCCTCCTCCACGAAGACGTTCTTCACGTACTGCTGCGTGAGCGTGGACGCGCCCTGGGACACTTCGCCGCTCTGCGCGTTCCGGTTGAGCGCGCGCAGGACGCCCTTGAGGTCGACTGCGCCGTGCTTGTAAAAGCGGGAGTCCTCGATCGCGACGATCGCCTGCTGCATGTACGGCGATATGTCTTTGAGTTCGACCACGGTGCGGTCGCGCGAGTAGACCGTGGCGATCCGCCCTCCCTGGTTGTCCAGGATCGTGGTGCGCTGACTCAGCGGCGGACGCTTGAGGTTGGCGGGGATCTCGTCGAAACCCTCGACCGAGCCCTTGGCCGCCAGCCCCAGCGCGCCGGCCGCGGGCAGCGCGATGCCCGCCGCGACGGCTCCCGCGAGCACGCTGACACCTAGGAACTTGGCGGCTTGCTGAACCGGAGACAGGCCGCCACCCGAGCGTTTGTTTGCCATGAGGGCAGCCTACGTTCTCATTCACCGGACACGCGTACAGGCCTTGGCCTAAGCTGCTCACAACTGTCACAGCAGCAGGGCTACGTATCAATACGGCTGGCGACCCCGAATCGTTCCAGTCGTTTCCCAACTTTTTTGTTGGGCTCGTGCCCGAATCCGCCTCATGTGTCACTTGGCGTCCGTTGTGACGCAGCTCAACTGTCCTGGTTTGCCGGGAAGGTTACGTATGCCGTCGGCTCACTCCGTTGGGTGATCTGTCGCGTACCCATAGTCCATTCGGGCCATTCAAGATTGGGCACGCAGGGGCTGGTTGACTGTGCCCACCTTCCGTAACGTCCTCAACTGGCGGCGGTGAATATGCCGCTGCCGCCGTGGGGGAGCCTCGATTCGGGAGAGGACGGCGCCGGTATGGGCTGGGTAACCGACTGGAGTGCGCAGGCGGCCTGTCGCACTACCGATCCGGACGAACTGTTCGTTCAAGGAGCAGCGCAGAACAGGGCGAAGGCGGTGTGCACCGGATGTCCGGTGCGTACGGAATGTCTTGCCGATGCGCTGGACAACCGCGTCGAGTTCGGCGTGTGGGGAGGGATGACGGAGCGGGAGCGCCGCGCACTGCTGCGCAGGCGGCCAACCGTCACCTCTTGGCGCAGGCTGCTCGAGACAGCGCGTACGGAATACGAGCGGGGGGCGGGCATTCTGCCCCTCGACGAGGAAGAGGTGTACGAGCACTACGCGGCGGTGGGCTGACCGCTCGCCGCGGTCACGTCACACGAACCGCCGCGGTCGCGCGTACCTACAAGCGCCGTACACAGCCGTATACGACTGCTGTACGGGCCGTATACGACGCTGTCTGCGACCCGGCCCGCGCGGTCCCGTACGCAGCAGGGGTCCACGCGACCCCGAGAGGCTCACGCAGCTCCGGCCGGCTAGGCACCGGCCGCGAGCCGGTCCCCGATGTCCCGCAGCCCTGCGAGGTCGTGCACATCGCCGGGCAGCGCGGCCACTTCCGCCACCGCCACCTCGGGGTGGAGCGAGGTGAAGCGGTCACGCGTGCGCTGCTCGCGGAAGAGCAGCCGCATGCGCTCGGCGTGCAACCTCAACAGGCCCGCGGTGAGATGGTCGACGGTTCGGGCCGTCCCTGCTCCTTCGGCGTCGATCCGGTCCGCGGCGGGGGAGCCTGCGTCGGGTGCGGGAGCCTCGGGAACGGCGGAATCGGGCGATTCTGAACTGCCGTACGTGTCGGGAGAGTTACGAAGTCCAGCTTTCCCACCCTCCTGATCGACAATGCGGGCTTCCGCAAGATTTTCCGCGGCGGCGAGCGCCCGCTCGGCGGACAGCTGGGCGGCGCCGCTGCTGTGGACCCGGTTCAGTACGAGACCCGCGAGCGGCATGTCCTCGGCGGCCAGCCGCTCCACGAAGTACGCGGCCTCGCGCAGCGCGTCGCGCTCCGGGGCCGCCACCACCAGGAAGGCCGTGCCGGGCGCCTGGAGGAGCTTGTACGTGGCGTCCGCGCGCGTACGGAAACCACCGAAGGTGGTGTCCATCGCGGCCACGAACGTCTGGACGTCCTTGAGGAGCTGGCCGCCGAGCAGCTTGCCCAGGGTGCCCGTCATCATCGACATCCCGACGTTCAGGAACTTCATCCCCGCCCGGCCGCCCAGCTTCGCCGGCGCGGTCAGCAGCCGGATCAGCCTGCCGTCCAGGAAGGACCCGAGCCGCTTCGGGGCGTCCAGGAAGTCGAGCGCCGAGCGCGAGGGAGGCGTGTCGACGACGATCAGGTCCCACTCGTCGCGGGCCCGCAGCTGGCCCAGCTTCTCCATCGCCATGTACTCCTGCGTGCCCGCGAAGCCCGCCGAAAGCGACTGATAGAAGGGGTTGTTCAGGATCGCGGCGGCCCGCTCGGGGTCCGCGTGCGCTTCGACGATCTCGTCGAAGGTGCGCTTCATGTCGAGCATCATCGCGTGCAGTTCGCCGTTCGCGGAGTCGTCGACGCCCTTCACCCGGCGCGGGGTGTTGTCGAGCGCGTCGATGCCCATCGACTGGGCGAGCCTGCGCGCCGGGTCGATGGTGAGGACGACCACCTTCCGGCCGCGCTCGGCGGCACGCAGCCCGAGGGCCGCCGCGGTGGTGGTCTTGCCGACGCCGCCCGCCCCGCAGCAGACCACGATGCGGGTCTTCGGGTCGTCGAGCAGCGGGTCGACGTCCAGGAGGCGAACCGGGTCCAAGCTCATGAGATCCCCTGCCGGCGCAGTTCGGTGGCGAGTTCGTACAGGCCCGCGAGGTCCAGTCCCTCGGCGAGCAGCGGGAGTTCGTGCAGCGGGAGGCCCAACGCCTGGAGTGCGGCCCGCTGTTCGCGCTCCAGTGCGTACCGCTCGGCGTACTCCTCGGCCTGGGTGAGCAGCGGTTCCACGAGCCGCTCGGCGACTCCGCCGCGGCGGGCGCCGCCGAGTCCGGCCGCGGACAGCGACTTGGCGATGGCCGTACGCGGTGCCTCACGCGTGAGGTCCAGGTCGGCCTCGTCGAGGATGGCGGGCCGCACCATGTTCACGATGATCCGCCCCACCGGCAGCTTCGCGGCACGCAGTTCGGAGATGCCGTCGACGGTCTCCTGGACGGGCATTTCCTCCAGGAGGGCCACCAAGTGGACAGCCGTCTCACGGGACTTGAGGACCCGCATGACGGCCTGCGCCTGATTGTGTATCGGGCCTATTTTGGCGAGGCCCGCCACCTCGTCGTTCACGTTCAGGAAGCGGGTGATGCGGCCCGTCGGCGGGGCGTCCATGACGACGTAGTCGTACACGAACCGCCCGGTCTTGTCCTTCCTGCGGACTGCCTCACACGCCTTCCCGGTGAGGAGTACGTCCCTGAGGCCGGGCGCGATCGTCGTCGCGAAGTCGATGGCGCCGAGCTTCTTCAGGGCGCGTCCGGCGCCCCCCAGTTTGTAGAACATCTGGAGGTAGTCGAGAAGCGCCAGCTCGGGGTCTATGGCGAGGGCGAACACCTCCCCGCCCCCGGGAGCGACGGCGATCTTCCGCTCCTCATAGGGCAGCGCCTCCGTCTCGAAGAGTTGCGCGATGCCCTGCCTGCCCTCGACCTCGACCAGGAGGGTGCGTTTGCCCTCCGTCGCGAGGGCGAGCGCTAGTGCTGCGGCGACCGTCGTCTTGCCGGTACCGCCCTTGCCGCTGACGACCTGGAGCCTGCTCACATCTTCGAGCCTAACCAGTCGGCGGCCGGGCTACGCAGGAGGCTGTGGACAACGGTGGGCGGAGGCTGTGGAGAACGGGTGGCGGAGGCTGTGGGGAACGTGCGTGGGAGGCCGGCCGTAAGGCGTGCCGAAGGCGGGGTGCAAGGCGCGCGGGAGGCCGTGCGTGGCAGCGGATACAGTCGGCCACATGACCAAGTGGGAATACGCGACTGTGCCTCTGCTCGTACACGCCACGAAGCAGATTCTGGACACCTGGGGCGAGGACGGCTGGGAGCTCGTCCAGGTGGTGCCCGGGCCGAACAACCCCGAGCAGCTGGTGGCCTACCTGAAGCGCGAGAAGCAGGCATGAGCGCCGTCGAGGCCAAGCTGGCCGAACTGGGGCTGACCCTCCCCGAGGTCGTGCCGCCGCTGGCCGCGTATCAGCCTGCCGTGCGGTCCGGGGTGTACGTCTACACCTCCGGCCAGCTCCCCATGGTGGACGGCAAGCTTGCCGCCACCGGCAAGGTGGGTGCTCAGGTCACTCCGGAGGTGGCCAAGGAGCTGGCCGCCACCTGTGCGTTGAATGCCCTGGCCGCGGTCAAGTCGGTCGCCGGTGACCTCGACCGTGTCGCGCGCGTGGTGAAGGTCGTCGGCTTCGTGGCCTCGGCCGCCGACTTCACCGGCCAGCCCGCCGTAGTGAACGGCGCGAGCGAGCTGCTGGGCGCGGTCCTGGGCGACAAGGGCGTACACGCTCGAAGTGCGGTCGGGGTGGCGGTGCTGCCGCTGGACTCGCCGGTGGAGGTCGAGATCCAGGTGGAGCTGACGGAGGCGTAATCAGGTCCTCTCCGGGGCGTCGGTCGGTCGATCGGGCTTCCTGGGGGCATTGGTTCTGGCACTGGTTCCTCCGGGGCAGCCCCTGGAGCAGCCGATTGTTGCCTCTCGAACATCAGCTCTCTACGGGATAGCCTCCGCGCATGGCGAATGGGCAGTGGTACCCACCGGAGTGGCCGGACCGTATCCGCGCGCTCACGGAGGGCAGGCTCACACCGGTCACCCCCAAGCGGGCGGCCACCGTCATGCTGCTCAAGGACACTGACGGCACTCCCGCCGTACACATGCTGCGCAGACGCGCCTCCATGGCCTTCGCCGGAGGCGCGTACGCGTATCCCGGGGGCGGCGTGGACCCCAGGGACGACGAGCGGCAGATCCGCTGGACGGGTCCCACGCGCGCGTGGTGGGCGTCCCGGCTCGGCGTCGACGAGACCTCCGCCCAGGCGATCGTCTGCGCGGCGGTGCGCGAGACGTACGAGGAGGCGGGCGTGCTGCTCGCCGGCCCCACCCCGGACTCCGTGGTCGGCGACACCACGGGCGACGACTGGGAGGCGGACCGTGAGGCCCTGGTCGCCCGGGACGTCTCCTTCGCAGAGTTCCTGGAGCGCAGAGGGCTTGTGCTGCGATCCGATCTCCTGGGGGCGTGGACGCGCTGGATCACCCCGGAGTTCGAACCGCGCCGCTATGACACGTGGTTCTTCGTGGCGGCCCTCCCGGAAGGCCAGCGCACCCGCAACGTCTCCACGGAGGCCGACAGCACCGTCTGGATCCGCCCCGGGGAGGCGGCGGACGCGTACGACAAGGGCGACCTCCTGATGATGCCGCCCACCATCGCGACCCTGCGCCAGCTCCGCTCGTACGCCACTGCCGCCGAGGCCCTCGCCGCCGCACCCGAACGCGATCTGGCCCCCGTTCTGGCGAAGGCCCGCCTGGAGGACGGCGAGCTGGTGCTCTCCTGGCCAGGACACGACGAGTTCACCAAGCACATCCCGACCGGTGGAGCCCCCGCATGACGGACGCAGCAGCCCTTCCCGGCCAGCCGCGGGGCGGGGTTCTCGACGGCCCCGCCACCGCGCGTGCGATCAACGTCCTCGCCCCCAACGCGTCCCCTATGACGCTCGACGGGACGAACACGTGGATCCTCGCCGAACCGGACTCCGAGCTCGCGGTGGTGATCGACCCGGGGCCCCTGGACGACGTACACCTGCGCCATGTCGTCGATACGGCGGAGAAGGCGGGCAAGCGGGTAGCGCTGACCCTGCTGACGCACGGGCACCCCGACCATGCCGAGGGCGCCACGCGGTTCGCTGAGTTGACCGGCACGAAGGTACGGGCGCTCGACCCCGCGCTGCGGCTCGGCGACGAGGGCTTGGCGGCCGGAGACGTGATCAGGACGGGTGGCCTGGAGCTGCGCGTCGTACCGACCCCCGGTCACACCGCCGACTCGCTCTGCTTCCATCTGCCCGCCGACCGCGCCGTCCTGACCGGCGACACGGTCCTCGGCCGGGGCACCACAGTCGTCGCCCACCCCGACGGCCGCCTCGGCGACTACCTGGACACCCTGCGACGACTGAGGTCCCTGACGGTCGACGACGGCGTACACACGGTGCTGCCGGGCCACGGCCCCGTCCTCGACGACGCCCAGGGAGCCGTCGAGTACTACCTCGCCCATCGCGCCCACCGCCTGGCCCAGATCGAAACAGCGGTCGAGAACGGCTACCGCACGCCGAGCGAGGTAGTGGCGCATGTGTACGCCGACGTGGACCGCTCGCTGTGGCCGGCGGCGGAACTGTCGGTACGGGCACAGCTGGACTATCTGCGGGAGCACGGCCTCATTTAGAGCCCGCGCCCTGTCCCCTTCCCCGCGTGGGCGGCTGCAGGAGCGCCCCGAGGAGGCCGCAGGCCTCTTAGGGGCGCGGGGAACTGCGCGATCAGCCACAACGGCCCCGCAGCCGCGACACGACATGTCACCCCCCACCCCCTGGCGGGGTCCCGGGGCGCAGCCCCAGGGACGGGACGGGTAGGGGCGGCGGGGGCGAGAACCATCCCGGCACGCCCCCACGAGCGACAACAAAAGGGTCCCGCCTCCCAAAGGGCGGGACCCCATCGCCGTACGGCCAAGACCCAGCGTCAGCGAGACCGCTTGGCCAGCCGCTCCACGTCCAGCAGAATCACCGCACGCGCCTCCAGCCGGAGCCACCCGCGGCCCGCGAAGTCGGCGAGCGCCTTGTTGACCGTCTCGCGGGAGGCGCCGACCAGCTGGGCGAGCTCCTCCTGGGTGAGGTCGTGCACCACATGGATGCCCTCTTCGGACTGCACGCCGAAGCGGCGCGACAGGTCGAGCAGGGCGCGCGCGACCCGGCCGGGAACGTCCGAGAAGACCAGGTCGGACATCTGGTCGTTCGTCTTGCGCAGGCGCCGGGCGACGGCGCGCAGCAGGGCGGCGGCCACCTCGGGGCGCGCGTTCAGCCACGGCTGAAGGTCGCCGTGGCCCAGGCCCAGCAGCTTGACCTCGGTCAGCGCGCTGGCGGTCGCCGTGCGCGGGCCCGGGTCGAACAGAGACAGTTCGCCGATGAGCTCGCCGGGACCGAGGACGGCGAGCATGTTCTCGCGGCCGTCGGGGGACGTGCGGTGGAGCTTGACCTTGCCCTCGGTGACCACGTACAGGCGGTCACCCGGGTCACCCTCGTGGAAGAGCGCGTCGCCGCGCGCGAGGGTCACCTCACTCATGGAGGCGCGGAGCTCCGCGGCCTGCTCGTCATCGAGCGCCGCGAAGAGCGGGGCGCGCCGCAGAACGTCGTCCACGAGTTCTCTCCTTGTCGACCTGCTCAGGGGATCTTGCTCCCCCGTGTACCAGGGGACGGTGTTCCCCATATTGCCGGACGGTCCAAACAGTGTGATCAGTCACAAGTCTGCCGCACGCACGTCCCGGGCAGTGCGGCAGGGGGCCAATTGAGGGCCGATCCCGGAGGGGCGGGGCGGATGTCGGTGGTGGGCTTTAGGCTGGCCGGGTGTCCAAATCGCCGGTGAGAGCACAGGTCAAGGGGGCTGGACGGGTGGCTGCACGTCGCGATTCCGCTGTGGGCGAACAGAGCTCCGGCGGAACGAAGAAAACGACAAAGGCGGCGAGTCCGGCACCGGTCGAAGGGGCGTCGGGGGCCGCGAGGAAGGCGACGGCTCCTACGAAGAAGGCATCGGCTACGACGAAGAAGGCCGCGCCCGCCAAGAAAGCTGCCCGGACGGCGACCAAGGCACCCGCAAAGAAGGCTGCCACCGCAAAGAAGGCCGTACCCACGAAGACCACCACCAAGAAAGCCGCCCCCGCCGAAGTGACCCCCGCCAAACCTCCCCGGAACGAGTCCCGTACCGCCCTTGTCCGCCGCGCCCGCCGTATCAACCGCGAGCTCGCCGAGATCTACCCGTACGCCCACCCGGAGCTGGACTTCGAGAACTCCTTCCAGCTCGTGATCGCCACCGTCCTTTCGGCCCAGACGACCGACCTGCGGGTGAACCAGACGACGCCGGCGCTCTTCGCCAAGTACCCCACTCCGGAGGACCTGGCCGCGGCCAACCCCGAGGAGGTCGAGGAGATCCTCAGGCCGACGGGCTTCTTTCGGGCCAAGACCAAGTCGGTGATAGGGCTCTCCAAGGCCTTGCGGGACGACTTCGGCGGCGAGGTTCCCGGACGTCTGGAGGACCTGGTCAAGCTCCCCGGCGTGGGCCGGAAGACCGCCTTCGTGGTGCTCGGCAACGCCTTCGGGCGGCCAGGAATCACCGTGGACACCCACTTCCAGAGGCTCGTACGCCGCTGGCAGTGGACCGACGAGAAGGAGCCGGACAAGATCGAGGCAGCCGTCGGCGCGCTCTTCCCCAAGAGCGACTGGACGGACCTCTCCCACCATGTGATCTGGCACGGCCGCCGTATTTGCCACGCCCGCAAGCCAGCCTGCGGCGCCTGCCCCATCGCCCCGCTCTGCCCGGCGTACGGAGAGGGCGAGACGGACCCGGAGAAGGCCAGGAAGCTCCTGAAGTACGAGAAGGGCGGCTTCCCGGGCCAGCGCCTCAAGCCTCCGCAGGCGTACCTGGACGCGGGCGGCATCCCCGCGCCGCCGCTGGGGGCGCCCGCGCCGAGCGCGTCTTCAGCGGATTCGGGATGACGGAACGATCAGGTGGGCCAAGGGCGTTGAGATCAGCAGAACGGGGGTGTCGATGACGCACGCGAGCGATATGCACAACGGCCGACTGGGCCTGAGCAAGGACGGCCTGCCCGGCTGGCTGGACCCGGTGGTGCACGCCGTGGAGACGGTGGAGCCGCTCCAGCTGAGCCGCTTCCTGCCGCCGACGAACGGCGCGGGCCGCCAGTCCGCCGTACTGATTCTGTTCGGCGAAGGGGAGCGCGGCCCCGAGCTGCTGCTCATGGAGCGAGCCCATTCGCTCAGATCGCATGCGGGGCAGCCGTCGTTCCCCGGTGGCGCCCTCGACCCCGAGGACGGCGACCCGAAGGCCGACGGGCCGCTGCGGGCCGCTCTCCGCGAGGCCGAGGAGGAGACCGGGCTCGACCCGCGCGGCGTCCAGCTCTTCGGCGTACTGCCCGCGCTCTACATCCCGGTGAGCGGCTTCGTGGTCACCCCGGTGCTGGGCTGGTGGCGCGAGCGTACGCCGGTGGGCGTCGTCGATCCGAACGAGACGGCCCGGGTGTTCACCGTCCCCGTGGCGGATCTCACGGACCCCGCCAACCGCGCGACGACCGTCCACCCCAGCGGCCACCAAGGTCCGGCATTCCTGGTCGAATCCGCCCTCGTCTGGGGTTTCACAGCCGGAATCATCGACCGACTCCTGCACTACTCCGGCTGGGAACGACCTTGGGACCGCGAGAAGCAGGTCCCGCTCGACTGGCGCTCATGACAGGGTGGGCGCCGTGCTGTGTCTTTCCGGGGAATGTTGTGTCCCATTGCCGCTGCGCGGCGGGCCGGACCCCCGGCCGGGCGATGGCGAACGTGAAGTGACGAGGCGAGGCTTGAATCAGTGAACGTGCTGGACATCCTGCTGCTGGTCGCCGCCGTGTGGTTCGCGATCGTGGGCTATCGCCAGGGGTTCGTCGTCGGCATCCTGTCGGTGATCGGCTTCCTGGGCGGCGGTCTCGTCGCCGTCTACCTGCTGCCTGTCATCTGGGACGCCCTGACCGATGACGCCGAAGTGGGCACCACGGCTGCCGTTGTCGCTGTGGTCGTCGTGATCGTCTGTGCCTCCGTCGGCCAGGCCCTCACCACCCACCTCGGCAACAAGCTGCGCCGGTACATCACCTGGTCCCCGGCCCGCGCCCTGGACGCCACGGGCGGCGCCCTCGTCAACGTCGTGGCGATGCTGCTGGTCGCCTGGCTGATCGGTTCGATGCTGGCCAATACGACGGCGATGCCCACGGTCGGCAAGGAAGTCCGTAACTCCAAGGTGCTGCTGGGGGTGTCGGAGGTCCTGCCCGACCAGGCCGACACCTGGTTCACCGACTTCTCCTCGGTCCTCGCGCAGAACGGCTTCCCGCAGGTCTTCAGCCCGTTCTCGGACGAGCCCATCAAGGAAGTGGAGGCCCCCGACCCGGCCCTGGCCAACAGCGCGGTCGCCGTCCGCGCCCAGCGTTCCATCGTCAAGGTCACCGGCACCGCCGAGAGCTGCGGCAAGGTCCTCGAAGGCACCGGCTTCGTCTTTGGCCAGCGCCGCGTGATGACGAACGCGCACGTGGTGGGTGGCGTCGACGAGCCGTACATCCAGATAGGCGGCGAGGGCAAGCGGTACGCCGGGAAGGTAGTGCTCTACGACTGGGAGCGCGACATCGCCGTACTCGACGTACCCGATCTGCGCGCCCCCGCTCTCCAGTTCACGTCCCAGGACGCCGCGAGCGGCGAGGGCGCGATCGTCGCGGGCTTCCCGGAGAACGGCTCGTACACCGTCAACGCGGCGCGCGTACGCGGCCGCATCACGGCCGACGGCCCGGACATCTACCACCGGGGCACCGTGCGCCGCGACGTCTACTCGCTCTACGCGACCGTGCGCCAGGGCAACTCCGGCGGGCCGCTGCTCACCCCGGACGGCAAGGTGTACGGAGTGGTCTTCGCGAAGTCCCTCGACGACCCGGAGACGGGGTACGCGCTCACCGCGGACGAGGTCCAGGAGGACATCGCCAAGGGCCGCACCGCCAACCAGCAGGTGGACAGCGACAGCTGCGCGCTGTGACCGGGCGCCGCGGGGGCGGTTCAGCCGCGGGGATGGCGCAGGCGCGCCGAGACCCAGCGGGCCCGGCGCCTCAGAATGCGTGGGATGCCCAGCCGGGGGTCCGTGCCCTGCATCTGCGGGGCGCCCCTCTGGTGGGAGCTCAGGCCACCGGCCGAGCGGCGGTTGCGTGCTGCGTCACTGTAGTCGTGCGTCCAGCCCATACCCCGACGTCTGCCCCTGCCCCAAGGTCGATAACCGCCCCCATGGCCCCCAATTGGCCTATGCGCGAGGCATTGGCAGTTCGTAGGACAAGCGTTCCCGTCGGGGGCCTCAGTGGGCCTGATCGAGGCGGCCTTGCCAAGGTCCGGTGCGGTACCGCGCCCCAGGGAGGCCGCAGGCCTCTCAGGGGCGCGGGGCTGTGTCGATATGCGGCTCCGCCGCGATGGGGGTCCCCCCGCTCGAGCCTGTTCGAGAGTGGGGGAGCGACCAGCCACGATGGACCCGCAGCTTCGAACGGCATTTCCAGCGGAGCCAGGCTCCTCAGCGGTCCGGCTCTGGGTCCTTGAGCCAATTGATGAGTTCGGTCGAGAACGCTGCGGGGTCCTCCTCGTGCGGAAAGTGCCCCAGCCCGTCGAACAGCCGCCAGCGGTACGGCGCTTCGACGTACTCCCCGGAGCCCGCCGCGCTGCGCGTGCGCATCACCGGATCGAGCGAGCCGTGCAGATGCAGCGTCGGCACCCGCACCGGCCGCTTCATCCGACGGTTGAACTGGATGCCGTCCGGCCGCGCCAGCGAGCGCACCATCCAGCGGTACGGCTCGACCGAGCAGTGCGCCGTCGAGGGGATGCGCATCGCCTGCTGGTACATCTCCACGGCCTCGTCGTCCGGCAGCCGCGGCCCGGACCAGTCCCGTACGAGACGGCCTACCAGGGCGCCCTCATCGGCGACGAGTTGGCGCTCCGGGATCCAGGGCCGTTGAAAGCCCCAGATGTACGAGCCCGCCTTGGTCTGCCTCATGTCCGTGAGCATCGCCGAGCGCCATCGCCGGGGATGCGGCATCGAGGCCACCGCGAGCCGGCGCACCAGCTTGGGGCGCATCACGGCCGCCGTCCACGCCAGATAGCCGCCGAGGTCATGCCCGACCAGGGCCGCGTCGGGCTCGCCGAGGGACCGTACGACCCCGGTGATGTCCAGCGCGAGGTTCGCCGGGTCGTAGCCGCGCGGCGTACGGTCACTGCCGCCGACGCCTCGCAGGTCCATCGCGACCGCGCGGAAGCCCGCGTCGGCGAGTGCGACCAGCTGATGCCGCCAGGTCCACCAGAACTGCGGAAAGCCGTGCAGCAGCAGGACCAGCGGCCCGTCGCCCATCTCGGCGATGTGGAAACGCGCGCCGTTGGCGGCGACGTCCCGGTGACGCACCTCTTTCCCGCCGGGCACGTCGAGCCGTACGACCGAGGTGGATGGCGCCGAGGGTGATTGCCCCGCAGGGATGGAGGAGCCCGTCATGAGGACGAGCGTGCCACAGCCTTGACGCCCTCACCGACCGGTTCGGCCCGCGGGTGCGGCTTCGCGTTCTGCAGGACGGCTGCGGTCTCCTTGACCGAGGCCGCGGTCTTCTGCGGCCCCTTGCCCTTCTTGGCCTTCTTCGCGAAGACGACGCCGATCAGGGCGAGTACGCCCGCGACCAGCACGTTCGCGGCGAACGACAGCAGGAAGCAGACGGCGAGGTTCCAGTCGCTCCAGGTGCGGATCCCGTACGCCAGCGCGAAGCTCAGCATCGGCAGGGAGAAGATCAGTACCGCCCCGGCCGCCGCGAACGCGCCGCCGCCCACCGCACCGCGCTTGACGTCGCGCTTGAGCTGGGCCTTCGCCAGCGCGATCTCGTCGTGCACCAGCGCGGACATCTCGGTCGTCGCCGAGGCGAACAGCTGGCCGATGCTGCGTTCGGCGCCGACCGGGCTGCCGTCGGGTGCGCTCATCGCGTACTCCCTGTTCTCTTGGGACGTTCACTTGGACCCTGGGGCTCTTCGGCTCCTGGGCGTTTTGCGTGCGTGTCAGATCATGCCGGACCGTCGTTCTCCTCGCTTGCCCCGGCCGTCACTTCGGCAAGCCTGCGATGTTCGGCGG
This sequence comes from Streptomyces yerevanensis, assembly GCF_000716805.1. Classification (NCBI taxonomy): domain Bacteria; kingdom Bacillati; phylum Actinomycetota; class Actinomycetes; order Kitasatosporales; family Streptomycetaceae; genus Streptomyces; species Streptomyces yerevanensis. The sequence continues at coordinate 124,597 of NZ_JNWJ01000018.1, read as the reverse complement.
CCTTCCGCTCGTAGATGTCGGCCATCCGCAGGTGGTACTCCGGGTTGTCCTGCTCGTAGACGTCGGGGATGCCGTCGAGGTCCTCGTCCAGCTCCTCGGCCTCCCAGAGCTTGCGGTACTTGGCGTTCCGTATCTTCAGCAGGGTCCCCGCCAGGACGGCCGCGATCAGCGAGCCCGTCAGGACGGCGGCCTTGACCTCGTCGGTGAGGACCTCGTCGCCCTCGAAGGCGAGCTCGCCGATGAGCAGCGAGACGGTGAAGCCGATGCCCGCGAGGGAGGACACCGCGAAGACGTCCGGCCAGGCCAGTTCCTCGGAGAGCTCCGCCCTGGTGAAGCGGGCCGTCAGCCACGTACCGCCGAAGATGCCGACCGCCTTGCCGACGACAAGACCGAGCACGACACCCAGCGTCTCCGGCCGCGTGAACACCTCTCCGATCGCGCCGCCCGACACCGCGACCCCCGCGCTGAACAGGGCGAACAGCGGCACGGCGAGGCCCGCCGACAAGGGACGTACGAGATGCTCGATGCGCTCGCCGGGCGAGTGCTCCTCGCCCTCCCGCCTGGTGCAGCGCAGCATCAGGCCCATCGCGACACCGGCGATGGTGGCGTGGATGCCGCTGTTGTACATCAGCCCCCAGATGACCAGGGCGAGCGGGACGTACACGTACCAGCCGCGTATGCCCTTCCTGAGCAGCAGCCAGAAGACGGCGAGGCTGACGACGGCGCCGCCCAGGGCCGCGAAGTTCAGGTCGTCGGTGAAGAACACCGCGATGATCAGAATCGCGAAGAGATCGTCGACGACCGCGAGGGTGAGCAGGAAGGCGCGCAGGGCGCTCGGCAGGGACGTACCGATGACGGCGAGGACGGCGAGCGCGAAGGCGATGTCGGTCGCGGTCGGCACGGCCCAGCCGGCGAGCGAGCCCCCGCCGGTGGCGCTGACCAGCGTGTAGACGAGCGCGGGCACAGCCATGCCGCAGAGCGCGGCGACGACCGGGAGTACGGCGGCCCTGGGGTCCTTGAGATCACCGGCGACCAGCTCGCGCTTGAGCTCGATACCGGCGACGAAGAAGAAGACCGCGAGCAGTCCGTCGGCGGCCCAGTGCCCGATGGAGAGGTCGAGGCCGAGCGAGGCGGGCCCGAGGTGGAAGTCGCGGACCGACTCGTAACTCTCCTTCAGCCCGCTGTTCGCCCAGATCAGCGCGGCGATCGCGGCGAGGAGCAGGAGCACGCCGCCGACGGTTTCGGTGCGCAGGGCTTCCGCGACGAAGTTCCGCTCGGGGAGCGAAAGCCGTCCGAGGACCTTGCGGTCTTTGCTGGGGGCGGGTGCGGGCGCGGGCACGTGGGTTCGACCTCCGGTCGGTAGGCAGGGCAGAGCACATGCCGACCAGACTTCCCGGCGCACCTCAGGCTTCTTGTCGAGTTGTTGACGCTTTCCTTAGCTTACGTAAGAAGGGCACCCGGTGTGTCGCCGGGTGCCCTTCTCGTCGTACGTAGGGCTGTCAGTCCTCGCTGGCCGCCGACGGGAGCTTCGTCTGGATCAGCTCCATCACCGTGGAGTCGGTGAGCGTGGTGACGTCACCGAGCTCGCGGTTCTCGGCGACGTCGCGCAGCAGACGGCGCATGATCTTGCCGGAGCGGGTCTTGGGCAGCTCGGCCACCGGCAGGATCCGCTTGGGCTTCGCGATCGGGCCGAGGGCCTTGCTGACGTGGGCGCGCAGCTCGCCCACCAGGTCCGCAGTTTCCGCGGCCGAGCCGCGCAGGATCACGAAGGCCACGATCGCCTGGCCGGTGGTCTCGTCCGCCGCGCCCACGACCGCCGCCTCGGCGACGGAGGGGTGCGAGACGAGCGCCGACTCGACCTCGGTGGTGGAGATGTTGTGCCCGGACACGAGCATCACGTCGTCGACCCGGCCGAGCAGCCAGATGTCGCCGTCCTCGTCCTTCTTCGCACCGTCACCAGCGAAGTACCTGCCCTCGAAGCGCGACCAGTACGTGTCGAGGAACCGCTGGTCATCGCCCCAGATGGTGCGCAGCATCGACGGCCACGGCTCGGTGAGGACGAGATAGCCGCCGCCTCCGTCCGGCACTTCGTTCGCCTCGTCGTCGACGACCGTCGCGGAGATGCCGGGCAGCGCGCGCTGCGCGGAGCCGGGCTTGGCCTCCGTCACGCCCGGCAGCGGCGAGATCATCATCGAGCCGGTCTCGGTCTGCCACCAGGTGTCCACGACCGGGCACTTGTCGGCGCCGATGTGTTTGCGGTACCAGATCCACGCCTCGGGGTTGATCGGCTCGCCCACCGACCCCAGCACGCGAAGGCTGGACAGGTCGAACTTCGCGGGGATGTCGTCGCCCCACTTCATGAACATGCGGATCACGGTGGGCGCGGTGTAGAGGATCGTCACGCCGTACTTCTGGATGATCTCCCAGAAGCGGCCCTGGTGCGGGGTGTCCGGCGTGCCCTCGTACATCACCTGCGTCGCGCCGTTCGCGAGCGGTCCGTACGTGATGTACGAGTGGCCCGTCACCCAGCCGATGTCGGCCGTGCACCAGTAGACGTCGGTCTCCGGCTTGAGGTCGAAGACGGCGTGGTGGGTGTACGCGGCCTGGGTGAGGTAGCCGCCGGAGGTGTGCAGGATGCCCTTCGGCTTACCCGTCGTCCCCGAGGTGTAGAGGATGAACAGCGGCTGCTCGGCGTCGAACGCCTCGGGCGTGTGCTCCGCGGACTGCTTCTGCGTGATCTCGTGCCACCAGATGTCGCGGCCCTCGGTCCAGTCGACCTCCTGGCCCGTACGGCGCACGACGAGGACCTTGTCGACGCCGTCGACCCGCGCGACCGCCTCGTCGACGGCGGGCTTGAGCGCGGAGGGCTTGCCGCGGCGGTAGCCGCCGTCCGCGGTGATGACCAGCTTCGCGCTGGCGTCCTCGATACGGGTGGCGATGGCGTCGGCCGAGAAGCCGCCGAAGACGACCGAGTGCGCGGCGCCGATGCGGGCGCAAGCCAGCATCGCGACGACGGCTTCGGGAATCATCGGCAGGTAGATGGCGACCCGGTCGCCCTTCTCAACTCCGATCTCCGTAAGGGCGTTGGCGGCCCTGGAGACCTCGTCTTTCAACTCGGCGTAGGTGATGGCCTTGCTGTCGCCGGGCTCGCCCTCGAAGTGGATCGCGACCCGGTCGCCGTGCCCGGCCTCCACATGGCGGTCGACGCAGTTGTACGCGACGTTCAGCTTTCCGTCCGCGAACCATTTGGCGAAGGGCGGATTCGACCAGTCCAGCGTCTCGGTCGGCTCGGTGGCCCAGGTCAGCCGGCGCGCCTGCTCGGCCCAGAAACCGAGCCGGTCAGCCTTGGCCTGCTCGTACGCCTCCGCTGTGACGTTGGCGTTCGCGGCCAGGTCGGCGGGCGGCGCGAACCTGCGCTCCTCACGAAGCAGGTTGGCCAGGCTTTCGTTGCTCACGACATCTCCCTTTCCCAGGGTGTCCGTTGTGTCCCAGGCCAGCTCATCAGACGCGGACCCCTGGTGACAAGGGCCGTCGCCGAAATTGGTTTAGACCTATTGGGGCGGTGGTGGTCGGCGGTGGTGGCCCCGCGCACAGGGGGCCACACGTTTTCACGGACGGGGGAGGTGTGCGGTTCAGGCTCGCGGGTGGCGGGAGCCTGGTGGGGGTGGGCGTTTGCGGGCGGTCAAGGGCTGTTTGCGGGGTGGGGTGAGGTTCCGACGTCGTGCAGGGCGCTCGCCTCGACCCGGTCGAACACCATGCCGCCGGGCTCCGGCCCGGGTTCGGACCGGTCGCCGGGCGCCTCCTCGGTGTCGGGGGTGTCGGGCGCGTCCGTGAGCAGATACGCCTGGGCCTCGCCCACGTGGAAGTACATCCCGTGCAGTTCGAGCGCGCCCTCCCGCAGAGCTCGGGCCACGGACTCGTGCGCCCGCAGATGCTCCAACTGCTGCACCACGTTGGTCAGGCAGAGCTGCTCGACGGCGTCGGCGGGCGCCCGCCCGGCGATCCGCGCCCGGGGCTCGTCCTTCACGGCCGCCCTCTCCAGACTCGGCAACCCATGCCGCAGCCATCGCTTCAACGGCGTCCGGGCGCCGGTGGGTTCGCTGTGCAGCAGCGCCTGCATCGCCCCGCATCCGGAGTGCCCGCACACGGTGATGGATCTAACCTTCAGCACCTCCACCGCGTACTCGATCGCGGCCGCCACCGAGTCGTCCCCGCTCTCCTCGCCGGGCAGCGGCACGAGATTGCCGACATTGCGTACGACGAAGAGATCGCCGGGGCCGCTGGAGGTGATCATCGACGTGACCAGCCGGGAGTCGGCGCAGGTCAGAAAGAGCTGCGAGGGCTGCTGCCCCTCCCGCGCGAGCCGGGCCAGCTCGCCGCGCACCAGGGGAGCGGTGTTGCGCTGGAACGCGCTGATGCCGCTGGCCAGTTCGCCGGCACCCCCGTCCGGCGGCGCGGTCCGTGACGGCTGCTCGCACTGGTGGTTGCGCCAGGGCGTCCAGGGCCGGCAGTGGCAGTGGGCGGCGCCCGCGGGCTCGGTGATCCGCGCGCCTGACCGCCCGGTCAGCTCCACCGATCCGCCCTGCGTGATGTGCGAACTCTGCCAGTCGTGCAGCGACTCGTACGCCGCGTGGTCCATGAACGAGCCGTCCAACTCCACGACGGCATCCGCTCCTTGGGGCACCAGATGCAGCGCCCGGCTGAGCCGCGGCACGGCGAGAAACGTCAACTGCCCGCGTACCCGCACATGGTGGACGCCGTCCTGGTCCTCCTCGTGGGTGATGCGCGTACGGGTCAGCCGGTGCAGCGCCACGGCCACCGCCACGGCGACGCCGATCCCCACGCCTTCGAGGACGCCGAGGAACACCACGCCCACCGTCGTGGCCGCGTACACCGGGACCTCGCGATGGCGGGTGACGGTGCGGATGTGGTTGAGCGACACCATCTGTACGCCGATGGCCGCCACCAGCGCGGCGAGCGCGGCCAGCGGGATCAGGTCCAGTACGGGCACCAGCAGCAGCGCGGCGACCACGATCCACAGGCCGTGCAGCATCGTGGAGTTGCGGCTCACAGCGCCTGTACGGACGTTGGCCGCGCTGCGCACCGCGACACCGGTGACGGGCAGTCCGCCCAGCGTCCCGGAGACGATGTTCGCCACGCCCTGGCCGCGCAGCTCCCGGTCGAGGTCCGCGCGCGGGATGCGCGGCCCCTGCTTGCGGGCGGCGGCCAACTTGTCCACGGCCACCGCGGAGAGCAGCGACTCCACGCTGCCGACCAGCGCGATGGTCAGCACGGCCGCGGCGATGCCCAGGACGGGCCCTTCGGGCAGCCCGGCGAGGGCGTGGCTGTTCCAGGAGGGCAGATCGACCCGGGGCAGCCGCAGCCCGGCGACCGCTGCTACGGCCGTGGCCCCCGCGACCGCGGCGAGCGCCGCCGGTACCGTACGGACAACTCGCCCCGCCCGCCCGGGAATGCGCGGCCACAGCAGCAGTACGGCCAGCGTCAGGGCGCTCGTCGACAGCGCCGCCAGATGCGGCTCGGCCAACTGGGCGGGCAGCTCGCGGACGTTGTCGACGACGGAGCTGTGCGGTGAGCCGCCGAGCACGATGTGCAACTGGGCGACGGCGATGGTGATGCCGATGCCGGCCAGCATGCCGTGCACGATCGCGGGGCTCACGGCGAGCGCTGAGCGCGCCACCCGCAGGAAGCCCAGGCCGAGCTGGGCGAGCCCGGCGAGCACGGTGATGGCGCAGGTCGTACGCCAGCCGTACTGCTGGATGAGGTCGGCTGTGACCACCGTGAGCCCGGCAGCGGGCCCGCTCACCTGGAGCGGCGCGCCACCGAGCCGACCGACCAGGATTCCGCCGACCGCGGCGGCGACGAGGCCTGCCTGCAGCGGCGCCCCGGTCGCCAGAGCGATGCCGAGGGACAGCGGCAGCGCGATCAGAAAGACGGTGATCGAGGCGGACAGATCGGCGGCGGCGATCCGAGGACCGCGGCAGGGCGAGGGCGGGCTGTGCGGCCGCCCGTCGTCGGGCAGATGCGAAGAGTCGTCGGTTCGGGTGGGGGTGCAGGCAGACATGTCGTTCCCGTCTCCTCCGGGGCTACGCGGTCGCTAGGAGTGCGGCCGTGAGGCACGGCGTTACAGCGCCGAGGTTTATCAACGCTCGGTAAATGAATGGTAATGGAGAGTAAAGGCTCGATGGGAAAAACTGGCGCAAATGGGTTAGTGAATCACTCTGGCGAGTTAATGAGCACATTCATCGGCTTGTCGCATTAATTCCTTCGGATCTCCGTGCGACCTTGGCGGCGCTGTCGGTGCTCGCCCGGGTTTCCCGGGTCTGAAGGAAGTAGGTGGGCGGATGATGGGCGCCACCCAGAGAATCGCCATGGGCTTCATGGCCGCCGCGGTCTGCGCGGCGGCGCTCGCGGGTTGTGCGACCGGTGACGCCGGCGCGAAGAAGACGGCGGGCGCCCCGGTGCCCAAGAGAGCCGAGGCAGGCGCCCCGGTGCCCAAGAGCGCGCTCCGCCTGATCGGCGACGGCTCCACCGCCTTCACCGGGACGCAGCCGCATCTGCCCCGCCCCGAGCGGCTGAGGCCCGGTCAGAAACCGCCGCAGTTCGTGGTGTTCTCGTGGGACGGCGCGGGCGAGGACAGCCAGAAGCTGTTCTCCCACTTCCGCAAGGTGGCCAGGGACAACAAGGCGACGATGACGTACTTCCTCAGCGGCGTGTACCTGCTGCCCGACGAGAAACGCGACCTCTACCGTCCCCCACGGCGCTCACCCGGCCGCTCCGACATCGGCTTCAATGACGAGCGGGGCGTGAGGGACACGGTGGAGCAGCTGCGCGGCGCCTGGCTCGAGGGCAACGAGATCGGCACCCACTTCAACGGCCACTTCTGCGGCAGCGGCGGCGTCGGCGACTGGTCGGCCGAGGACTGGAAGAGCGAGATCGACCAGGCCAAGTCGTTCGTGAAGTCCTGGAAGACCAACACGGGCACAAGGCAGGCCTCCCCGCTGCCCTTCGACTACGACAAGGAACTGATCGGCGCCCGCACACCATGCCTGGAGGGCCGGGAGAACTTCCTGTACGCGGCCCGCGAGATGGGCTTCCGCTACGACACCAGCGGCGTCAACAACCAGGTCTGGCCCAAGAAGGAGCAGGGCCTGTGGGATCTGTCGATGCAGCTCGTGCCGGTTCCGGGACGCGCCTTCGAGACGCTCGCCATGGACTACAACTTCATGGTCAACCAGTCGGGCACCACGTCCCAGGGCGACCGGGCCAAGCACGAGTACTGGGGCAATCAGATGCGTGACGGCCTGCTCAGTGGCTTCGACCGCGCCTACCACGGCAACCGCGCGCCCCTGATCATCGGCAACCACTTCGAGTCCTGGAACGGCGGCACCTATATGCGCGCCATCGAGGAGACCATCGAGCGCGTCTGCACCCAGCGCGAGGTGCGCTGCGTCTCCTTCCGGCAGCTCGCCGACTGGCTCGACGCCCAGGACCCGCAGACACTGGCCAAGCTCCGCACGCTCAAGGTCGGCCAGGCCCCGACGCAGGGCTGGACGTCATTCCTCTCCGCCCGGTCCGCTCCGGCCTCGAAGAGCGTCCCGGGCGCCCCGGCGGCCAAGCCGTAGCGCCCGGTCGGCCAGGCCAAGCCGTCACGCCGTGGCGGTCTCGGCCTCACGCAGCACAAAGGCGGGGTCGATCTGGGCGGCCAGGTCGGCCCCCGTCCGCTCGTTGCCCCAGGACTGCGCGTTCTTCAGGTGGAAGTGCACCATCTGGCGCGTGTAGCGCTCCCAGTCGCGCAGCTCGTACGTGGCGTCCGCGGCAGCCTGAAGGACCTGCAGGGCGCGGCGGTTGGCGTCCTCCAGGTGCTCGAAGCGGGGCGGGCGGCCCTTCTCCATGGCGCGCACCCAGTCCGAGTGCCCGACCGTCACCAGGAGGTCGTCACCGACTTCGGCGCGGAGGAAGTCGATGTCGTCCTGGCCCTGCACCTTGTTGCCGACGACCTTCAGGGTGACGCCGAAGTCGCGCGCGTACTCCTTGTACTGGCGGTAGACGGAGACCCCCTTCCGGGTCGGCTCGGCGACGAGGAACGTGATGTCGAAGCGGGTGAACATGCCGGACGCGAAGGAGTCCGAGCCCGCCGTCATGTCGACGACGATGTACTCGCTCTGGCCGTCGACGAGATGATTCAGGCAGAGCTCCACTGCACCGGTCTTGGAGTGGTAGCAGGCCACTCCCAAATCGGCCTCGGTGAACGGGCCGGTGACCATCAAACGGACGGCGCCGCCGTCGAGTTCCACGGCTCGCGCACAGGCGTCGTACACCGGATTGTTCTCGACCACCCGCAGCAGCCGGGAGCCCTCGCCGGGCGGTGTCGTCTTGATCATCGTCTCGGTGGAGGCGATACGCGGATTGGAGCCGCGCAGGTAGTCCTTGATCAGCGGAAGACGGTCGCCCATCGCGGGCAGTGTGGCGGCATCCGCCTCGTCGAGTCCGAGCGCGGGCCCGAGGTGCTGGTTGATGTCGGCGTCGACCGCGACGACCGGCGATCCCGTGGTCGCGAGGTGACGGATGAAGAGCGAGGACAGGGTGGTCTTGCCACTGCCGCCCTTCCCAACGAAAGCAATTTTCATGTTCAGTAAGCCTAGTGGTCAGATCGCACTGGGTCGCCGCCAAACGTGAAGAAGACCACTCCTTCGTGGGGATGGTCACAGTGGTGCGTAGGGTCGTACTCATGAGTACGACAGGTGCGAACGCCGACCCGCTCGCGGCCCTGGGCTCGCTGCCCGGCGTCGCCGAATCCGTGGAGTCCGTGCGCAAGGCCGTGGACCGGGTGTATGGGCACCGCATCATGCGGCGCCGCAGCAACGAGGTCACCTCCGAGGCCGCGCTGCGCGGCGCGCGCGGCTCCGCCGCGCTGTCCGGCGCCGACTGGGCCCTCGAAGAGGTGCGCCGACGCACCGACTTCAGCGGTGACGACGAGGCCCGGGTGGTGGGCGCGGCCCTCCGGCTGACCGCCGAGGCGGGCCAACTCCTGTCCGTCTGGCGGCAGTCGCCCCTTCGGGTACTGGCGCGGCTGCACCTGGTGGCGGCCGCGGACAAGGGGGAGGAGGTCGGGCGGCCACGTCAGGACGGCGAACCCGTCGACGAGCCGCTGATCGAACTGCCGCTGCCCGACGCGGCCGAGGTCGAGGGCCGTCTCGACGGTCTCGCGCAGCTGGTCATCGCGGGCAGCTCCGCCCCCGCCCTGGTGACCGCCGCCGTGGTGCACGGCGAACTCCTCGCCCTGCGCCCCTTCGTCTCCCACAACGGCCTGGTCGCACGCGCGGCCGAACGCATCGTCCTGGTCGGCAGTGGCCTCGACCCGAAATCCGTCTGCCCGGCCGAGGTAGGCCAAGCGGAACAGGGTCGCGCGGCCTATCTGGCAGCCTTCGAAGGCTACGTCTCCGGCACCCCGGAGGGCATGGCGACCTGGATCGCCCACTGTGGCAAGGCGGTTGGGCTGGGCGCGCGGGAGTCGACGGCGGTGTGCGAGGCGCTGCAGCGCGGGGCGGCGTGACGTCCGGCCTTCTCGGTGGAGGCTGCTGCCTCGGGGCTTGGAAATGAGCCTCTCAGGAGGGCGAAAAACTCCCTGAACAGGGTTGCGGCGGTACGAGAGTTCGTACCGCCGCTGGCATGTTCACCGGGTTACCAAGCGTCCTCGAGATATTGCCCATCAGGTCGGAACTTTGCCCGTCTCCTGGTGCGGCTGGCCCGTAATCGACGGGTCGACGTCGCGTGGGTGCCCAGTGTTCATGCTCGGTCCGTGGGGCCTCGGTTGCGGTTAAAGGTGATCCTTTCGGATGTTCCTTGGTCTCGCGGGCCGTTAACTTCTTTGTACTCCTGGACCGGAGGAAGCGGAAGCCCTTGCTGCGCTTCTTTACTTTTGGGAGCAAAGAGGAGTGAATCGGTCGCCCGTATCGCCATGGGCCGTTCGGCAGGCTCAGCCCACCACCGAGCGGCGCCGGTTCGCGTACCAGACCAGGCCCGCGGTGGCCGCCGCCGCGCCTATCGCCGCTGCCGCGACCAGGGCCGGCCGGGGCGGCACGGACAGCCGCTGCTTGAGTCGCACCGGATGGTGGAAGTCGAGTATGGGCCACGCGCGCGTGGTGGCCTCGCGGCGCAGCGCGCGGTCGGGATTGACGGCGTGGGGATGGCCGACGGCTTCGAGCATCGGTATGTCGGTCGCCGAGTCGCTGTAGGCGTAGCAGCGCGAGAGGTCGTACCCCTCGGAGGCGGCCAGCTCCTTGATCGCCTCGGCCTTCGTCGGACCGTACGCGTAGTACTCCACATCGCCCGTGAAGCAGCCGTCGTCGCCCACGACCATGCGGGTCGCCACCACCCGGTCGGCGCCGAGCAGTTCACCGATCGGCTCGACGACCTCCGTTCCCGACGTGGAGACGATCACGACGTCGCGGCCGGCGAGGTGGTGCTCCTCGATGAGGGACGCCGCCTCGTCGTAGATGATCGGGTCGATCAGGTCATGAAGCGTCTCGGCGACGATCTCCTTGACCTGCTGGACGTTCCAGCCGCGGCACAGCGCGGACAGGTACTCGCGCATCCGCTCCATCTGGTCGTGGTCGGCGCCGCCCGCGAGGAAGACAAACTGGGCATATGCGGTACGCAACACAGCCCGGCGGTTGATCAGTCCACCTTGGTAGAACGACTTGCTGAACGTGAGCGTGCTCGACTTCGCAATGACCGTCTTGTCCAGATCAAAGAAGGCCGCTGTGCGGGGCAAGGAGTGGTTTTCCACGAGCCCGAGCATAGGCGCCCACCATTCGGCGTAAGGTGAGGCGTGTGGGTTTGCCTGAGAGGGCTCTCGGGTACACCATGGAAGTCACGGATCGTTCGCGACCGTGCTAACCCGGTCCGGCTCCTCCCCCCCCGAGTCGGCCGTGGGGACGACCCCCGCTCTCCCCCCCGGCGGGGGTCGTCGCATGTCCGGATGGGTTTTCTCCTTTCCTTCACTGAGCGCCGGGCCCTTTGTGTGGGCTTCGGTGCTTCTACGCGCGTACGCATGATCCGTCACCGTGTGTAGTCGTCACGCTGCTCTGTGGAAGTCGTACAGGGGTCACCGGTATGGGTGAACGCGATATTCACAGCCATCGAGTTGTCCACAGTTATCGAGCAAGATCCACACGATTTCCGGGATCGCTGCACCGTGATTCCAGCGCGTGCCGCCGGGTGCGAGTTCATGGCCGGTTCGGTTTGTCCGGCGGCTATGGCCGGTTCGTATCGGCGGTCCATATGGAGGACCGGTTGCCGGTTCTTGTGCGCGGGCGGGATTCGCGGGGCCGCGGGGGCTTCGCGAGGAAGCAGCGAAGGGGATGGAGATCGTGGCGGGAGCCATCACACACGACCGGCCGTCGGCCGCCGAGGGGCGGCAGGGCAGGCCGTTGATCGTCACGGAAGACGTGGAACTGCTGGACGACCTGCTACGGCTGTGTGCCGCGGCGGGCGCCAGGCCCGAGGTCCACCACGGAGTGCCGGAGCGCGGAGGCGGCTGGGAGACGGCGCCCTTGGTGCTGGTCGGCGATGATGCCGCGCGACGGGTGCGCGGAGCCGTGCGCAGGCGCGGAGTGGTGCTGGTAGGGCGGGATCAGGACGATTCGGGGGTGTGGCAGCGGGCCGTGGAGATCGGCGCCGACCATGTTCTGCTGCTGCCCGATGGCGAACAATGGCTGGTCGATCGGATCGCCGACGTGGCCGAAGGAGTCGGCCCGCCCGCGCTCACCGTCGGCGTGATCGGCGGCCGCGGCGGGGCCGGTTCCTCCACGCTCGCCTGCGCGCTCGCGGTCACCTCGGCGCGCGAGGGGCGGCGCACACTGCTCGTGGACGCGGATCCGCTGGGCGGCGGACTCGACGTACTCCTCGGCGGCGAGACGGCCGAGGGCCTGCGCTGGCCGGCCTTCGCCGCCTCGCGCGGCCGGGTCGGCGGCGGCGCCCTGGAGGAGTCGCTGCCCGAGCTGCACGCCTTGCGTGTCCTCAGCTGGGACCGCGGTGACTGCGTCGCCATCGCCCCCGAGGCCGTGCGGGCGGTGCTGGCCGCGGCCCGGCGGCGGGGCGGCACGGTGGTCGTGGACCTGCCGCGCCGGATCGACGAAGGGGTCGCGGAGGTTCTCGCCCAGCTGGACCTCGGGCTCCTCGTGGTCCCCGCCGAGCTGCGCGCCGTCGCGGCGGCAGGACGGGTGGCGTCCGTGATCGGCATGGTCCTGCGCGATCTACGAGTCGCGGTACGAGGGCCGTACGCACCCGGCCTGGACGACAAGGAGGTGGCCCGACTGCTCGGGCTGCCCCTGGCGGGCGAGGTCCCCGTGGAGACGGGGCTGCCGGTGGCCCAGGAACGCGGGGCCCCGCCCGGAGCAGACGCGCGGGGGCCGCTTGCCCGCTTCTGCTCGGCGTTCTGGGAGCGGGCCGCGGTTGCGGGAGGGGGCGTATGAGCGGGGGCACACGCGTGCGCGCCGGAGGGCTCGGTGGACGTACGAGCGTGGGATTGCCTGTGGACGCGAGGCTGACGGGCGGGCGTACGGGCGTGGGTCGGCCCGCCGATGGGGAGCTGCTGGACGGGGTGCGGCAGTGGCTGGCCGAAAGTGGGGCCGAGCCGACTCCGGCGCGCGTGGCGCAGGCCTTGCGGGATCAGGGGCGGGTGCTGGGGGACGCCGAAGTGCTCGGCGCCGCCGAGCGGTTGCGCTCCGAGCTGGTCGGGACCGGCCCGCTGGAGCCGTTGCTCGCCGATCCCTCGGTGACCGATGTGCTGGTCTCGGCACCTGACCGGGTGTGGGTGGACCGGGGCGGCGGCCTGGAGCTGACGGCCGTTTCCTTTCCGGACGCGGCGGCCGTACGACGGCTCGCGCAGCGCCTCGCGGCCGTGGCCGGGCGTCGGCTCGACGACGCGCACCCCTGGGTCGACGCGCGGCTTCCGGACGGTACGCGTCTGCATGCGGTGCTGCCACCGGTCGCGGTCGGCTCGACGTGCCTGTCGCTGCGGGTCGTGCGGCCTCGGGCGTTCACACTCGACGAACTGGTGGCGGCGGGGACCGTACCCCCTGGCGGCGACCGGGTGCTGCGGGCGCTGCTCGACGCCCGGCTGTCGTTCCTGATCAGTGGCGGTACGGGCAGCGGAAAGACGACGCTCCTGAGTGCTCTGCTGGGGCTGATTGGACCGGGTGAGCGGATCGTGCTCGCCGAGGACTCGGCGGAGCTGCGCCCTGACCATCCCCATGTCGTACGCCTGGAATCCCGACCCGCCAATCAGGAGGGCGCCGGACTCGTCACGCTCCAGGACCTGGTGCGCCAGGCCCTGCGGATGCGGCCGGACCGGTTGGTCGTCGGCGAGGTGCGCGGGCCCGAAGTCGTCCATCTGCTGGCCGCGCTGAACACCGGCCACAACGGCGGTGGCACCGTCCACGCGAACGCCGCGTCATTGGTGCCCGCCCGCTTGGAAGCGCTGGGCACGGCGGCGGGGCTCGACCGGGCCGCCCTGCACAGCCAGGTGGCGGCTGCCCTTTCGGTGGTGCTCCATCTCGTACGCGACCGGGCCGGGCGGCGGCGGATCGCCGAGGTGCACGTGCTGGAGCGGGACCCGGCGGGGCTCGTGGTGACGGTGCCGGCGCTGCGCTGGGGCGCGGAGGCCTTCGCGTACGAGCGGGGTTGGGAGCGGCTGCGGGGGCTGCTCGGTGAGAGGAGTGAGGGCTTGTGACGGGGGTCGGTGAGGTGTCGGTGGGTGCAGCAATGGTGTGTGCCGGAGCGGCGGCCTGGCTGATGAGTGGCCAAGGGCCAGGGGCCCGGCGGGCGCAACTGCTGTGTGCAGGTGGCGGGTTGGCGGGGGCCGGACCGCCGACGTGGGAGCGAAGGGCGCGGGAGCGGGTCGCGCCGGCTGTGGAGTGGCTACGGCGGCTGCATCGGCTTCGGGGCGAGTGGTGGTCGCTGGTCGCCGGATCGGTGATCGCCCTTCTGGGGGCGTCCGTGGTGCCGCTCGTCGTGGGCGCACTCGGGGTGCCGCTGGTGAGGCGAGCTCGGTGGGCCGGTCAGGCGCGGCGTACGCGGGAGCGGTGGGCCGATGCGGTGATCGCGTTGTGCGGGGCGCTCGCGGGGGAGGTGCGCGCCGGGCGGCAGCCGGGTGAGGCGCTGCTGCGCGCCGCTCGTGACTCGGGCGGGCTCGGCGATGCGCAGGCGGTGGTGCTGGCGGCGGCGCGGTTCGGCGGGGACGTGCCCGGCGCGCTCACTGATACGGCACGGCGGCCGGGCGCCGAGGGACTGCTGGGCCTCGCCGCGTGCTGGCGGGTCGCCGTGGACCGGGGGGCCGGACTCGCGGCAGGGCTCGACCGACTGGAGGCGGCGTTGCGCGCGGAACGGGATCAACGTGCCGATCTGCGCGCCCAGCTGGCGGGGGCGCGGTCGACGGCGGTGCTGCTCGCGGGCTTGCCCCTGCTGGGCCTGCTCCTCGGCACCGCGCTCGGCGCCGATCCGCTGCACGTCGTGCTGCACACCGGCGCCGGCCTCGGCTGTCTGCTGGTCGGCGGGGCGCTGGAGGGCGTCGGGCTGTGGTGGGCGCTGCGGATCGTACGGAAGGCGGAGGCGGGATGAGTACGGAGGTTGTCCACAGGCTGGGGGTGGCCCTGTGCCTGGTGGCGGGGATGTGGTCGCTGGTGTGTGCCCTGGGGGCGGCGCGGCGGGAGCGGAGGGTGCGCAGACGGCTGGGAGCGGTGCTGGTCGTGGCACCGATGCCCACCGGACGACGCTTCGACGTGCGGACCTCGATGCGGAAGTGGCTGCCGGTGGCGGGCGCCGTCAGCGCCTGCTGGGTGTTCGTCGGCGGAGTTTCCGGGATCGTCGTGGGGCTCGTGGCCGGGTTCGGAGTGAGGAGGTGGCAGCGAAGGCCTACGCCGGCGGAGGAGTCCGACTCGGGACTGGCCGAGCGGCAACTGCCGCTTGCCGCCGATCTGTTGGCGGCCTGCATCGTGGCCGGCGCCAGTCCCGTGGCGGCGGCTCAGGCGGTGGGGGAGGCGCTGGAAGGGCCTGTGGGAGAACGGCTCGCACGGGGCGCGGCCGAGGTGCGGCTCGGCGGTGAACCGGCCGAGGCGTGGCGGGGGTTGGCCGCGCTGTCCGGCGCCCGGGCACTGGCCCGGCTGCTGGAGCGGGCGGGTGAGTCGGGCGTACCGGCGGCGAGTCCCGTCGGGCGGCTCGCCGCGGAGGCCCGCGCGGAGTGGGGACGTACCGCCACCACTCGTGCGCGGCGGGCGGCCGTCATGGTCACCGCGCCTGTGGGGCTGTGTTTCCTGCCCGCGTTCATCGCCATCGGGGTGCTGCCTGTGGTCATCGGGCTGGCAGGCGGGGTGTTGGGAGGCGGTGGATGACGGGCGAGACGTGATGAGGGGCGAGCGATGAACGGAACGGGTCCAGCGGGGCTGGACGAAGTGAATGAGTCGAACTCGTCGAACGAGTCGACAGAGCGGATCTACACGGGGGTTCGAATGAGCAAGGCAATGCGGGTACGAGTGCGGGCCGGCAGGGTGCAGGCGCTGATGGGCAGGACGTGGGAGCTGCCGACGGCCTGGGCGGTGCGGAGGGCTTCGGCGGCGCGGAGGGATGCCGGAATGGTGACCTCCGAGTACGCGATGGGGCTGATCGCGGCAGTGGGCTTCGCCGCGCTGCTCTACGAGGTGCTGACCAGCGGGCAGGTCAAGGGGGCTCTGCAGGACATTGTGGAGCGAGCGCTCAATGGCCAGTTCTGAGGAGCGGGCGGCCCGTCCGGTACTGGGCCGGGGTCTGGGCCCGCGTATGGCCGGGGACCGAGGGTTCGTGACGGCGGAGGCGGCCATGGTGCTGCCCGTGCTGGTCGCGTTCGCGATGGCACTGGTCTGGGCCCTGATGGCCGTGTCCGCGCAGATCCAGTGCGTGGACGCGGCCCGGGCGGGGGCACGTGCGGCGGCCCGTCAGGACCCACCGGGCACGGTGACGACGGTGGCCCGGCAGACGGCGCCGAGCGGGGCGCAGGTCACGGTTCGGCGCGAGGGCGACCTGGTGCGCGTACGGGTCACGGCGAACCCTCCGGGCCCCGACGCGCTGACCCTCGACCTGGAGCACGAGGCCGTGGCCCTGGCCGAGGAGACGGTGGGGGCGGGCGGATGACGAGGGGAAGCGAGCGATGGTGGGGTTCGCGCAGGAGAGCGTTCGCTTCGGATCGGGGCTCGGCGACCGTCTCGGCGGTGGGCGTGATCGCGGTGCTGTGCGTCTTCTTCGGCGTCATCCTCGCGATGAGCCAAGCGGTTATGACCCGTCACCACGCGGGTGGTGCCGCTGACTTGGCGGCGATCGCGGCGGCGGACCACTGGATGGAGGGCGGTACGGCGGCCTGCGCCCGGGCGGACCGGGTGGCGCGGGCGCAGGGCACCCGCATCGTGCGGTGTGCTGTCTACGGCGAGATCTCGGACGTCAGGGTCGCGGCGGGGCGAGGGCCGTTCACCGCGGAGGTCAGGTCTCGGGCGGGACCGGCAGGGCCGGTGCCTCCGGCGGGGCCCGAGGGGGTGACAGCGCCGCCGCACCCCGCGGGCGAAGCCGCCAAGCCCGCAGAGGGGGTGCACCGATAGAGGGGCTGGCGTGGAGCCGGTGGAGGGTCGGCTTTGCACGGAGGCCGGGAGGAGCCGACCTCGCACCCGGGAGTGAGGCAGGCTCCGCACCGGGGGTGACGCCATGGCGGGCACCCCCGTAGAGCCCGGCAGCCTCCCGCCGGCCCACGTGCCCAGCTTGGGCCGGCGGCCGGAAGCCGACACTCTCGCCGCCCACCCCTCCGCCCCGATCTACCCCTCCGCCCCCTCACCTCCGGCTCCCGCCCCTGAGGCGGCCCCGGTCTCCCGTCCCTCCGGCGTCCCCCGCAGCAGAACCGTCAGCAATCGCACAGCCCCCCGCTTGTGCAGTGGGTCGTTGCCGTTGCCGCATTTGGGGGACTGGATGCAGGACGGGCAGCCGGCCTCGCACTCGCAGGAGGCGATGGCCTGGCGGGTGGCCGTGAGCCACTCGCGAGCCGTGTGGAAGGCGCGCTCGGCGAAGCCCGCCCCGCCGGGGTGGCCGTCGTACACGAAGACCGTCGGGAGGAGGGTGTCGGGATGCAGGGGGATGGAGACGCCGCCGATGTCCCAGCGGTCGCAGGTGGCGAACAGCGGGAGCATGCCGATCGACGCGTGCTCGGCGGCGTGCAGGGCGCCGCCGAGGATCTCCGGGGTCACGCGGGCGGCGTCGAGCTGGTCCTCGGTGACCGTCCACCACACGGCGCGTGTGCGGAGCGTACGAGGAGGGAGGTCGAGTTTCGTCTCGCCGAGCACTTCGCCGGTGATGACACGACGACGCAGGAAGGAGACGACTTGGTTGGTGACCTCCACGGAGCCGTAGCACAACCGGCCCTCGCCCCAGGGGACTTCGACGTCCGTTTCCAGGACGGAGATGGCCGTGGTGTCGCGGGCGACCGTCGAATACGGCGGGTTGGCCTCCTCGACGAGGGCTACCGAGTCCTCGAGGTCCAGTTCCTTCACCAGGTACGTACGGCCCTGGTGAAGGTGGACCGCCCCGTCGTGGACGCTGGTGTGCGCAGCGCCGGCGTCGACCGTGCCCAGCAGTCGGCCCGAACCGGCCTCGACGACCTGTACCGGATTGCCGCCCCCGCCACGGATGTCCGTGAGGTCGGCGGCCCGTTCCCGGCGTGTCCAGTGCCATGCCTTCGTACGGCGACGCAGCAGCTTCGCGGCTTCCAGCTGCGGAAGCAGATCGGCGGCGGCCGGGCCGAAGAGCGGCAGGTCCTCGTCCGTCAGAGGCAGTTCGGCGGCGGCGGCGCACAGGTGGGGCGCGAGGACGTACGGGTTGTCGGGGTCTAGGACGGTGGACTCCACCGGCTGGTCGAACAGGGCCTCCGGGTGGTGGACGAGGAACGTGTCCAGTGGGTCGTCGCGGGCGACCAGGATCGCGAGGGCGCCCTGCCCGGAGCGTCCCGCGCGGCCCGCCTGCTGCCACAGTGAGGCCCTCGTGCCGGGATAGCCGGCGATGACGACGGCGTCCAGACCGGAGACGTCGATGCCGAGTTCGAGGGCGGTGGTGGCGGCGAGGCCGAGGAGTTCGCCGGAGTGGAGGGCTTGCTCGAGGGCGCGGCGTTCCTCGGGGAGGTAGCCGCCGCGGTACGCGGCCACGCGCCGGGCCAGGGAGCGGTCGATCTCGGCGAGCCGTTCCTGGGCGATCACCGAGATCAGCTCGGCGCCCCGGCGGGAGCGTACGAAGGCGACCGAGCGGACGCCCTGCACGGTCAGGTCGGTGAGGAGGTCCGCGGTCTCGGCGGTGGCGGTACGGCGGACGGGGGCTCCCTTCTCGCCGTGGAGTTCGGTGAGCGGGGGCTCCCAGAGTGCGAACACCAGTTCGCCGCGCGGTGAGGCGTCGTCCGCGACCTCGACGACCGGCAGGCCGGTCAGCCGGCGAGCGGCCACCGACGGCTCGGCGGCGGTCGCTGAGGCCAGCAGGAAGACGGGCGAGGAGCCGTACCGCGCACACAGGCGACGCAGCCGGCGCAGTACCTGGGCGACGTGCGAGCCGAAGACGCCTCGGTAGGTGTGGCACTCGTCGATGACGACATAGCGCAGGGCGCGCAGGAAGGAGGACCAGCGGGGGTGGGAGGGCAGTATCCCGCGGTGCAGCATGTCGGGGTTGGTCAGGACGTAGTTGGCGTACTGGCGTACCCACTCGCGTTCCTCGACGGGAGTGTCCCCGTCGTAGACGGCGGGACGCACCGCGTTGCCGAGAGGATGTGAAATTTCCTTCACGGCTCGGCACTGGTCCGCCGCGAGGGCCTTGGTCGGGGCGAGGTAGAGGGCGGTCGTGCCACGGCCGTTCGCGGCCTCGGAGCCGTCGAGCAGACGCGACAGCACCGGGACGAGATACGCCAGCGACTTGCCCGAGGCGGTGCCTGTGGCGACGATCACGGAGTCGCCGTCCAGGGCGTGCTCGGCGGCTTGTGCCTGGTGGGCCCAGGGGTGCTCGATGCCCGTGGCCTGCACCGCCGCGATGACCTCGGAGCGGATCCGGTCGGGCCAGACGGCATGGCGGCCCTCGCGCGGGGGCAAGTGCTCCGTATGAGTGATGCGCGAAGCCCGGCTCGGCCCCGAGGCGAGCCGGTTCAGAACCGTGCTCGGAGCGGGTCGGGATGCGGTGTCCGTCGAGGGTCGATCGGACCGGGGATTCTTGGCCATCGGCATCGAGTGTGTCACTGGCGTGACGGACAATGGGCCTAAGGCGTCGTGCACGCCTGCCGGTAAGTGATTGAATGCCATCGCGGCTGGCGAACAGTCCCGGGGGCTCCGCCGAGGTGTCCCGAGGGGCGACCGCTCGATAGCAAGGTGCTGGAGGATCCGTGGACCTGTCCCTGTCGACACGTACCGTCGGCGATCGTACGGTCGTCGAAGTCGGTGGCGAAATCGATGTATATACCGCGCCCAAGCTGCGCGAGCAGCTGGTCGAGCTGGTGAACGACGGCAGTTTTCATCTTGTCGTCGACATGGAGGGCGTGGACTTCCTCGACTCCACCGGGCTCGGCGTGCTGGTAGGCGGCCTGAAGCGGGTGCGCGCCCACGAGGGCTCGCTGCGACTGGTCTGCAACCAGGAGCGCATTCTGAAGATCTTCCGCATCACCGGCCTCACCAAGGTGTTCCCGATTCACACCTCGGTCGAGGAGGCGGTAGCGGCCACGGACTGAGCGGTCCTCGGTCGTGACCGAGCGGCCCTTGGCCGAAGGCCGGTTCCGGGCCGTGGTCCGGGACGGAAGAAAGTCAACGAGGGGGGGTCGGGCTCGGCGGCCCGGCCCCCTGACAGCACGCCCGTAGTTCCGAGGGGGATGCATGGCCACCGTTGAACTCCGCTTCAGCGCGCTGCCCGAGCACGTCAGGACCGCCCGACTGGTGGCGGCAGCGGTGGCGCGCAGGTCCGGAGTGGACGAGGCCGTCCTCGACGAGGTCAGGCTCGCCGTCGGCGAAGCCTGTACGCGGGCCGTCGGACTGCACCAGAGCGGCGGTATCTCGGCGCCGGTGCGGGTGCTGCTGATCGAGGAGGAGAAGCAGTTCTCCATCGAGGTCGGCGACGAGGCGCCGCATACGGCCCCCGGCGAGGTGCCGGGAGCCCATGGCGGAGCCGACGAGTCGGACGCGGAGACCGAGGAGGACGAGATGGGCCTCGCGGTCATCAGCGGCCTCGTCGACGACGTGGAGGTCACCGCCGGTGAGAACGGCGGACTGATCAGGATGAGCTGGCCAACCACGCCGCCGGCCACGCTCGTCCCCTGACCCCTCACCCACGCAGTACGGAAAGGGCCCTGCTCAGCGGGGCCCTTTTTCGTGCGCGCTCGTGCACGTGGATTGCGCACGCGTTATCGTGAATGAATTCACGATCAGCCTTATGATCGGGTTTACTTCCTGTCGCGCGTCAACGGATCAAGCGTCAATGCTTTTGAGGCATTACCCCTTTCGGGTTCCATGATGGTCCGTGGATCATTTACTCAAGAGCATGTGAAGGACGATTCCGCTTACCGCGCACTGTTTTGATCAGGTTCGGCTACCTACAATCCGTCCACATCTTGAGCTCAGCCCAAGCGTCAAGGAGGACGAATGGCGGGGCTTTCTACCCCTCATCAGTTTGACCATCCCACAACCCTCGCGGCCGCGGTTCTGACCGACGACAACCGACTCATCGTGATCGTCATCGCGGTCGTCGCCCTGGCGGCTCTGGTGGTCGCCGGGGTCCTGGTACGCCAGGTGCTGGCGGCCGGCGAGGGCACCGACAGCATGAAGAAGATCGCGGCAGCGGTTCAGGAAGGCGCGAACGCCTATCTGACGCGCCAGTTGCGCACCCTCGGCGTATTCGCCGTCGTGGTGTTCTTCCTGCTCATGCTGCTGCCCGCGGACGACTGGAATCAGCGCGCCGGACGATCGGTCTTCTTCTTGATCGGCGCGGCGTTCTCGGCGACCACCGGCTATATCGGCATGTGGCTCGCCGTACGCAGCAATGTGCGCGTAGCCGCCGCGGCACGGGAAGCGACTCCGGCGGAAGGTGAACCCGAAAAGGATCTCACCGCCGTCTCACACAAAGCCATGAAGATCGCTTTCCGCACGGGCGGCGTCGTCGGCATGTTCACGGTGGGGCTCGGTCTGCTGGGCGCCTCCTGTGTGGTGCTGGTGTACGCGGCCGACGCGCCGAAGGTCCTGGAGGGCTTCGGTCTCGGCGCCGCGCTGATCGCCATGTTCATGCGTGTCGGCGGCGGCATCTTCACCAAGGCCGCCGACGTCGGCGCCGACCTGGTCGGCAAGGTCGAGCAAGGCATTCCGGAGGACGATCCGCGCAATGCCGCGACCATCGCCGACAACGTGGGCGACAACGTCGGCGACTGCGCCGGTATGGCCGCCGACCTCTTCGAGTCGTACGCCGTCACGCTCGTCGCCGCGCTGATCCTGGGCAGCGCGGCGTTCGGCGACTACGGGCTCGGCTTCCCGCTGATCGTGCCCGCGATCGGTGTCATCACCGCCATGATCGGCATCTTCGCCGTGGCTCCGCGCCGTGCGGACCGCAGCGGGATGAGCGCCATCAACCGTGGTTTCTTCATCTCCGCGGTGATCTCGCTGGTGCTGGTGGCCGCGGCCGTCTTCATCTACCTGCCGTCCTCGTACGCCGACCTGGACGGCGTCACGGACACGGCCATCCTGGACAACGGTGGCGATCCGCGGATCCTCGCGCTCGTCGCCGTCGCGATCGGCATCGTGCTGGCCGCGCTGATCCAGCAGCTCACGGGCTACTTCACCGAGACGACCCGCCGTCCCGTACGGGACATCGGCAAGAGCTCGCTCACCGGTGCGGCCACCGTCGTCCTCGCGGGTATCTCCATCGGTCTCGAATCGGCCGTCTACACCGCCCTGTTGATCGGCCTCGGCGTCTACGGGGCCTTCCTGCTCGGCGGTACGTCGATCATGCTGGCGCTCTTCGCGGTGGCGCTGGCCGGTACCGGCCTGCTCACCACGGTCGGCGTGATCGTCGCCATGGACACCTTCGGGCCGGTCTCCGACAACGCGCAGGGCATCGCCGAGATGTCCGGTGACGTCACGGGCGCGGGCGCGCAGGTGCTCACCGACCTGGACGCCGTGGGCAACACCACCAAGGCCATCACCAAGGGCATCGCCATCGCCACCGCCGTCCTGGCGGCGGCGGCGCTCTTCGGCTCGTACCGCGACGCGATCCTCACGGCCGCGAACGAAGTGGGCGAGACGGTCACCGGCGAGGACGCGCCGCTGAACCTGATGATGGACATCTCGCAGCCCAACAACCTCGTCGGGCTCATCGCGGGCGCCGCGGTCGTCTTCCTCTTCTCGGGGCTGGCGATCAACGCGGTCTCGCGGTCCGCGGGGGCCGTGGTCTACGAGGTGCGGCGGCAGTTCCGCGAGCATCCCGGGATCATGGACTACACCGAGAAGCCCGAGTACGGGCGCGTCGTCGACATCTGCACCAAGGACGCGCTGCGCGAGCTGGCCACACCGGGTCTGCTCGCCGTACTGACGCCGATCGCGATCGGGTTCACGCTCGGGGTCGGTGCGCTCGGCTCGTTCCTCGCGGGCGCGATCGGTACGGGCACGCTGATGGCCGTCTTCCTTGCCAACTCCGGCGGGGCGTGGGACAACGCGAAGAAGCTCGTCGAGGACGGTCACCACGGTGGCAAGGGCAGCGAGGCCCATGCCGCCACGGTGATCGGCGACACGGTCGGTGACCCTTTCAAGGACACCGCCGGTCCCGCGATCAACCCCCTGCTGAAGGTGATGAACCTGGTGGCGCTGCTCATCGCGCCCGCGGTGGTCAAATTCAGCTACGGCGAGGACAAGAGCGTGGGTATGCGCGTCCTCATCGCGGTGCTTTCGATCGCTGTCATCGTGGGCGCGGTGTACGTGTCCAAGCGGCGCGGGATCGCCGTGAGTGACGAAGACAACTCCGAGCCGGTTTCCAAGTCGGCGGATGCGGCGGTGGTTTCGTAGGCGATTGCTCCACGGCTTGGCCTTACGGCTGGTCAGGTTCCGCTCTCGGGTTTTCACGCCGGGTTCGTGAGCCTTCTCTCGCTTGGTGCAAATGGTTGCAATATTTTATAAATCGGACTCCCATCTCGTGGGTGCCGCCCACTTGGCGTGTATGTTCCGGGGCCGAGAGCCATGGAAGGGACCAATCCGGTGAACAAGAAGCTCGCGGCCGCACTGTCCGGCGGTGCGGTACTGGTACTGGCGCTGTCGGGATGTGGCGGAGACGACAGCAGCGAAAAGCTGAACTCCTGGGCCAAAGAGGTCTGTGACGAGGTGCAGCCGCAGGCGAAGAAGATCGAGGCCGCCAACACCTCCATCCAGAAGCAGACCTCGGACAACAGCACGCCGGCGGATGTCCAGAAGACGGACTCCCAGGCCTTCCAGGACATGTCCGACGCCTACAAGGCGATCGGAGCCGCCGTGACCAAGGCCGGGGCGCCGGAGGTCGAGAACGGCGAGAAGAAGAAGGCGGACGCCGTCAAGGAGCTCAACGGCATCTCCACGTCGTACGCCGACCTCAAGAAGCAGGTCGACGCGCTCGACACCAAGGACCAGGGGAAGTTCGCGGACGGACTCAAGGACATCGCCACCGAGCTGGACAAGCTGGGCCAGAGCGGCAACGTCGCCCTGAACAAGCTGCAGGAGGGCGAGGTGGGCCAGGCGATGGCCAAGCAGGAGAGCTGCAAGTCGGCCTCCGGTTCGCCGTCGGCGACCAACGGCTGACCCCAGGAGACAACGGCTGACTCCAGGAGACCGATCGTTCGTCAACCGAACGGTGGCCCGGCACGCGTGCGTGCCGGGCCACCGGCATGTTGTCCACAGGCGGCATGTTGTCCACAGGGACACGCGTCCCGTCGGCGGGAGCGGCAACAATGGAGGCGTGAGTAACACCAGCCTGGCAACGCTGCCCTCGACCGACCGCTCCGACGTCACCGCGCGGCTGCGGGACGCCCTCCTGAGCGCCTCCTTCAGCGCCGACGGCCTGCTCGATCTGCTGGGCGCCTCCGCGTACGCGGCGCTGGCCCGGAGCGAGACCGTACCCGCGCTCCGGGCGACCCGGGGCGACACGCCGCTGGAGACGCTCGTACGGCTGTTCCTGTTGCAGCAGCCCGTGCCGCACGCGCGCGTGGTGGACGTACTGCCGGTTCAGGACTGTCTGGAGGGCGGCTGGCTGACCAGGACCGGCGGCGGCGAGGTCGCGGCGACGGTCGACGTCCGGCCGTACGGCGGACCCGGCGGCGAGGACTGGTTCATCGTCTCGGACCTGGGCTGCGCGGTGGGCGGGGCCGGCGGCATCGGCAGCCGTGACGAAAGGGTCGTACTCGGAGTGGGCGGCGCGTCCACAACCCTGGCGGGTATCACGGTGCGTACGCCCGTCGCGTCCGCCCTCGACCTCGGCAGCGGCTCCGGAATCCAGGCGCTGCACGCCGCACAGCACGCCACGCGGGTGACCGCGACCGACGTCAACCCGCGCGCGCTGCACATCACCGCGCTCACGCTCGCCCTGTCCGGAACCTCGGGGGCAGCTCTGCGTGAGGGCTCGTTGTTCGAGCCGGTGGGCGAGGAGACGTACGACCTGATTGTCTCCAACCCGCCCTTCGTCATCTCCCCCGGTGCCCGGCTCACCTACCGGGACGGCGGGATGGGCGGGGACGATCTGTGTCGCGCGCTCGTTCAAGGTGCGGGCGTTCACCTCAACGAAGGGGGGTATGCGCAGTTCCTTGCCAACTGGCAGCACGTGGAGGGGGAGGACTGGCAGGACCGGCTGCGGTCCTGGGTGCCGCGCGGCTGTGACGCGTGGGTCGTGCAGCGCGAGGTGCAGGACGTCATGCAGTACGCCGAATTGTGGCTGCGAGACGCCGGCGATCATCATGCGGATCCGGTGGAGTACCAGACACGGTACGACGCGTGGCTCGACGAGTTCGAGACGCGCAAGGTCAGGGCCGTGGGCTTCGGGTGGATCACCCTGCGCAAGTCGGGGGCCGCACAGCCCTCGGTCGTCGTGGAGGAGTGGCCGCATCCCGTCGAACAGCCGCTCGGCGAGACGGTGCGCGCGCACTTCGATCGTGTGGACTATCTGCGTGCGCACGACGACGCGGCGCTGCTCGCCGGGCACTTCAAGCTTGCGGGCGAGATCGTGCAGGAGCAGGTCGGACTGCCCGGCGCCGAGGATCCGGAGCATGTCGTACTGCGCCAGAACCGCGGGATGCGGCGGGCCACCAGGGTGGACACGGTGGGCGCGGGTTTCGCGGGTGTGTGCGACGGCACACTCAGTGCGGGGCGAATTCTGGACGCCATTGCCCAACTGGTCGGCGAAGACCCGGTGTTGTTGCGAGACCGTACGCCCACGCAGATCCGGCTGCTGATCGAACAGGGGTTCCTCGAGCCCGCCGGGTGAGCAGAAGCCCCGCGATCGCCGAGCCGTCTTGGATGGCGCGAAATCGCCGCGGCCACACATTCGATCCGAGCCGACACGGCGGTGTGCGCGGGAAGCCGCACGGGTCTGTCCGTCGTGCGTTCATCGTGGGTTCGTGTGCTCGCTTCCCGGAGGTGTCAGCCTCCCGTCCTTGGGCACCCAAGGGCGAAGGGAACGAACCATGGAGAACGGACCGGCGGTCTTCGCGGGATCGGTGTTCGCCCTGTTCGGAGCCGGATTGCTGGTGTGGACCGCGGCCCGGCTGCGGCACCGCGAACCCGTCGCCGACGGGATGGGCCCGGCCGCGTCCGCGATGGTCGCGAGCTTGGCCGGGACGGCCGCGCTGCTCCTCGCCGTGTGGTGCTTCACACGCATCTGAGGATGCGCGCTTTCCGGTGCGGCTCCCGGTGTGGCTCCCGTCCTTGGAGCGATGCC
This sequence comes from Streptomyces yerevanensis, assembly GCF_000716805.1. Taxonomy (NCBI): domain Bacteria; kingdom Bacillati; phylum Actinomycetota; class Actinomycetes; order Kitasatosporales; family Streptomycetaceae; genus Streptomyces; species Streptomyces yerevanensis. The sequence goes on along the minus strand of NZ_JNWJ01000018.1, from coordinate 98,611 downwards.
CTCCGGGGAACCGGAGTTGTCCCTTTCGAAGGGTCGGAGGCAAGATCTCCGGCCGTCGCGATCCCGCCGTTTCGGTAACTGAGAAGTCACCCTCCGGATAGGACCGAAACAGCAGGTCCACACTCCGGGCGGCAGGAATGCCGGGAGTCGGGTTACCGTTCGAGTGGCCGTTGCGGGCTTTTCCCGTTTGACACGGGGGCGGGATGTACCGTCACACTCCGCAGCGTCAGCACGACCCGACCCCCGGACCAACGCCCGGGGCGAGCCCCCCTGCGTCGACCGGAGAGAAGAGCGAAGTTGTCCCCGACCAGCGAGACCGCACACGGCGGCCGCCGACTCGTCATCGTCGAGTCGCCTGCCAAGGCGAAGACGATCAAGGGCTATCTCGGCCCTGGCTACGTCGTCGAAGCGAGCGTCGGGCACATTCGCGACCTCCCCAACGGCGCCGCGGAGGTGCCCGAGAAGTACACCGGCGAGGTGCGCCGCCTCGGCGTGGACGTCGAGCACGACTTCCAGCCCATCTATGTCGTCAACGCCGACAAGAGGGCGCAGGTCAAGAAGCTCAAGGATCTGCTGAAGGACTCCGACGAGCTCTTCCTGGCCACCGATGAGGACCGCGAGGGCGAGGCCATCGCCTGGCACCTCCAGGAGGTGCTCAAGCCCAAGGTCCCGGTCAAGCGGATGGTCTTCCACGAGATCACCAAGGCCGCGATCCAGGCCGCCGTCGCCAACCCGCGCGAGCTCAACCAGAAGCTCGTCGACGCCCAGGAGACCCGCCGCATCCTCGACCGCCTCTACGGCTACGAGGTCTCGCCGGTCCTGTGGAAGAAGGTCATGCCGCGCCTGTCGGCCGGCCGTGTCCAGTCCGTGGCGACCCGCATGGTCGTCGAGCGGGAGCGCGAGCGCATCGCGTTCCGTTCCGCCGAGTACTGGGACCTGACGGGCACCTTCGGCACCGGCCGCGCCGGCGACTCGAGCGACCCGTCCTCCCTGGTCGCGCGCCTCACCACGGTCGACGGCAGGCGTGTCGCCCAGGGCCGCGACTTCAACTCGCTCGGGCAGCTGAAGAGCGCGAACACGCTCCACCTGGACGAGGCGAACGCCCGCGCGCTCGCCGCCGCCCTGGAGAACACGAACTTCTCCGTACGGTCCGTCGAGTCGAAACCGTATCGTCGCTCCCCGTACGCCCCGTTCCGTACGACGACGATGCAGCAGGAGGCCTCGCGCAAGCTCGGCTTCGGCGCGAAGGCCACGATGCAGGTGGCGCAGAAGCTGTACGAGAACGGCTTCATCACCTACATGCGTACGGACTCCACGACCCTCTCGGACACTGCGGTCGCCGCGGCCCGCGCCCAGGTCACGCAGCTGTACGGCGCCGACTACCTGCCGCCGCAGCCGCGGACGTACGCCGGGAAGGTCAAGAACGCGCAGGAGGCGCACGAGGCGATCCGCCCCTCCGGGGACCGTTTCCGTACGCCCGCCGAGACCGGGCTGACCGGCGACCAGTTCAGGCTCTACGAGCTGATCTGGAAGCGGACCGTCGCCTCCCAGATGAAGGACGCGACCGGGAACTCCGTCACGGTGAAGATCGGTGGCCGCGCCGCTGACGGCCGGGACGCCGAGTTCAGCGCGTCCGGCAAGACCATCACCTTCCACGGCTTCCTGAAGGCGTACGTCGAGGGCGCGGACGACCCGAACGCCGAGCTGGACGACCGCGAGCGCCGGCTGCCCCAGGTCAACGAGGGCGACGCGCTGTCCGCCGAGGAGATCTCGGTCGACGGCCACGCGACCAAGCCCCCGGCCCGTTACACCGAGGCCAGCCTGGTCAAGGAGCTCGAAGAGCGCGAGATCGGCCGCCCGTCGACGTACGCGTCGATCATCGGGACCATCCTCGACCGCGGCTATGTCTTCAAGAAGGGCACGGCGCTCGTGCCTTCCTTCCTGTCCTTCGCCGTGGTCAACCTCCTGGAGAAGCACTTCGGGCGGCTCGTCGACTACAGCTTCACCGCGAAGATGGAGGACGACCTCGACCGCATCGCGCGGGGCGAGGCGCGGGCCGTGCCGTGGCTGAGGCGCTTCTACTTCGGTGAGGGAGCGAACGGCGACAGCAGCGCGGCCGAGGCCGGCAACGGCGACGGGGACCACCTGGGCGGCCTCAAGGAGCTCGTCACCGACCTGGGTGCGATCGACGCCCGCGAGGTGTCGTCGTTCCCGGTCGGCGACGGCATCGTGCTGCGCGTCGGGCGCTACGGCCCGTACATCGAGCGCGGCGAGAAGGACTCCGAGAACCACCAGCGCGCGGATGTGCCGGAGGATCTCGCTCCGGACGAGCTGAGCGTCGAGTACGCGGAGGAGTTGCTCGCCAAGCCGAGCGGCGACTTCGAGCTGGGGACCGACCCGGTCACGGGTCGCCAGATCATCGCCAGGGACGGCCGCTACGGGCCGTACGTCACCGAGGTACTCCCCGAGGGCACCCCGAAGACCGGCAAGAACGCCGTCAAGCCGCGTACGGCCTCGCTCTTCAAGTCGATGTCCCTGGACACGGTGACCCTGGACGACGCGCTCAAGCTGATGTCGCTGCCGCGTGTCGTCGGCAAGGACGCCGAGGGCGTGGAGATCACCGCGCAGAACGGGCGCTACGGGCCGTACCTGAAGAAGGGCACGGACTCGCGTTCGCTGCAGTCCGAGGACCAGCTCTTCACGATCACGCTGGAAGAGGCACTGGCGATCTACGCTCAGCCCAAGCAGCGCGGGCGCGCCGCCGCCAAGCCGCCGCTCAAGGAGCTGGGCACGGACCCGGTCAGTGAGAAGCCGGTCGTCGTCAAGGACGGGCGCTTCGGGCCGTACGTCACCGACGGGGAGACCAACGCGACCCTGCGGTCCGGCGACAGCGTCGAGGAGATCACTCCGGAGCGGGGTTACGAACTGCTCGCGGAGAAGCGCGCGAAGGCACCCGCCAAGAAGACGGCGAAGAAGGCCGCGGCCAAGAAAACGGCCACCAAGAAGGCACCTGCCAAGAAAACGGCAGCCAAGAAGACGACGACTTCGAAGACGGCTGCCAAGAAGGCTCCGGCCAAGAAGGCGGCGGCTTCGGAGGGCTGAGCTCGAGCGTCCCGGGGCGGTGTTTGAGCGTCCCGGGGGTTGCGCTTCAGCTTCCTGGAGTGGTGCTTCAACGCCCTGTGGAGGCCTCGCGTCCGCATGTGTTGGGCGCCCTTCGGGGTTGTCGGTGCCTCCCGATAGGCTGAACGCATGACGCGAGCGGAGCAGCCAACGGCCCACACCCCGGCCCCAGACGACGCCCTGGTCGCAGATTCACGCGAGCGCGCCGTGAGGGCGCTGCTTCGCGTACCGCAATTGAAGCGGCTGTGGAGCGCTCAGCTCGTGGCCGGCGTCGGCGATGCCCTCGCGCTGCTCGTCCTGGTCGTGCTCGCGCTCCAGGCGGCGGTCGCGGCGGGGTCCTTCGGGGGCAACTACCGCGGGGTGGCCTTCGCCGTCTCGGCCGTCTTCGGGGCGCGGATACTCGCGACGCTGCTCTTCGGAGCCGTACTCCTCGGACCGCTCACCTCCCTGACCTCCCAGGAGGGGCCGCTCGACCGCCGCTGGACCATGGTCGGCGCGGACGGTGTACGGGCCGTACTGCTGATCATCGCGCCCCTGTGGATCGACTGGACGCCCGACGACGCGCTGGCCGTGATCCTGGTGACCGCGTTCGTCATCGGTGTCGCCGAGCGCTTCTGGACGGTGTGCCGGGAGAGTGCGGCGCCCGCTCTGCTGCCCGCGGCGCCCCTGGAGGGCGCGGCGGTTCGCCCGCTGCCGGACCACACGGAGACGCTGCGGCGCCTGTCGCTGCGTACGGGATTCGTGGCGGTGCCCCTGGCGGCCGCCGCCCTCGTCGTGGCCGGGCTGTTCAACAACCTGCTGGGCGCCGGACTGGCCTGGTTCGACCAGCATCAGGCGGCGCTCGCGTCGTACGTCGCGGCGGGCCTGTTCGCTGCCTCTCTGTCGGTGCTGACCGTCCTCGAACTGCCCGACGCACGCACCCCCCGCGCGCGGTCGCCGCTCGAGGGCCTGCGCCGCCCCAAGTCGGGCACCGGCGTCGACAAGGGGCGTACGGGTTCGCTTCCGCTACTGGTCCTGGCCTGCGCGGCCGTCGCCGGGGCGGTCGCCGCCGCGGTCGCCGTCTCCGTGCTGCACGCCAAGGACCTGGGCGGCGGTCCGGTGACGTACGGGCTGCTGGTGGCAGGCCTGACGGGCGGCGTCGTCGTAGGCATCCGTACGGCTCCGAAGGTGCTGCCGCCGCTGTCGCGGCGCCGGCTGCTCTCGCTGGCCATCGCGTTCACGGGCCTCGCGCTGCTCGCCGCCGGGATCGTCCCGGACGTCGCCACGGTGATCCTGATCACGGCGTTCGCGGGCATCGGCGCGGGCATCGCCGCGAACACCGGGCACACGCTGCTCGACCAGGAGGCCGAGGACCACCGGCGGGCGCGTACGACGGAGCATCTCCACGCGGTCGTACGGGTCTACGTCGCCCTGGGTGCGCTGGTGGCCCCCGTGCTGGCGGCGGCGATCGGGCCGCACCGGCTGGAGAACGGCAAGTTCGTGTTCGCGCACGGCGGCGCGGCCTTCACCCTGATGCTGGTCGGCGCGCTGCTGTTGCCGGTCGCGGCGCTGGTGCTGGCGAAGGTCGACGACCGGTCCGGCGTACCGCTGCGGCATGACCTGCGGGACGCGCTGCGGGGCGGGGACGATCCCGCGCAGGCACCGGCTGCGAACGGGTTCTTCATCGCCCTGGAGGGCGGTGACGGGGCCGGGAAGTCGACGCAGGCCGAGGTGCTCGCGGAGTGGATCCGCTCCAAGGGGCACGAGGTCGTGCTGACGCGCGAGCCGGGGGCCACGCCTGTGGGGAAGCGGCTGCGGTCGATCCTGCTGGACGTGTCCTCGGCCGGGCTGTCGAACCGTGCGGAGGCGCTGCTGTATGCCGCCGACCGTGCCGAGCACGTGGACACCGTGGTGCGGCCTGCGCTGGAGCGGGGCGCGGTGGTCATCTCGGACCGCTACACCGACTCGTCCGTGGCGTACCAGGGGGCCGGTCGCGATCTGTCCCCGACCGAGATCGCGCGGATCTCACGATGGGCGACCAATGGGCTGGTGCCTCATCTGACCGTGCTGCTCGATGTGTCGCCTCAGACCGCGCGGGAGCGGTTCACGGAGGCACCGGACCGGCTGGAGTCGGAGCCCGCCGAGTTCCACGCGCGCGTGCGCTCCGGTTTCCTGACGCTCGCCGCCGCCGACCCCACGCGCTACCTGGTGGTCGACGGTGGGCAGGAGTCCGAGGCCGTCACGACGGTGATACGGCACCGTCTCGACGTGATGCTGCCGCTCTCCGAGGCCGAGGTGAAGGCCCAGGAGGAGGCCCGTAAGGCGGCCGAGGAGGAGGCGCGGCGACGCGCCGAGGAAGAGGCCGCCCGCAAGGCCGAGGAGGAGCGCCTCGAGCGCGAGCGGCAGGAGCAGCTCGCCCGGCTGCGCGCGGAGGAAGAGGAACGCAAGCGGCGCGAGCTGGAGGAGGCCCAGCGGCGCGAGCTGGAGCGGCAGGCCGAGGTGGCCCGGCAGCAGGCCGAAGAGGCGCGTCGGCGGGCCGAGGAGGAGCGGGCCCGACGGCTCGCGGAGGAGCAGGCCCGCGCGGCCGAGCAGGAGCGCCTGCGCAAGCAGGCCGAGGAGGAGGCGCGACTGCGGGCGGAGGCTGAGGCGCGGCGTCTGGAGAAGCAGCGGAAGGCCGAGGAGGCGTTGCTCCGGGCCGAGGAGGCTCGCAGAGGGGCGGCTTCGGCGGCTGCTGCGGCCGCTGCCGCGACGGAGGGTTCGGGTTCCGGTGCTGCTCCGGCGACCACCCCCGACAACGAGGTCACGGTGCCGACGCCCACGCCCGTCGTGCCGCCGACGAACGCGTCCGGCGGGCCGGTGGACGACGAGACCAAGGTGCTGCGGCCCGTGCCACCCGGCGACGCTCCCGAAACCGGGCCCGACGCGGAGGAGACAGCCGTGCTGCCGCAGCCTCCGGTGCCGGAGGGGGCCGCGGACGAGACGGCGGTGCTTCCTCCGGTGCGCCCGGACGCGGAGGAGACGGCCGTCCTTCCTCCCGTAAGGGAGGACCAGGCCGTACGGGACGACCGTGGCGGCGAGCAGCGGGGCGGTGACACGGCGGACCGGGTTCCCCCGGGGTACTTCCGGGACGAGCGGCCGGCGCCCGACGGCTCCGACGCCCGCACCCGCGAGCTGCCCCAGGTCGAAGCCGAGGGCGGCCCGCGCCGACGCGGCCGCTCCGACTGGGCGGAGGAGACCCCGCTGGACGATCTTCCGACGCTGGCGGACGAGTTGCTGGGCCCGCGCGAGGACGACGACCTGGACGACAGGCGTGGGCGGGGGCGGCGAGGGCGCTGAGGCTTGCCGTCGCGGGCGCTGACGCGAAGGCGTGAGGGGCGACAGGGCGTGAAGCCCCGTTGTCAGTGCTCTCCCGCACAATGGGATGCGGCAAGGCAGATGTGCGACGGAGGGGCGGCAACCCATGCCCGTATGGGACGACCTGGTGGGTCAGGAGAAGGTGAGCGAGCAGCTCGAGGCCGCCGCCCGGGACGCCGACGCCCTGGTCACGGCGGTGGCCGCCGACACCCAGCTGCCCGAGGCGTCGAGGATGACGCACGCCTGGCTGTTCACGGGTCCGCCGGGCTCGGGCCGCTCCACGGCGGCGCGGGCTTTCGCGGCGGCCCTCCAGTGCGTGAGCCCCGACCGTGCCCTCGGCGGAGTCCCCGGCTGCGGGTTCTGCGACGGTTGCCATACGAGCCTGATCGGTACGCACTCGGATGTGGAGATCGTCCGCACCGACCTCCTCTCGATCGGCGTCAAGGAGACCCGTGACCTGGTCCGCCGTGCCCAGATGTCTCCGGCCGTCGGCCGCTGGCAGGTCATCGTCCTGGAGGACGCCGACCGCCTGACGGAGGGCGCGGGCAATGTCCTGCTGAAGGCTGTCGAGGAGCCCGCCCCCCGCACGGTATGGCTCCTGTGCGCACCCTCCATCGAAGACGTCCTGCCGACCATCCGCTCCCGCTGCCGCCACCTCACACTCCGGACGCCTCCCGTGGCGGCGGTCGCCGACATCCTCGTACGTCGCGACGGCATCGAACCGGAGGTCGCGGCCGTCGCCGCCCGTGCCACCCAGGGCCACGTCGGCCGCGCCCGCCGCCTGGCCACGGACCCGAGCGCCCGCGAGCGCCGCGCCGCCGTCCTCAGGCTCCCGCTCCGTATCGACGACATCGGCGGCTGCCTGAAGGCAGCCCAGGAGCTGATCGACGCGGCCTCCGAGGACGCCAAGCAGATGGCCGAGGAGACCGACGCCAAGGAGACCGACGAGCTGAAGGCGGCGCTCGGCGCATCCCAGGGCGGGCGCATGCCGCGCGGCACGGCGGGCGTGATGAAGGAGCTGGAGGACAAGCAGAAGCGCCGCAGGACACGTACGCAGCGGGACAGCCTGGACCTCGCCCTGATCGACCTGACGGCCTTCTACCGCGACGTCCTCGCCCTCCAGTTCGGCACCAGCCTCGCCCTCGCCAACACGGAGATGCAGGACACGCTGGAGCGCCTCGCACGCGGCACGACCCCCGAGACCACCCTGCGCCGCATAGAAGCGATCGCCGCCTGCCGCGAGGCCCTCGACCGCAATGTGGCGCCGCTGCTGGCGGTGGAGGCGATGACGATGGCGTTGCGGGCGGGGTGAGGCTTAGGGGCAGTGGGCTCAGGGGGTTGCCGTGCGATGCGGTTCAGGGGTGGCTTGGCGCTGCGGCGCTGCGGCGCTGCGGCGCTGCGGCGCTGTGACGGATTGACGGGGGCACTCGTACGAGGCGCGACGGCAACCTTCAGTAGTCAATCCATTTCGCAGGGTTACGCTCGCTTGATGCACATCAGGCGCCAGTTCAGGCCGATCCGGACCAGATCAACGCGTTCCCATCATCCCCACCATCCCCGCCATTCCCATCACCCCTCCTCTCCCCGCAGGTTCCTCCATCTGTACGGCACCCTGCTCGCCCTCGCCGGACTGCTCATCTCCGCTTGTTCCATGGGGAGTTCGACAACCTCCACGGGCCGGGCAGGGGCCTCGACACTGACCGCGCTGCCCAAGGCCACGCCGGCGGCGCTCGCTCCGTACTACGGCCAGAAGCTGAACTGGCGCGGCTGCGGCGCCCCCGGCTTCCAGTGCGCCACGCTCAAGGCCCCGCTCGACTACGCCAAGCCCGCCTCCGGCGACATCAGGCTGGCCGTCACCCGCAAGAAGGCCACGGGCCCGGGCAAGCGACTCGGTTCGCTGCTGGTCAACCCGGGAGGCCCGGGCGGCTCGGCGGTCGGTTACCTCCAGTCGTACGCGGCTGTCGGCTACCCGAAGGAGATCCGCGCCCGCTATGACATGGTCGCCGTCGACCCGCGCGGCGTCGCCCGCAGCGAGCCGGTCGAATGCCTCACCGGCCGGCAGATGGACGAGTACACGCAGACGGACCTGACCCCCGACAACCGACGCGAGAGGGGCCAACTGGTCGACGCCGTCAAGGAGTTCACGGAGAGCTGCGGGCGGCGCTCGGCCAGACTGCTGCGGCATGTGTCCACGGTCGAGGCGGCCCGCGACATGGACGTCCTGCGGGCAGTGCTGGGAGACGAGAAGCTGACGTACGTCGGTGCCTCGTACGGGACGTTCCTGGGTGCGACGTACGCAGGTCTGTACCCGGACCGGGTGGGCCGACTGGTTCTGGACGGCGCGATGGACCCGTCGCTGCCCGCGCGACGGATGAACGAGGACCAGACGGCCGGCTTCGAGACGGCCTTCCAGGCCTTCGCGAAGGACTGCGTACGCAGGTCCGACTGCCCGCTGGGTGGCGCGCGCACCACACCTGACCAGGTCGGCAAGAACCTGAAGGCCTTCTTCCGGCAGCTCGACGCCACGCCCATCGAGGCCGGCGACGCGGACGGCCGCAAGCTCGGGGAGTCGCTGGCGACGATGGGCGTCATCACGGCGATGTACGACGAGGCGGCCTGGCCACGACTGCGGGAGGCCCTGACCACGGCCATGAAGAACAAGGACGGGGCGGGCCTGCTCACCCTCGCCGACACCTACTTCGAGCGCGGCGCCGACGGCCGGTACGCGAACCTGATGTCCGCGAACGCGGCAGTCAACTGCCTGGACCTCCCGGCCGCCTTCTCCTCTCCCGAAGCGCTCGAAGAAGCCCTCCCCTCCTTCGAGAAAGCCTCCCCGGTCTTCGGCGAGCCCCTGGCCTGGGCCTCCCTGAACTGCACGTACTGGCCCGTCCACCCGACCGGCGAACCCCAACGCATCGAGGCGAGGGGCGCCGCCCCCATCGTCGTGGTCGGCACCACCCGCGACCCCGCGACCCCCTACGCCTGGTCCCAGTCCCTCGCCGCCCAGCTCTCCTCCGCCACCCTCCTCACCTACGACGGCGATGGCCACACGGCATACGGCCGCGGCAGCGCCTGCATCGACTCCACGATCAACCGCTACCTCCTCGCAGGCACCCCTCCGACCAAGGGAAAGCGCTGCTCAGCGAACTAATCGCGGGACCGGCCGGGGGGTGCCCCACGGCAGGTACGGAGCACCCCCGGAAACTGTGTAGACTTTCCGACGTTGCTGATCGCACCATAGTCAGCAGCGCGCCGCCTTAGCTCAGATGGCCAGAGCAACGCACTCGTAATGCGTAGGTCTCGGGTTCGAATCCCGAAGGCGGCTCCGAGAAACCCCAGGACTCACTCGCCGTGACCTGGGGTTTTTCCTTGCTCGGGGCGTGACGAGTCACACGGCAGGGGTGCCGAGAGATGGCTTGCGTGAGCGGAGTGGCCTGGGACCTACTATTCGGGCTTCGTCCGCTTGGCCGACATGAGGGTGGCTGCGCCGTGGCGCAGGTCGTGACACTCGTGCCGGCGGAACCGTTTCACCAGGCGCCGTGTCCTCCATCACGGAGGGTGGTTCCACGCCGCGGAACCACCTGTGAAGGGGGATGGCCATGGGGCAGATACGCGAGGGGGCACGGTTAGGGACTTGGGCCGTCGGCGGGGTCATCGGCCTGGCGGTGTTGTACGTGATCGGGGTGTTCGCCTTCGGCGGCGCGGGGTGGATCACCGCCCCGTTCCGTGGTGAGGCGGACAAGCGTGAGAACACCGTCGGCTCGGGCGAGTTCCGTCAGACCACGTACGAGGAGTTCTTCGATCTGTGCGAGGCCGTGCAGAACGCCGAAGGAACGATCCAGGCGCTCCAGGAGGAGCGGAAGGCCGCTTCGGAGACTCGCACGACGCAGATCGACCAGTCGATCACCGCGCTGAAGGCCACGCGGATCGAGTCGGTCAACGCCTACAACTCGAAGGCCGCCCAGGAGCACCGCGCGTCCTTCCGTGACAAGGATCTGCCGTACCGGCTGGACGCCACCGCCGAGCGCACGACGTGCACCAACTGATCCCCATCTCACCCCGGGAAGAGGGCAGCACCGCATGAAGAAGTTCGCACGCATGGCCCTGGCCACCGTCGTCGCGCTCGTTGTGGGCCTTGCCCTGACGTCCTGCACCGACGACTCCAGCCAGGACAAGGAAAACAAGGCCAAGCAGGACAACTACGACCACCTCGTGGCCCAGCAGCCGGCGGGCCGCATGGAGTACTCGCCGACCCGCGAAGCGATCAACCAGTGGATCAAGACGTGGGGGAAGCGGGGCAAACTCTCGTACGTCTACATTCAGAACGCCAACGGCGAGTACGGGTACTTCATCATGAAGGGCCTGCCGGTGCCGCGCTGCAAGATGCTCACTCCGACGGAGAAGATAGAGGACTCCAACAACGGCATCGCGGTCCTCGCACAGCCCGGCATGGACGGCACGTACAGTTCGGGTTCCACCTGCAATGCCTACTACGGTTTCGACGCCACGACGGGCGCGTACATGGAGTTCACGGTCGGCACGAACCAGTCGTTCTTCCTGTTCGACAAGCCCATGACGATGCCGGAGTACGCCAGCGCCAAGCAGTTGGGGCCGACCTCGGTGAAGGACGTCGGGTAGCAGCCTTGAGCGGTCGGGGGCCGGTTGGAAGAGTTCCGGCCCCCGTGTCCGGTCAAGCGGCGTCGATGGCGCCGGTGATCTTGCGGGTCATCTCCGCCAGGACGGGACCGGGCCCGCCCTGGCCGGCCCGGGCTGCCGCTTCGACGGCGACCAGGACGGTGCCGCGGAAGTTGTCGGCCTCGCCGGGCCCTGCTCCTTCAGCAGGCTCATCGCCGCCGTCAGGGCTGGCAGCGCCCGGTCGGCGGTTCCGCCACGGACTTGCCGCGGTGCTGCTCGCGCAGGTCGTCAAGGCGCCGGGCAAACTCCTCGGGGGTGCCCGCCCGGTCGTGGACCTCGCGGAGATCCTTCAGGAGGGTGACAGCGACGGCGTAGGGGCCGGGCTGCTTCTGCCCGATCAGGTTGGCGACGTCCTCCCAGGCTTGCCCCGCGTTCTCGGCCAGGTGGTCCAGGTGGTCCAGGTGGTTCTCGCGGGTCGGCTGTTTGGCCCGGCGGGCCTAGGCGCGGGCCTGTTCCCGCTGCCGGGTGTGCTCGCTGCGCACCTCGTAGGCGGCATCGAGGAGCTCTGCGGCTGAGCGGCGCCGGGTGGCGGTGGACGGTTCGGCTGTGCCGTCGTGGGACGCGGCGCGGTGGCGGGCCAGGAGTGCGGGGCCCGGCTGTGGGGCGGTGCCCAGGGCGGCGTCCAGCAGCAGGGCATCCTTCTCATGTTGTGGCAGGGCGCGGATCCAGGTGGCGAGTGCGTCCTTGTCGATCGCCTGGGAAGGGGCGGCACCGCCGGCGCGGGCGGCAGCGGTGAGCAGGTGCGGGTCGATGTGCAGGAAGTCCGCCAAGGCCTGCTGCGGACCGGTGAGTTGGGCAAGGCCTGCGGGTACGGGCGGTTCGACGGTGGAGGTGTACTCCTCCTCGTCGACGTCCTCCTCCAACTCCCAGCGGGTGAGCGCGGAGAGCCAGGCCAGATAGAGGGGACGCAGGTCGCCCGCGGCGAGTTCGGTACGCAGGGTGGTGAACGAGGCGAGGGTGAAGGAGGTCTCGAAGTCCCACTCGCCGCCGTCCTCGGCCGAGTAGGCGAAGTCGAGCAGCAGATGCCCGTTCCTGGTCCAGCAGGTCAAGGCGTCTTCCATGCAGTACGGTTCGACGCTGCGGGCGGGCAGCAGCGTGGTGGGCAGGCGCAGCATCAGGCGCCGCGAGCCCCAGTTGGCGAAGTACAAGTGGGCGTCGTACAGCTGCTCCATCAGTTTGTGCTCATCGCCGCGGAAGTCGCCGTAGTGGTACTCGTTGACGAAGTGCGTCGCGCTGATCTGGGCCCGGCTCGACAGGGCCCGTACCTGCTTGAGCTCGTCCTTGGTCAACGGTCGGTCGATGGCCTGGAACTCGTAGTACTGGTACTCGCTCACGGCCGTGCAGCCTATCGCCGTGCGCTGCGGCGCATGTGGCGGGTACCTGGCTTTGATCCCCCGGCACCGTCGGGTTCGTGGGATCGGACCGAGGACGAGGGGCCCGTAGGGGGGCGGAGGGCAGGCACGTAGGGGGTGACATCGAGGGAACGGCTGGCTGGGCGCTCAGGGTCTTCAGGAGTAGGTTCACGTGCGCGTACCCTCACCGGATCCGGGCGGCGTCGTGTCGCTCGCTGTCCGCGTCGTTGCCATGGGAGAGGCAGGCCGGTGGGTCACGGCTTCTGCCCGGTTGGCCGGTCGGTGTAGTCCTCGACCAGGTTGCCGATGAGTGAGAGCAGGGCGTCGGTGCGGTGGCGGTCCTCGCGCTGGTTGTGCAGGGCCTCGTCGATGAACCGGAGCCGGGCAAGGGCGGCCGGGTTCCGGTCCCTCACCCCGTCGAGCAGCGGCGTGGTGATCAGGTCCAGGCATTCGGTGAGCAGCCGACGGGTGGCGGGAAAGGGCGGGTTGGGGTCCGGGGCGGCGAAACCAGTGGTCAAGTACCGGACCGGGTCGGTCAGGCTCCAGCCGACGACGGTGCCGTGCTGGACGAGGAGCGCCACGTCGGGGGCGATGCCGACGCGGGCCTCCAGCGGCTCGTCCAGGACGTCGAGGTCGCGCAGGCAGGTGAGAACGGTATCTCCGGGGGCGCGGCAGAGCTCCGTGGCCACCTCCAGACGGAAGTCCCGGGCCTCGTCCGCGTGAAGGCCACTCGGGCGGACAGGGGGTGTGACGGGAACGCGGGCACAGTCCTCGGCATCGGCAGCCTCGTAGGCCAACTGAAATTCGGCGCCGACCAGTTCACGGCTCCGCTGGCCGAACCGGAGCTCGTCAGGGGCGTCCCACAGCCACGGCTCACTGCCGAAGGTGCTCAGCAGGAACCGTTGGCGTTCCTCCACGTTCGTGTACTCCGCGATGCGCACACGGAAGTCCCGAAAATCGAAACGCGGGGTGATGTGCAGCGGGTCGCCCGTCACCGTCGCGGTCCAGTCGCCGTCAAGAGTGAGTCTCATGGTCAATGTCGCCTCATCGGATCTGCACTGCGGGAGCCGTGTAGCCGTTCTTGGCCGGAATCCTGCCCGCCACGATGTCCTTGTGGGTAACCGGCCGACCGGGCTCCGTGCGTTTGCCGCCGAGCGCCGTCGCTCCGGAGTCGCCCTTGGTCCCCGACGATCCGTGCGCCGTGGCGGCCTGGCCGGTTTCTGAGCCGGGCCCCTTGGCCGCGAGGCGGGTCGCACCCGTGAGCGGGCTGTCCACGTGGCCGACGGGATCCGGCGCGGGAGCGAGGCCGACGAGTCGGTGGCGACGGCGAAGAACCGCCGGTGCCACGACTGCGGGGCCGCAGTCGTGGCGTCCCCGATGGGCTCGGACAGTCGTCCGGCAAGGGGGTCTACGGAAACCAGGCCCTACTCCAGTTCCGCCGCGCGCCTCTTGAGGTCCTCGGCGAACGTGTCCCAGTCGGGTCCGAAGGACAGCAGGTCTGCGGCCGCCTCCCGGAGCAACTGCGGGTCGTCGGGGCGTTGCAGGCAGGCCAGGCGGTAGGCGAGATTCCGGGCCCAGGGCGGCAGGGCCATCCAGTCCTCGGTGAGGACGTCCCCGAGCATGGCGAGGATCTCGTCGGCCGTCGCGAAGGTGAGCTTCTCGACGAACTCACGGGCCGCTTCGTTGACCTGCCGGCTGTCGCCACCGTCGATCGCCTGGCTGAGACTCCTGGCCGCGGGGGTCGGATCGGGCATCTCTCGCTTCTCCTGACGGATTTCTTCCGGCGCCCCGGAACACCCAGGAACGCCCCGGAACGCCGCGCGGTCGTCGTGGACGGTACGGGCGCCCAGACCCAGCAGTCGATCCCGGCGCCGCCCGGGCAGCCGGTGCGGTGCCGGGATCGGGGACCGGCCCCTACGGGTTGAGCCAGTAGGTGGACAGTTGGTAGCGCCGTCGGAACGCTGAACGACCCGGTAGCCGACGTCGTGCCCGTCGATCTACCGACTTGTCGAGTGGGCCGGTGAACCCGGAGCCCCGGCGCGGGAAACGGCCCCACCGTCCCTCAAGCCTTGCCGGAGGCCCCGTACGTGTGGTGCTCGGCTTCGTCGGCTTGCCGTCACCAGTTTCCGTAGTCCTCCACGTAGGTGGCGATCAGCTCGAGCAGGGCGTCGGCCCGGTGTCGGTCCTCGCGCTGCTCGCGCAGGGTCTTGTCGGCGGCCTGGAGGCGGGCCAGGGCGGCCGGTTCGCCGTCCGCTACGTCGTCGACCACCGGCGTGGTGATGAGGTCCAGGCATTCGGTGAGTAGTCGACGGGTGGCGGGGGAGGGTGGATTGGGGTCGGGGTCGGTGTACGCCGTGGTCAGGTAGCGCGCGGGGTCGGTGAGGCTCCAGCCGACGACGGTGCCGTGCTGGACGAGGAGCGCCACGTCGGGAGCGATGCCGATGCGGGCGTCCAGTGGTTCGTCGAGGACGTCGAGGTCGCGTAGACAGGTCAGCACGGTGTCCCCGGGGGCACGGCACAGCACCGTGCCCCTCTCATGCCGGAAGTTCCGGACCTCATCGGCACGGAGCCCGCCCGCGCGTACCGCGGGCGCGAGGGGCAGGCGGGCGACCTCCTCGGCGGAGGCGGACTCCTCCGGCCAGTGGAATTCCGCCCCGACCAGCTCTCGGCCCGCCTTGTCGAACCGGAGGATGTCAGGCGCGTCCCACAGCCACTCCTGGCTGCCGAAGGTGTCCGCGAGGAACCGCTCACGCTCCATCACGTTCGCGAAGGGCGCGATGTCCACGGAGTGGCCGAAGCGCGGGGTGATGCGCAGTGGATCGTCCGTCGCCGTCGCATGCCAGTCGCCGTCGAGGGTGAGTCTCACGGTGAATTCCGTCCGGGAAAGAGAATGCGGCCGTGCTTTTCACGAGGAATGTGTCGGACTTCGGTTGTTCACTGCTGACTTTGGTCGGTTCCGGAGTGACGATAAGCGTCCCAGGCTGCGTGCACGGCGGTTTGGAGTCCGACATCGTCAAGGTCGCCGGGTTCCGCCAGCTCAGGATCGACCGAGTAGTCCTCAAGAATCATGAACACCCGGTCGAAGAGAGCGCCGAGTGCGCCCTGGACCCGTCCCCGTTCGCCCGGGAAGCGCGCCGGGCCTCCCACCAGCCATGTGCGAAGTCCGGTGCGCTGCACGTCCCATCGGTGAACGCGTGCAGCAGCGTCACTTGCCGCGCCGCCGCACTGGTCGGGTCGACGTCGTCGAGGTGGGACCAGGCCCTGTGCTCGGGTGGGTGAGCGGCTGCCACGGCCGGCCCCGCCGCACAGCATCAGCGCCCTCGCGACGCAGCGAGGTCACCAACTTGCCGAACAGCCGCGGGCTCAGCCCGGTGAACGGGGCTATCCAAGACGGCTCCGACGCCGTGATCACACCAGCCACACCCGGAGCATCCCAGCTCGCCGGTTGGCCTGTGGACTTCTCACGGGTGGCGGTCCGCCCGCCTCCTCGCGTCGTAGTGACGGCGCGCCGCCATTCCTAGCAGGGCCAGACCCGCGAAGCCGACCAGGAGCGTCGCCCACTCAGGCATATGGGCTGCCCGCAGGAGGCCAGCGACGCCAAAGCTTGTATCCCACCCCGCCTCCGTGATGGCGGAGCCGAAGCCCTGGATGGCCAGGATGGCACCGAACAGCCACAGCAGCCCCTGACCTGAGCTGCTGTCCGTCCTCTGGAGCTGTTTCGCCATGACGAGCTTTCCCTCCCGATGTCCACGCACCTTTCCGATGCGATCGCATCACATCGTGCAGCGGAACCGGATACGATGCAAGTGCATCAGAACGCGGGAAGGAGCAAACCGTGCCCAGGCAGGTCGACTACGAGGACCGACGCCGACGGATCGCCGAGGCGGTCTGCACCCTGATCGCGCGCTCGGGCATGGAGGCCGTCAGCCTCCGCGACGTCGCGGCCCAGGCCAATGTGTCCATGGGTGCTGTCCAGCGGTGCTTCCGCACCAAGCAGGACATGCTGCTCTTCGCGCTGGAGCACATCTCCCAACACGTCAGCGAACGCGCCAACCAGCGCATCGCCGCCACATCCACCCCCCAGGCCGCGTCGACCCTGCTGTCCCACACCCTGGCCGAACTCGCCCTGCTGGATGAGGAATCGAGGACACAGGCTCACGTCTGGCTGGCCTTCATCACGCATGCCCCCGCCAGCGAGAAACTGGCCGCCGTCCTGCACGACACCTATGCCAAGCTCCACGGCCTCATCGCGTGGCTCATCCGCTACGGCCAGGACACCCAGGAAATCCTCCAGCACCTTGACCCCGATCGCGAAGCACACACGCTCCTCGCCCTGGCCGACGGGCTCACGGTCCACGTCCTGGCAGGCCACCAATCCCCGGCCACGGCGCTGGCCACCCTCCAACGCCACATCGACCACCTGCTGGAAAACGCATCCGACCGCGGCTGACGCCTCCAGCCCAACACATCGGCATCGCGCCAGCCCCAGGTGTGCAGCCCGCTCAGGGCAGATCAACAGTTACGGGACATATCCCTTAGGGCTCGCAGAGAATTAACTTGTGGGCTCAGAGACTTGACGTCCCAGGTCAGCGCGCCGCGCGCCCGTATGTTGTTCTTCTGCGAGCCCTTAGGCCGGTTTCGGGGTCGTGTACTGGCCGGGAAAGCGGAGGGGCGTGTAGGCGGTGCTGCTCCGGTGCCAGGAGGTGGTGCCCCAGAGGGTGGACCGGGTGCGCCAGGCGCTGTCCCCGTTCTCGGCGACCAGTTCGGTCGGGGTGCCGACGAGGTCCGTGATGATGGTGAAGAAGCGGCGGCCGATCTCCCGCTGGCCCGCGTCGCGGGCGAGGATGCGTTCGGTCTGGACAAGGGGAGTCGAGCCGCGATGGTCCCAGGTGAGTGTGACGATGTCGGACAGGTCACGGGAGACTGGTCGTCTGTTCGCACAGGACCGTCCCGTCCCAGATAAAACAGGTTTCCTCCAGGACGGTCTCACCGTCGTCCGCGAGACGCTGCTTGACGTCCTCCATTTAAATGAGCTCGTGACGCTCATGGACCTCAGAATTCGTGCACCACCACCCAGTAGTCGGATTCTTCGACCGAGGCGGCACACAGGTGGCGGCCGTCAACCGAAACAGCCACGAACTCGGGTGAACCGGTCACCCCGGAGATACGTGACGGGAGGTTCTTGCCGACCGGGTCTTTTACGCGCACCCAGCCGACCTCGCTCCCGCCGGGTACGGGCGGGAGGATGAGAAACTCTCCGTTCTCCCCGTAGAGCGAAGATTGTGAAGCATGGTGATGCCACGCCTCGTCCAGGTCGTCGGCGGCGTTGGGGGTGGAGGCGGGGATTGCGGCGACCGGCTCCACCTCGAATCCGCTGACCGCATAGATGGCGGCGTTCACGGGTGGGCCGTCAGGTGCCGCCTCCCCCGTCACCTCAAGTCCGCAGCGCCCAAGGGTGTCCAGCCACTCCGGTGCCTGCCGGTCCTTCATGATCCCTGACCTTTCATCGGTCCCTACGGCATTCAGTTGCCTTCGTAGAACAGGTGATGGTCACCACCCGATTTGTTTATCTTGGCATATCTTTCCATGGACTCCGGATAGCCGAGGCTACCGTCGGGTCGCTGCACCCTTGCATTGTCCCAGCCGAAGTTGACGAAGTTCCGGGTGTCATCGATCTTCGGTTTTCCGGCATGGAAGTGTGGACCTGCCGGATCGTGGGTGTGCTCGACGACCACACGCGATCCACTGTCCGTTTCGAATTGCCGGAAATTTCCCCAGTGTGCCGGGTCGGATGAATAAATATGACCCGGCGTGTGCTTCAGTTGCTTGTCCCCAGTGACTACCCACTCGGCTATGGGGTCTTCGCCGTGACGAACACCGGCGAGCTCGTACGCGGCTTTTTCCGCATCCGCACGGTTCTCGAATGGGTTGCCTTTCTCACCACGCGGATACGGGCTGAGTCCGAGAGGGTCGGACCAGGTGTGGGGGTTGTGGACGTAGGTGGCGGGGTTGGGCGCGGGGGTGAGCCCGAGGGGGTCGGGGGTGAGGTATCGCGCGGTTTCAGGGTCGTAGTGGCGGAACAGGTTGTAATGCAGGCCGGTTTCCGGGTCGTAGTACTGACCGGGGAAGCGGAGCGGGGTGTAGGCCGTGCTGGAACTGCTCCAGGCGGTGGTGCCCCAGAGGGTGGCGCGGGTGCGCCAGGCGATGTCGCCGTCCTGGCCGATCAACTCGGTAGGGGTCCCGACGAGGTCGGTGGCGATGGCGAAGAAGCGCCGGTCCACCTCGTCCTGACGGGTGTCCGCCGTGAGGATGCGCTCGGTCTGTGAGAGGGGAACGCCGGACCGATGGTCCCAGGTGAGGGCGACTGCGCCTGGGAGGTCCGGGTGGTGAACGGTCTGTTCGCAGAGGGTCATGCCGTCCCAGGCGAACCGGATCTCCTCCACCACGCTGTCGCCGTCGGCCGCCAGGCGCTGTTTGGCGACGCGGCGGCCCAGGGGGTCGTAGCGGTAGCGCCAACGGGTCCCGTCCGGGGTGATCACCCAGGTGAGTCGGTTCTCGGCGTCCCATTCGTAGCGCCAGGTGTCGGGTTTGCGGGACAGGCGGGTCTTCTGCCGCAGTGTGATGCGGCCGATGGCGTCGTGTTCGAAGCGGACGGCTCCGGCGCGGGTGATCGCTGTGCCGGCGTAAGTCCGCGGTCCGGTGGCTTCGTTGCCAGGGTGGGAAGCGGGCCAGGACGCCTCGGTCAGGTTGCCGCTCGCGTCGTAGGCGTACCGCTCGGTCCAACCCTGAGCGTGGACGGCGGTGACTTGGCCAATCGCGTCCAGGTCGAAGGTGCGGGTGCCTGACAAGAGGTCGCTGACAGAGCTGAGGTGGCCGTCCGGGCGGTAGAAGTAGGTACGGCTGTTGAGAGTACGGCCGTCGGCGGTCAGGTGACTGGCGGAGAGCCGCCCGGCCTCGTCCCAGGCCGAGGTGACGGTGAGGGGGGCGGCGAAGTCTGCGAAGACACGAGCCGTTTCACGGCCCGCGACATCATGGGTGAAGACGACCGGGGACCCTCCGGTGGTCAGGCGCTCGGGACGGCCACTGGCGTCGTACGTGTAGGTGGTCACGTGGCCGGTGGGAGTGATACGGCGGGTGCGGCGGCCCACGGCGTTGTACGCGTAACTGATGGCGCGGCCGTCGACGAGCTCGGACTTGACCCGTCCCCGGCGGTCGTACATGTAGAGGAGTTCGCTGTCCGGGCCGGACGCCTGCAGAAGACGTCCGGCCCGGTCGTAGCCGTAGGTGGTCACCTGGCCGTCGGCGTCCTTCCGGATCACCTGGCCGAGTTGGTCTCGCTCGAAGGAGATGATGTGGCCGAGCGAGTCGGTTCGGGAGGTGAGTTGTCCGGCGGAGTCGAGACGGTAGCTGAGGGTTCGGCCGTCGAAGTCGGTCTCCGAGACCATGCGACCGGCCCCGTCGTACTCGTAAGTCCAGCGCGCGCCCTGCGGGTTGGTGACCTGGATGAGCCGCAGGGCGGCGTCGTACCCGAATTCGTACCGGCCTCCGTTCGGCTGGGTGCGGGCCGCTACCAGGTCGAAGTGGGTGTACTCGAAGCGGGACACCCCGCCGACCGGGTCGGTGTGGGTGAGGCGGTTGCCCTCGCCGTCGTAGGTCCACGACTCGGTGGCGCCGTTCGGGGCCTCCCGGCGGATCAGGTTGCCGTCTGCGTCCCACTCGAGACAAGTGACGCCGCCTGTGGGGTCTGTGACGCGTCTTGCGTTTCCGAGGGCGTCACGCTGAAGAAGAGTGGTTCCGCCGGCCGGGTCGATGACCTGCACGGGCTGGCCCATGGCGTCGCAGCGGACTGTGGTGACGGCTCCCAGCGCGTCGGTGATCGACGTCAGGCATCCCCGAGCGTCGTAGGCGTACTGGGTCGTGTGGCCGGCCGGATCGGTGACCGCTGTCCGGTTGCCGCGCTCGTCGAAGCTCTGGAGCCAGCGGCTGCCGTCCGGGCCGTGGAGGTCCGTGTACCTCCCGAACGGGCCAGGCTTCATGGCGAGTCGGCTGCTGTCCGGGCGGAGCACGGCGACCAGGCGGTCGTTCTCGTCGTAGGTGTAGGCGGTGGTGCGGCCGAGTGGGTCGGTGCGGGTGAGGAGGTTCCCGCGGGTGTCGTAGGTGAAGCTGTTGATGTGGCCGAGCGGATCTGTGGTGGCCAGGACGCGACAGCCGGGGCCGATGAGGTGGCGGGTGGTGTGACCCCCGGCGGTGGTCAGGGTGGTGGTGCGGTGGCCCGTCTCGGGGTCGGGTTCGGTGTAGGTAAGGGTGATCTGGATGTGGCCGGCTTCGCCGCCTTCGGCGATGACGCGGTCGCGGTCGTCGTAGAGGTAGTCGTAGCGGCTTCCGTTGGAGTCGATCCAGGCGATGACGCGGCGGCGTTCGTCGTAGACGAAGGTGGTGGTGGCGCCGGAGGGCTTGGTGACGGCGGTGAGGTTGCCGTCCTCGTAGCCGTAGTTCAGCACCGGCAGGTCCGCGCCGTCCTCGCCCGCGCCGGCCAGGGACAGGGCGGTGACCAGGCCGTCGGTGACGGACAGCTTCACCCGGTGGCCCGCCGAGTGGACGAGGGCCAGTGGCAGACCGTCCTCGGCGCGGTCGACCGTGACGGTGTGGCCGTTGCGTTCGGCGATGCCGGACAGCCAGGCCGTACCGTCCCCGCCCGGCTCGCCGCCGGGCGGGGCGGTGAAGTGGCGGGTCAGACCGGTGTCGGGGTCGGTGACCGTGTAGTCGCCGTCGGCGTCGCGGGCCAGGAGCGTGCGGGACCGGCCCGAATGCGGCCGGGTGGGTGCGCCGGGGACCGGGTGCGGGTACGGGATCAGGAGCCCGTCGGCGGTGACGTGGACGACGCCGATGGCGTCGATCTGCAGACGCTCGTCGACGGTGGACGTCCAGGCGGGTCCGAGGAAGCGGCCGACCGTGCAACCGGACTCGGTGCGGCGGGTGAAGACCAGCGGCAGGATGCCGGGGATCTCGAGGTCGGTCTGGGGCAGGTACATCCGGCCCGAGGCGAGGTCCACCGGGTCGGTGCCGTCGGTGGTGCGCTCGCCGTCCGGTCGGTTGTGGGTCCCGTCCGGGGTGTCGTCGATCAGTTTGCGAGCCCGCGCGGCGTCGGCGGCCTGCTCGGCGACGCGTACGCCCTTCACCGCGGCACCGCCGCCGCCCGTGGCCACGGTCAGCGCGGCGTCGGGCAGCAGACGGCCGAAGCCCTCGGCCGGGTCCTTCATGAAGTCCTTGACGATCTGGGTGCCGGTGCCGACCGGGTCGTTGGCGGCGACCACCAGACCGGCGGCCAGGCTGTTGAGGGACGTGGCGTACTCGGCCGGGTGCGTGAGGTTGTACGGGTCCATGGGGTTGATGCCCCGGACGAAGTTGAGGATCCCCGCCGTGCCCTTGATGATGCCGCCGCCGACGTGGTCGCCCATGATCTGCAGTTCCTGGACGCCGTCGCTCAACTGGTCGGCGTACGACGGCTTCTCCGGGGCCATGTCGCGGGCGGCGCGGACCGCCGTGCGCGCGGTCTCCGCCGCCGAGTTCCGCTGCTTGCGGGCCTCGGCGAGGATGTCCTGGGCCTCCTGCATCAGCTGCTTGCCGGGGTCGTGGAACGTCTCCGCGGGCCTGGGAGGGAGCGAGGACGGGTTGCGCTCGTCGGCGGGCTGGGCGTTGTAGCGGTCGACAGCGGCGTTGAAGCCGTCGACCTTCTTGCGGTGGGCGTCGGCGGCGTCCTCGGACGCCTTGACACCCTCCTTCCACTTGTCGATCGCCGCCTGCGCCTGTCCCTGCGCCCAGGTGACGGTGTCGGCGAACGCGTCGAGCGCGCCGAGCGCCTTCGCGCAGGCGTCGGCGGCGGCGTACCACTTGGGCGGCTGGGTGCTCACCGCGGTGCGCAGCGCTTCGGCCGCCTCGCCCTTGAGCCGGGAGGAGTCGAGGCCCCTGAGACCGTCGCCGGTGTTGTCGAAGGCCGTCTGGAAGGCCCGGAGTTTCTTGGCGGTGGCGTCGAGTTCGGCGGGGCTGCCGTAGATCAGTTTGGTCTTGTCCTCGGTCTGCCCGAGGTCCATCTCGTCGACCTCGGCGCCCATCCGGTTGGCTACCGAACGGGACTGCTCGCGCACCCAGTCCGCACCGGACTCCCAGCCGACGTCATTCAGCCGGTCGGCGGTCCAGTTCCCGGCGTCCTCGACCCGGTTGCCGGCCCACTCGACGCCGTCCTCGACCGCGTTCTCGACCGAGTCGGGCGTGATGTCACTGATGAAGTCGCCGATACCCACAGTCAGTTCCCCCCGGACTCACCCTGCTGCTGCGCCTGCTGGGCGCGTTCCTCCGGCGACGGGCCGAAGGTGTCGTCCAGCGCCTGGTTCCACTGGTCGTCGGAGATGCCGAGCGCGTCGTTGAGCATCTCCGACCGCTGGCCGCCCTGGCCCTCGGTGAGGACGGTGCGGCCGGTGTCCTTCCACGTCTGCTCCATCTCCTGACCGGCCTGCTCCCACGACTCGGCGCTCCAGTCCGGGTTCAGGGCGTCCGGCGTGGCCACCTCGCCCCAGTCCTGCTGGGTGATCTCCTCCTCGGTGGCGTGCGGGTTGCCGCCCATCACGGAGTTGACGCCCACCTTCAGTGAGCCCTCGACGTACTGGTCGTGCTCCCACTGGGTGCCCGCCGCCAGGCCGAGGCGGTTCGCGAGCGCGCTGGCGTCGCTCACCAGGGCTCGCACACCCCACTCCCAGCGCTCGCAGAAGTCCTCGAAGTCGACCGAGAGGCCGTGGTGCCCGGCCTCCATCCCGGTCATCGACAGCTCCGAGAAGCCCTTGCCCATCACCGAACCGGTGGCGCCGCCGAGTTCACCGAGCTGGTCGATGGTCGCGCCCACGCCCTGCGTGAACTTCGCGACAGACGCCTTGTCGAACTGCAGGTCAGCCCCGTCACCACCCATGGCCGCGCCCCTCCTGTGCCTCGCCGGAGTCGACGGCGACGCCGTCCGGGACGATGCCGACGACCGGCGGGAAGAACATCGACCCGTCCTCGGTGGCGATGTCGACGGCAAGGCCGGCGGGCTCGTCCAGGGACGGCACGACCTCGTCGACGATGCGAGCGCCCAGCAGCGCCGCGTAGTCCATGGGCTGATCACCGTACGAGTGATGCAGGGCGAACCGGGCGAGCGCGGCCTCGTCGGTGAACCCGCAGATCCACCGCACCCCGCCCGACCGCGCCGACCAGAGGCCTCCGCCGGCCGTCGGCACCAGAAGGACCGAGCGCCGCATCTCACCGACCAGCGCACGAGGGTCACCGACTCCCCTTCTCCGCTCGGCAATTCGCTCGGCGAGCGCTGTACTTGTCTGCTCCACGGGCCCTCCCCGTCGTGGGTGACTGCTGGCACCGTAGATCAAGACGCGCGGCATGACGGAGTCGGTTCTCGTGAAGATCTGCTCGGGCCGGCTGGTCCTGGAACCGGTAGGAGACGGCAGTCGAGACCCACACGGTTGCGGGTCCGGCGTACTCGGTTGCGTAAGCGCTGCGTGAGCGGACGAGGTGGCACAAGCTGTGCCAGGGCGGCATGGGGCGCTCAGCAGCACGCCTTCGACCAGGGGAAACAGGATCCGGCGGCACGCCCCGGCACCCGCCGTCACGATTGTGCAAGTCCCTACGGGGTCATGCCGACCCCGGCCACGCGCACCTTGTCAGCCATGCGATCTCCTACGAACGGCCAGGGGGGAGTTCGCGCAGCAGTTGGGACCTGACCTCGTTCTTGAGGACCTTGCCGACCTTCGACCGGGGCAGGTCCGGCCATACCTCGACCTGCTTGGGAGCCTTGACGCCGCCGATCCTGGCCTTCACGAAGGCGCGCACGTCGCCCTCGGTCACGCTCTGCTCCGGGTGGAGTTGCACGACCGCTGTCACCCGCTCGCCCCACTTGTCGTCGGGGAGGCCGACGACCGCGCAGTCCTGGACGGCGGGGTGCTCCATCACCGCCTGCTCGACTTCCGCGGAGTAGACGTTGAAGCCGCCGCTGATGATCATGTCCTTCGCGCGGTCGACGATGAACAGGTAGTTGTCGGCGTCGAGGTAGCCGATGTCCCCGGTGTGGTGCCAGCCGTGCCGGGACGCTTCCTCGGTGGCGGAAGGGTTCTTGTAGTAGCCCGCCATCACGAGGGAACCGCGTACCACGATCTCGCCGCGCTCACCGGGTGGCAGCAGGTTCCCCTCGCCGTCCATGATGGCGACGGTCACCAGCGGAGCGGGCCGTCCCGCGGAGGCGAAACGTTCGGAGGCGAGCGAGCCGTCGGCGTGGAAATGGTCCTCGGGCGCCATCGTCGAGATCATCATGGGGGCTTCTGACTGGCCGAAGAGCTGGGCCATCACCGGGCCGATCCGCTCGACGGCCTCCGCCAGCCGGGCCGCCGACATCGGGGCCGCGCCGTACCAGAGGCACCGCAGGGATGTCAGGTCGGTGGCTGCCAGGCGGGCGTGGCCGAGAAGCATGTAGATCAGGGTCGGGGGCAGGAAGGTGTGGGTGACCCGGTGCCGTTCGACCAGCGCGAGGAACTCGGTGAGGTCCGGCGCGGGCATGATGACGATCTCGCCGCCGAGCGTCATGACGGGGAAGCACAGCACTCCGGCCGCGTGGGTCAGCGGGGCGAGCGCCAGGTAGACCGGGCGGGTGCCGAACGGGTAACTCATCAGCGTCAGCGCCGACATGGTCTCGATGTTGCGGTCGGTCAGCATGACGCCCTTGGGCCTGCCGGTGGTGCCGCCCGTACCGACGAGCATGACCGTTCCGTCGACCGGCCCGGCCTGCCAGGGCTCGGTGGGAACGCCGTCCAGCCACTCGCCGAAGGCTGTCGCGAAGGCCGGGGATCCGTCGAGGCAGACCAGCGTGGTGAGCTTCGGCAGATCCGGCAGGATCTTCGCGACCAGGGGGGCGTAGGCCTCCTGGAAGACGAGGCAGGTGCAGTCGAAGAGGTCCAGCAGGTCGCGGTTCTCCGCGGCTTCGTTACGGGGGTTGACCGGGCACCACACCGCGCCCGCCCGTGAGATGCCGAACACGCAGGAGAAGGCGGTCGGATCGTTCGCGGAGAGGATCGCCACCTTGTCCCCGGGGCGTACTCCCGACCGGTCCAGTGCGCGGGCCACCTGCCAGGAGAGCTCCTGGACCTCGCCGTACGTGAGTGTGCGGTCCCCCGTGGTCAGGCAAGGGGCGCCGGGGCCCAGGGACGCGCCCTTGTCGAGATAGTCGGTCAGCCGCATGGACGCCGTCCTCAGTGGTTACGTGGGTGACCGGGGGCTCCGGCGCCAAGCGCTCCGCTGGAGGTGCGGTGCGTCGACCGCGGGTCCGTCGTGGCTGGTCGCTCCCCCACTCTCGGCTGCTCCCCAGTGCCTTAAGGGCCTGGGGGGACCCCCAGAGCGGGGGCCCAGAGCGGGAGACCCCCATCGCGGTGGAGCCGCACATCGATACAGCCCCGCGCCCCTACGGAGAGCTGCCGAACCGCACCGAACCGCACCGGACCTCGCCGGACCCGCTCAGTGCGGCCGGAGCCCCCGGAACGGTCAGTTGTGGACGGTCAGTACCGGGTCGAGTACGAGGCCGAACGCCTTGAGCACGCCGAGCAGTTCCCGGTGGCCGAAGGCCTGGCAGGCCGAGGCCAGGCCGACGCGCCTGGGCGCCTGCTGCAGCAGCGAGTACGCGGCGTACGCCTGGAGCAGTCCGGTCTGCTTGTAGTTGCTGTTGCCGTGGATCACGCAGTGCGCCCGCCCGAGCGGGCCCGAGGCGTGGACGGAGTCCACCGAGGTGTTGATCCTCGGGTTCTCCCGGGGCGGCATGCCCGCCTGCACCGAGGCGGCCACCTCGGCCAGCGCGGCGTCCTGTTCGTCGGCCGGGAGGGTCTTGATCTGGGTCTCGACCATCTTCACCGTCTCGACCACGCCCTGCATGACCCCGCGGTCCATGACGCCGCCGAGGACCCTGCAACTCGCCACACGTGGATCGTTCTTGAACCACACGGGATGACTGGTGCCGCCCCACGGCAAGGCCAGCGCCGTTTCGTGCTGTCCGGGGACGGTCACCTCGACGGCGGTGAGCGGGTCCCACTTCTTGTACTGGTTCTCCTCCAGGTAGTGCCAGTCGGCCTTCAGGATGGTGAAGATCGTCTGCGTGGAGGCGTAGGTCGGGAACCCCTTCCACAGCACCAGCATGTCGAGGGTGTCCAGGCCCGGTGTCTCCAGGCAGATGTTGGCCGCGATCTCCCCGGTGGTGTACATCTGCGCGACACCGGGGGAGAGCAGGAGGCCCTTCTCGGCGTACTGGTCGCCCCACCGCGCCTGCGCGTCGAGGACCCAGTCCTGCTCCCCGGTGGTGTCGAGGTAGTGGCAGCCGGCCGCGAGGGCGGCTTCGACGACCTCCGGCCCGTACTTGATGAACGGGCCGACCATGTTGCTCACCACCTTGGCGCCGCGGAAGAGCTCGGTCAGCGGCCCGACCGCGTGCTCGACCTCGACGACCTCGTGGTCCACGGTGTCGATTCCGGGAACCTTGTCGAGGACCTCCTGGATGCGCGCCTTGTCGCGTCCGGCGGCGATGAAGGGGATGTTGTATTCCCGGAGGTACTCGCAGACGAGGCGGCCGGTGTAGCCGGAGGCCCCGTAGACGACGACGGGCTTGTCGTTGCTCATGATGGTTCGGCCTTTCGATGGTCGGCGGTGGGGGAGTGTGGTGGAGGCGCCGGGAAGGGGCCCGTCACATGCCCATGCCGCCGTCGACCGGCAGGCCGGCCCCGGTGATGAAGCGGGCACCGTCGGAGGCGAGGAAGACCACGGCGTCGGCCATGTCGGCGACCTCGCCGAGCCGGCCGAGCGGGGTCAGGGCGATGACGTCGCCGACGGCTGCCTCCGCGCTCGGCCAGAGGCCCAGGCTTTCCATGTCCGCCGCGAGTTTGGCGCCCATCTCGGTCGGTACGAGGCCGGGATAGACGCAGTTGACGCGCACGCCGTAGCCGAGCTTGCCGGATTCCAGCGCGGCCACCCGGGTGAGCCGGTCGACCGCCGACTTCGTCGCGGCGTAGCCCGCGATACCGGGGAACGGGATGGTCGCCGCGACCGACGAGATGTTGACGACGGCGCCGCCGTTGCCGGCCGGACCGTCGGGGCGCATCGCGCGGAAGGCGTGCTTGACGCCCAGCGCCGTGCCGAGGACGTTCACTTCCAGCATCCGGCGGACATCGGCCGGATCGAGGTCGGCGACCAGGCCGGAGATCTCGACGCCGGCGTTGTTGACGACGATGTCCAGGCCGCCGAGCTCGTCGATCGTCTGCGAGACGGCCGATTCCCAGCTCGCGTCCTCGGTCACGTCGAGGGACACGAAGGCGGCGGTGGCGCCGGACTCCCTGAGCGAATCGGCGGTCGCCTTGCCCGCCTCCTCCTGGATGTCGCCGATGACGACGGCGGCGCCGGCCCGGGCAAGCGCCTCGGCCATGCCTGCCCCGAGTCCTCGGGCCCCACCCGTCACCAGGGCTTTGCGCCCGGTCAGGTCGTACACGCTCATGGAACATCTCCTCGTTGAGATGACGTGCTGTCGGCGTCACGCACTCGGTCGTACGGAAACCCGGACCGGGGGACTGCGGGACGTGACGCCAGCGTAGGCACTTCTGGACAGTCGTCAAGACTTCATTTGACGACTGTCCAAACTTTCTTTGACGACTGTCCAGATTCTTGCTGGGTTCTCGTCCCCGGCCGCGATAGCCTGGCGCAGCGGTCCGCAGGGTGCGGGCGGGCGGAAGGGCCGACGGAGACGCGCTGTGACCCAGACTGCGGGCAAGAGCCGGGACAGGATCTCCCGGCGGCAGGTCGACAAGTTCGCCGAGCGACGGGCACAACTGGCGGCGTCCGCGCTGCAGACCCTGTCCGAACTCGGCTATGCCCGCACGAGCCTGCGCGAGATCGCACAGAACTCCGAGTTCTCCCACGGCGTCCTGCACTACTACTTCCGCGACAAGGTGGAGCTGATCACCTACTGCGTGCGGCAGTACAAGGCGGAGTGCGTCACCCGTTACGACCAGATCATCGTCACCGCCGGCTCGGCCGAGGAACTCAAGCAGGGCTTCGGCGCGGCGATGGCCGACACGCTGCGCGAGGAAGCGACGATGCACCGGCTCTGGTACGACCTGCGGAACCAGAGCCTGTTCGAGGAGTCGTTCCGTGAGGATGTCCTCGACATCGACCAGAGCCTGGAACGGATGATCTGGCGCGTCGTCAGCCATTTCGCCGAGCTCGTCGGCTCGCCCCCCGTGCTGTCGCCCCCAGTGGCGTACGCGCTCTTCGACGGGCTCTTCCAGCAGGCGCTGCTCAGGTACCTGACCGGTCGCGACACTGCCGCGGACGACCTCCGCAAGGGTGTGGAGCACCTCCTGGGGCAGTTGGTCGTCGACGCCTGAGCACGATGTCGCTCGCGACCGGTAACCGGTAAAGCGTGCAGGATCCTGCCCCCGGGCAACCTGTGCAGATCCGACAAGTGCCGTGCGTGGGTGTTGAGGTGCAGCGCGGATGATCCGGGGTTTTCGGGTCTTCGGGATACCGGACACCGGGTGCTGAAAGTCTCTGGAGTGCATGATCGTCGGGCAGTGCGTGCAGGGCACTGCGGATGGTCGAGGGGACTGTTGTGAGGGTCGAACTTCCGCCGGAGCCGGTGTACTTCGTCAACCGCGACGATGAGCGGGAACGTGCCTTGCGCGCCGTGACGGAACGGCGGAGCCGTTCCCGTCCGCTGGTCCTGGCGCTGAGCGGTCCTGGCGGCCTGGGAAAGACGGAGCTGGCCGGCCTGATCGCCCGCGCTCTGCTCGACCGCCGCCCCTTTGCCGATGGTGTGCTGTCCGTCGACCTCGACGACTTCCGGGCGGACGGCGTGCTGGACCCCGGTGATGTGCTCTCCCAGTTGCTGAACTCCCTCGACGTGGCGCCGGACCAGGTGCAGGCCCAGTACGCGGCTCGGTGCAGGCAGTACTGGAACAGGACCTCCGACGCGAATCTGGTCCTCCTGCTGGACAACGCGCGCTACGCCTCGGAGGTCGTCCCCCTGCTTCCGGCGTCGGGCGACAGCGTGGTGATCGTCACGAGTCACGGTCCGCTCCACGACCTCGAAGCCGGAACCGCGGTGGATCTGGCGCTGCCGCCGCTGGAGGAGCGGGCGGCGACGGAGCTGCTGGAACTGATCGTCCGTGACCACCGGCTGGCCGCCGACCCGGAGGCGGCGCGGGCGGTGGTCCGGTTGTGCGACGGCCTCCCCGCGGCGCTGCTCGAATCGGTTCGCATGACGCTTCGCGCCGAGTCCGACCACCGCGAGTTCGCCCTCCGCCGCCAGACCTACGCGGAGTTCCTCGGAGCCGCGGAGACCAGGATCCTCACCGAGCGGAACGGGCGGGGTCAGGCCGACGACGACGTCCTGCTGCAACGCGCCCTGGGCGGGGTGCTCCTGGAAGGCCCGCCGGATGCCGCTGCCGCGGCGCAGCATCTCGTCGACTGTCTGAGACGCCATGAGAGGCCGGACGAACTCAAGCGCGCGAAGCTGGCCTTCGTCTCGGTGGCGCAGGAGTGCTGCCGGTCCCGGTGACCTTCCCCGGCGGAAAGCGGAAGCCCAGGTCAGGGGGATCTGACCTGGGCTCTCTTCCTGAAGCGCTCATGGCGGAGCGTCAGACCGGGCCGGGGTGGAGGACCGGGCGGGCGTACACGTCCCACAGTTTGCCGAGGAACAGCATGCCGAATCTGGCCAGCCCCGCGGCGCGGGCGGCGGGGGAGGGGCCCTCCACCCGGAAGGTGGTGAGTTCCCTCAGGAAGTCCGGGACGCCCAGCCGGAGCACTCCCTCTGCCGTCACCTCGCCGATGGCCTCCTCGCCCTCCGGCACATGTCCGCGCAGTACCCGTGTGCGAAGGGTGGTGGTCTCGCTCCACATCCGCAGCGGGTTGCCGCTGTCGACGGTCTTCACCCCGACGAAGGTGAGCGGCTTGTCCTGGTCGTCGGTGAAGTGCAGCCGGTAGCGCATCTCCTTACGCGTGGGATCGCCGTCGTCGACGAACAACTGGAAGGTCCCGCCGGTCAGTTCCCGTACGCCGCCGAAGGCAGGGCAGCGCACCTGCCCGGTGACCGACGCGGTGTGCCGCGGGTCGCTGGCGAAGCGTTCGACGTTGTCGGTGGCGATCGTGAGGTGCACCGAGAGGCGTACGGACTGCCCGTCCGCCCCGAGGGTGACCCCGCCGCGCATGTCCTCGCTGAACCGCAGCGACACCGGGGTCTCGAGGAGCGGCTGGGGGAGCGGGTCGGCCAGCGGGATCTTCCGCTCCGCGCACCACGAACGAGCGGTCTCGACCCCGCGGTCGACCGCCTCGTGCTGCCGGTCACCGCTGAAGTTGATCAGGTAGTGGAGCGGTACTTCCGCGCGCAGGACGTGCAGTTCGATGTGCCGGCCGAACTCGCCCGGCAGGCCTGCCGCGACGGCGGCGTTGTTCCGCTCGACGCGGTCCACCACGCGGCGGAAAGTGCCGTTGGCCGCCGCCTCGATGATCTGGAAGTACTCGGCCACGAAGCCGGGACGCCACTCGCCCCGTTCGCTCACCGTCCAGATCACCCAGATCTCGTCGGCGCCGCGGTCGATCGCCTCCTCCAGGTTCGCGTCGGTCACGTACACCGGGTCGATGTAGGTGTCGCCGTCGATCCGTACCGGCGGGAACCACATCGGCAGAGACACGCACGCCGCCAGGAAGTCCTCGGACATCCGGGCGGGGGGCAGTACCTCAAGCTCCTGGCGGGTCACGTTGTAGACGTTGAAGGTCGCGTCGAGGGCCGATGACCGGATCTTCCGCCAGTCCAGCCCCCACATCGGGAAGACGTTTCTGCGGTACGCGTCGAGGGTGAACAGTGACTCGGCATAGGCCAGCCGCGCCAGCTGGCGGACGTTGACCGACACCCCGGCCTTCGGCTCGGTCCGGCGCCAGGCGTCGGCGATCTCGGTCCCGGACATGCCCTGGCACATCATCGCGAGGTTGAACGTGCCGCCGCTCGCGCCGTCGACATGGTCGAAGACCAGTCCCGCCTCGTCGAGCCACACCTGCAGCACGCCCGCCTGGAACGCCACTTTGATCCCGCCGCCGGCGAGGATCAGGGACCGCTTGGTGGTACGTGGGGGTGCGGTCTCAGGCGCCGTATCGGTCATCGGACGCTCCTTCGGTGCGGAAGAGACGGGGAAGACGAGGAAGACGAGGAAGACGGGAAAGAGGGCCGGTCGACGGAACGTACGGAATGGGGACGTACGGAATGCGGGGTCGTACGAAGACGTCCCACACCGACCCGGCGAAGAAGATCCCGAACCGGGCCAGGGCCTCGGCCTGGCGCACCGGATTCCGGGTCCCCGTGATCCGTACGGTCGTCAGCTGCCGCAGGTAGTCCAGAGCGTCGAGCCGCAGCACTCCGGAGGACAGTGCCGCGCCGTCGGGTGTGTGGCCGTGGCGGACCGTCGTGTGCAGCGTCGTGGTCGCGTCCCAGATGTCATCCCAGACGTCGATCCGCCCGTGGTCCCGCACGTCCTTGACGCCGTCCAGCAGATACGGCTGCCCGTCCGCCCCGAAGAACGGCAGCGTGTACAGCATCCGCCGGGCCGCCGGAGCGTCTGAGGCGGTCAACAGGTTCACCACCCCGCCGGACACCTTCGCTCCCTGCGGCCCGGTGACTCCCCGGACGTGCACCGTGCCCGTCGCGGCCATCGGGTGGGTCGGGTCGTCGAGGGTGTCGGTCAGTACCGGGGCGGTCACCGTCACCCGGAACCGGGCGGGCGCCGCCTCATCGTGCGGTGCACCGCCTCGCACGGTGCCGTGCATGGTCTCGGTGAACGTCAGCCCGGTTCCCGGGGCGCTCGGCGCCGGGGTGCCGCCCACCGGGATCCGCACCTCGTCCAGCGGATCGGGCACCGGCACCGCGAACTCCCGCTCCGGCGCGCGCCACTCGGCCCGGTCGGTGATCCGGCGGATGGCCGCCTCGATGTTCCGCTCGGCCACCGCCGCGATGGTGAAGGACGGATTGACGCCCGTCGCCTCCGGCAGGCAGCCGCCGTCCAGCACGAACAGGTTCGGGTAACCGAACACCTCGCCCCCGGCGTCGGTGACTCCGTCCGCCGGGTCGTCGGCCATCACACAGCCGCCCAGGTTGTGGACCGAGACCGGAATGTGAAGCGACCGCCACAGCGGGTTGGTTCCGGACCGGCCGCCCAGCGCCGCGGCGACATCGGCGCAGAACCGTTCCTCGGTCTCGTAGAGCCCGAGATTGTCGCCGAGGTTCCACGAGATCCGCAGCTCGCGGCTGACCGGGAGCAGCGAGATCCGGCCGTCGGCGGTGTCCCGGCCCATCGCCAGGAACACCGCGGTGTGTTCATCCGCAAGGTCCGTACGGTCCGGCCGGGCGCCGATCCGCTCCCGCCCGGCGCTGCGGATCGCCGCCAACGCCTCGTCCTGTGAGCGCAGCAGGCCGGCGAAGCGCGGATCGCCCTCGTCGAGGAGCCGGATCAGCCCGGCGACCTCGCGGGGGAAGGCGCCCTCCTGGAAGACGAACCAGCGACGGCCGCTGCCGGTGCCACGGTCGTGCACGATGCCCGAGGTGATCACCGGCCCCCGGGACGGCTCCAGAGCCTTGGCGGTGCCGAAGGCGAACCCGAGGTGGTCGCCGTTGCCCGAGTAGCGGTGGCCGAGCCGCTCGGACAGCTCCGGCAGTGTCCCGTACTCGTCACGGCAGCGCAGCAGCAGCTCCGTACTGTTCACCGCGCCCGCCGCCAGAACCACGACCGGCGCGCTGACCGTCTGACTGGCCCCGGTCGCGTGATCGGTGTATGTGAGCCGGTAACCGGTGACGCCGGACAGCGGTTCGATCCGGGTCACCTCACAGCGCGTACCGACCTCGGCCCCGCGCTGCTCCGCGACAGCCAGGTAGTTGAGATCCAGGGTGTTCTTCGCCTGGAAGTTGCAGCCGATGTCGCACTCACCGCAGTGACGGCAGCCCGACTGGGGCACGCCGAACTTGTTGGGCCGCATCACCTCCGGCTCCCCGAAGTCCACCGCGAGCGGGAGCAGCGCGAACTGTCCCTCGCGACCCATCGCCCGCGCCGCCTCCCGCATCGCCATCGTCTTCGGCGGCAACCCGAGCGGCTGTCGCTCGCTGACCGGTGTGAGGTCCAGCATCCAGGCGACGAGGTCGTAGTACGGATCGAGCGCGGCGCGGCCGTAACCGCTGGGCCAGCCCCGCTCGAACCCGTCCTCGGGCACTCGGAGGTGGACATTGGCGTACAGGTGGGAGCCGCCGCCGTAGGACGCGCCCTGGACCACGGTCATCTCGCTGAAGGGCCGTACGTCGAAAAGCCCCTGGTCCTTCGACCACAGCCAGCCGTTCAGCGGGTTGTCCCAGTCTCGTGGGAAGCCACCGAGCGGGTAGCGCCGCCCGCGCTCCAGAACACCGACCCGCAGGCCCGCCTGAGACAGTCGGCAGGCGGAGACCGCGCCGCCGAAGCCTGTGCCGATCACGAGTGCGTCGTAGCTTCGGCGCATTCGTACCAGTCTCCTTTCGTCATGGGCTCCGCCATGTCCGAGCTTCATCGCAGGGATGGCGGCGTGCAATACGAGGACATTTGTACAGGCCTTATGAGGCGTCTTATGGACGGCGCCTCATGGGCGGGGCTCTATGGGCGGCCGATGAGGCCAAATGGGTGGTCGCCTGCGAATCCGGGATTCGGGGCCGCCCGCGCACGGAAAGCGTAGGCCGACGCATGCCCGGTGCTGATTTCGCTCCTCGCCGCAGGGACCCCGCCCGCGAGAAGTACCGACACATCGGCGTCGTTTTCCGAATTCCCCGACCCAAGAGGTGGGCACCTTGACGCAGAGTCCCCCGACAGCGACCGATGTGCCGTCCCCCGATGGGCATGACGCGCAGATGATGCGATCCGTACTGGAAACCGGCGGGCTGTGGACCGTCGACACTCGGGCTCCGTCGTACCGGCAGCTCCGGCCGTTCAATCAGCCGGACAGGGCGCGGTACTCCCAGCTCCCGGAAGCCGACGAAGAGAGCGCCGCGTACTGGGAGACCGACGGCTTCCCGGTCCACAAAGGCCTGTCGACGCATCTGGCGGGCATCGAGGAGCATCCCGATCCGGTAGCCGCCCATGTCATGGCCGTCTGTTCCGGCTACGCGTATTCGGGGGCGGAAACCGTCTCGATGATCATGGCGAGACTGGGACTCGAGAAGAACCACTGCCGCCTGATCTCGGCAACCGTCGACGCCATGTTCATCTGCTCCAGGGCATTTCTGATCCAGAGCGGCGACGGGAAGGTGGTCATCCTCTGCTACAGAGGCACCGAACCGACGAATCTGGCCAATGGGCTGACCGACGTCGACGTGGAACCGGAGAGGATCAACTACCAGTTCGAAGATCCCTGTGCCAGCGTGCACGCCGGCTTCTACCGCAATGTCCGGGCAACGCGCCACGAGGTCATGGAGGCGTTGCGGCGCGCCGTGGTGGGGCGATCGGTGCGTAAACCGGTGGAGGGTGAATCCGACAGGATGCCGGGGAAGCTCGAGGCGCTGTACATCACCGGGCACAGTCTCGGAGGGGCCATGGCCTCGATGCTGGCGGTGATGCTGCGGCACGAGAAGAAATACGCGGCTGTCGCCGAACTCCTCAAGGGGGTATACACGTTCGGTCAGCCGATGATCGGCGATCCGAGTCTCGCCGGAGCCTGCGAGAACGACCGGGAATTCAGCAGGAAGATCATCCGATACGTTCACGGCGACGATGTCGTTCCGCATTTCCCGCCGGTGACAGCGGGGCCGTACGAGCACTTCGGGCGCGAGTACCGGTACCGGATCTCGCACCTTCAGCAGAGCGTGTCCGGCTGGTTGAGATACCTGGGATCCTCGTACCAGCCGCAGACAGGGGAATGGCGCGAAACGGATACGTACACATCACAGATGTCGAGCTTCCTCGGCTTCGCGCTGGGCGTGACGACGCTGGCCGCACGGAAATCCCAGATCCTGCGGGCTCTTCCAGTCGTGTACTCACTGGAGGACCATCTTCCCGCCCATTACATCGGAGCCCTGACCCCTGGGCGCGTATCGGATGAATTCGGCGATTGACCTCGATCGTTCGATCGTTCATGAGTCCCCGTCAGTTCGCTGACGGGGACTCTGCGTTGTCGGCGAAGACATGGGTGCCGCCGCCGGAGTCGGTCCACGTGCTGCTCATGCGTGCTGCTCATGGGGTAGCCGGCCGCTCCTCCTCAACTGCCGTGCACGTCGCGGTTCGGCGATGAGTGACAGCGTGGTCGGGCCCGCGCCTGGCTGGCCGAGGGGGCTATTGCCCGAGGTTCCCCGTACAGCGACTTTGACCCGCGCATGAGGCGGGAGAAAGCGGTCCGTGTACCGCTCCGGCGCGGATGGAAAGCCCGTCGAGTCAGACCTTGGCGATGCGGACGCCGGGGCCGCACAGCATGTGGAGGTCCTCGGGGTCTGACGTCAGGATGGTCACGGGAGCGGGCGAGGCCAGTGCGGTGGCGGCGACGAGGGCGTCGAGGGCGTATTTGTGGCCGTGCAGGTCGGCTGCGGCGAGCAGCTTGCTGGCATGGCGGGCGATGGCTTCGGTGGGCGAGACGATGTTCACGCGGGAGACGGCGTAGTCGAAGCGGGCCTGGTTGGTTCTGGGATCGCGGGCTTCGACGAGGGTGACGGAGCTGGTGATGACGCGAATGTCCTCCGCCTCGGCCGCAGCCAGCCATTCGGTGAGCTCGGGTGTGCGGCGTACGAGTTCGGACAGGCCTTCGCAGCCCAGAACGAGGGTGCCGCTCATGCGGCGTCGGCCGAGCCGGCTGCGTCGCCGCGCAGGAGCGCCCGCTTGGCCTCGACCGCTGCCTGATCCACCGGTCCTTGCTCGCTCTCCGCGTCTTCGATGAGTTCGCGCAGCCGGTCCCGCTCGAGTTGGCGCTGGATGAGGGCTTCGACGTAGGCGGACATGCCGCGCTTGCCGGTGCGTGCCTTGAGGGCGGCGATGGTGCCTTCGTGGAGGGAGACGGAGACGGGGCGGACGGGGCCTTCGCCGGGAGCGGGGTCGGGGGTGGTGGCCATGAAGCCACATTAACAAAACTCTTGTTATTGGGTGGGCCGAGTGGCTCTCGCTACGCGGGGTCGGGCTTGGTGAATGCCTGTCGGCTGTGCAGGAGCAGCTCACGCACCGAGGGGCTGTGGCTGCTCTTCCAGATCAAAGCGAGCAACGCTGGTGTCTCGATGTCATCGATGGTGCGTGCGGTGAGCCGGTCGCGGTAGCTCTCGGCCATCGAGGTGCTGAGGATGGCGACGGCGAGCCCGCGGGCGGCGAGGTCGGCAATGGCGTCCGCGGCGCTGGCTTGCAGTGCGATCGTGGGTTGGAGGCTCTGTGCCGCGCACGCCTGGTCGAACACCGTGCGCAGGCCGGTGCCGGGTGGCATGCACACGGCCGGGTAGGCGACCACGTCGCGCAGAGTGACCCGCCGCTGTTTCGCCAGGGGGTGCCCGGCAGGAACCGCTACGACGAGCCGCTCGCTGATGATGGTCAGCGCATCCAGCCCGTCGGGGGTGGCGGTTGCGGTCCCGATGAGAGCCAGGTCGATGGTGCCGGCGCGTACCCCCTCGACGAGCCGGTCGGAGTTGTCCTCCAACAGTGAGATCTCCACGCCGGGATGCGCGCGATGAAACGCGGCGAGGGCGTCGAACAGCGGCGTGAGCGTGCAGCCGATGACCATCCCGACCGTGAGCCGACCCCGGATCAGGCCGGTCACGTCACCGACCGCCTGGCCGACCGCCCCGGCTGCGGCGAGCGCGGCGCGGGCGTGTTCGAGCGCGGCCTTTCCCGCGACAGTAAGGGTGGCGGTGCGCGCCGACCGGTCGAACAGCTCGGCACCGAGTTCACGTTCCAGCTGGCGGATCTGGGCGCTGACGCCGGACTGGCTGATGTGCACCCGCTCAGCGGCCCGGGTGAAGTTCTGCTCTTCGGCGACTGCGACGAAGTACTCCAGCTGCCTCAGTTCCATGACTGCAGATTCTAGTTCCCAGTAAATCCATCTGTTGGATTTCTGGTGAGTGAACGACCACGCTGGGAAGCACTGAAGCCCGACATCAGGAGGAACCCATGCCGGAGTATGAGAAGGCCCTGCGGCCCGAGGACCTCACCCGCTTGTTCGTCGAGCGGTCCAATGCCGGTGACGCGGCCGGGGTCGCCGCACTGTACGAAGAGGATGCGGTGATGGCCTACCCGCCCGGCAACCAGACGGTGGGCCGGGAGGCGATCCGTGCGCTGTGGGAGAAGGTGCTGGCCAACCGTCCCCGCTTCGAGCCGGAACAACCGCTGCCGACGCTGGTCAGCGGAGACATCGCCCTCACCTCGACCCCGCCGAAGGACGGGGCCGGCGCCCGGGCACAGGTCGTCCGCCGCCAGCCCGACGGAAGCTGGCTGCGCCTGCTCGACCAGCCCGAGTTCGTCCCTCCCACCCGCTGAGCCCCTCGACGCCCAGGCAACTGGCCGCCCGGGCACGGGCCGCATCGGGGTGCCGCGCCGACAACGCCGGTGCGGGGAGCCCCCCGCGTTTCCCTCCTCTGCCCCATCCCCTTCGCCCTCGCCCTCGTCAACCAGCGTGCATGCCAAGTGCGTTGACCTGATCCAGGCGTACCAGCACAATGAGCCCGCGCTCATGAGAGCGCTCTCACCCTCCGCAAGGGAGACCCATGACCGGCAGACAAGGCCCAGGGCCCAGCCGCCGTACGCTCATCGGGACCGGCCTCGGTGCCGGCGCCGCGGTGCTCACCGCGGCGGTCGGTTCCGGCGCGGCCCACGCGGCCGGATCCGCGGCGGCCGCCGGGACTTCCGCCCAGCGCCGGGGGTACGCCTTTCTCGCCGCCGCCATGGACGCCTATCCCGAGCACGGCAGCATCCGCCTGGCCCAGAGCTACACCGACCAGGCGGGCCTGTTCAGCACCGCGTTCACCTACGACAACGCCCTCGCGATCCTGGCCCACCTCGCGGCGCGTACCGCCGACGGCCGTGCCAGAGCCGGGACGCTCGGTGACGCGCTGCTCTATGCCCAGGCCCACGACCCGGCGTACGACGACGGCAGGCTGCGCCAGGCCTACAACGTCGGGTCGTACACCTTCTTCGACGGTTCGCCGCAGCCGGACGGCTTCGTACGGGCGGACGGCACCGCCAACGTCGGCACCCAGTTCGGCTTCACCGGCACGGCGGTGGGCGACATGGCCTGGGCGGGCATCGCGCTGAGCGCACTGGCCCGCCGGACCGGGGCCCGTCGCTTCCTCGACGGTGCCGTGCGGATCGGTACGTGGATCGAGCGGACCGGCCGTACCGACGA
Organism: Streptomyces yerevanensis; assembly: GCF_000716805.1. Lineage (NCBI taxonomy): Bacteria > Bacillati > Actinomycetota > Actinomycetes > Kitasatosporales > Streptomycetaceae > Streptomyces > Streptomyces yerevanensis. Next base: position 59,681 of record NZ_JNWJ01000018.1, on the reverse strand, counting down.
ACCCCTCGGCGGCTACAAGTTCGGGGTCAACGGGGCGAACGCGAAACTGCCGTTCACCTCGACCGAGCACAACACCGACCTGGTCTGCCTCTTCGGACGGCTTGCCCGGCTCACCGGCGACCGGGTGTGGCTGGAGCGGCGCGCGCGTGCCGAAGCCTTCGTCAGGAAGATGTGGGAGCCGTCCGGCGGCTTCTTCTACACCGGCACCAACGACGGTGTGACAGTCAACAAGTCCCCGATCCCGGCGGACACCCAGACCTGGACCCACCTCGCACTCGACTCGCGCTCGTACTCCCGGTCGCTGGACTGGGCCGCGGCCGAGCTGGCCGTCCTCGACCACGCCGACCGGCCCAACAGCACGGTGCCCGCGGGCCAGACGTACGAGGGAGTCACCTTCAGCTCCGCCAGTCTCCTGGCGGACGAGGACGCCCCGATCGCCGAGTTCCAGCCCAAGCCCGACCGGAACGGCGTGTGGTTCGAGGGAACGGCCCACCTCGCACTCGCCCTGCGGGACCGGCACGGCCGTGGCGACGAGGCGCGCGCCCGCCGCCTGATCGCCTCCATCGAGCGGGCCCAGGACCTGCTCGGCGGCGACCAGACCGTCGGCGGCAAGGCGCTTCCCGCGCGGGCCGGGGTCGTCTCGGTGAGCAGCCCGCTCGACACGGGTTTCGGCTTCGGCTACTACCCGTACCGGCACACGGGGGCGACCGCCTGGTACTTGCTGGCGGCGGCACGCTCCAACCCGTTGCGGGCCTGACCGACGGCGGGCCGACGTGGTCCAGACGCGGGCCTGATCAGCCCTGATGCGCCCGACGCCGGCTGCTGTCCGCCGGCGCGGGCGACCCCGGTCTGACTCCGGCCGATCGGCCCTCTTGGATCGTGCCGTGTTGTCAGACCTTGATGACCTCGACGCCCGGTCCGCAGAGCAGGTTGATGTCTTCGGGGTCGGAGGTGAGGACGGTGACTGGTCCTGGTGCGGAGCGTGCGATGGCGGCGAGGACTGCATCGATGGCGTACTTGTGGCCGCTGAGCCGGTGGCCGCGCAAGAGTGCTGCGGCTTGGTCGGTGACGTCCTTGGTGACGTCATGGACGTCGATACGGGAGAGTACCCACCGGATGCGGGCGGGGTGGATGCGTTCGTAGTGCGCCTCGAGGGTGGTCATGGCGGTCGTGGCCACCCGGATGCCTTCTTCCGAGGCTGCCTGGACGAGGGCCAGGACAGTGCGGTCCTTGAGGTAGACCTTGGACAGGCCCTCGCTGTCCAGCAGGAGCGTGCCGGGCATCAGGCTGCGGCACCGCCCGAGTCGCGCTGGTCGTGGCGCAGTACGGCGCGGGCTGCGTCGATCTCTGCCCGGGACAACGGGTCGTTGTCGGTCTCGAAGTCGGCGACGATCTCACGAAGCTTGTCCATGGCCACACGCTGCTCCAGCGCCTCGGCCACGTAGGCGGAGAAGCCGCCAGGGCCCACATGGGTGCGTACGGTTTCCGCGAGGTCTTCGGGAAGGCTGATGGAGTACTTCTTGCTACCACTCATGGTTCAGATCCTACCAAGGGTAGGAAGTCCGGGTTCTGCTGCGCTCAAGCCAGCCGAATCACCGGCTGCCGGTCCAGAACCACGGTGTGGCGCCGCAAGTCGTACGCCGTCACCGTCAGCCGCTTGTGGGTGTCGATGCGGAACTCGAGGCGGAAGCGGTCCTCGCCCGCGGTGGCCGGAGGGTTGGCCTCCAGGAACGTGGGGCTGTCCTCGTTGAGCCAGAGCATGGAGCGCTGCTGGCGTTGCTGAGGGGTGACCGCCACGGTGCGGGCGCCGCCGCCCGCGTCGAAGGCGATCTCCAGGTCGGCGCCGGCGTCGCGGTAGGTGGCGTGGGCGAGTTCGTAGACGGCGAGGCCCAGGCGGCGCTGGCCCTCGTGCAACCGCCTTGACCGTGAGGGTTTTCACCGGGTCCTCGGTGGGATAGGCGGTGCCCGCCTCCACCAGGGCCTCGAACTCGTAGGCGCCGGTATCGCGGTTGACGTGCCGGATGGCGTAGTCGTGCTGGATGTGGTCGTACAGTTCGCTGCCGCCCGCGATACCGGCCGCGCCCGCCGCCACCGCCTCCAACGGGCGGTCGAGGCGTACGACTTCGGGGTCGAAGTGCAGATGCACCACGTCCTGCACGGCGGGGATGAGGCAGCTGCCGCCCACCAGGAACACCTGCCGGATGTCGTCGGTGTCGTAACTGCGGGACGAGGCGGCGTCCAGGTGCGCCAACTCTCCCCAAACTCCCGGCCCTTGACGCTCCCTTCAGCCCTTGATGCTCCCCGCCGTGAGCCCGCCCACGATGAAGCGCTGGAAGATCGCGAAGACGCACACCACCGGAACGCACACGACGGCGGCGGTCGCCATCAGCGCTCCCCACGCGGTCCCGTGCTGGCCGACGAAGGAGTTGAGGAGGACGGTGACGGGCTGGACGCCGGGCTCCTTGGCGAGAGTGAGGCCGAAGACGAACTCGCCCCATCCGATCAGGAAGGAGAGCCCGGCCACCGCCACCAGACCGGGCACCATGAGCGGCAGGACGATACGGAGCAGTACGCCCGCGAGCCCGCACCCGTCGACCAGCGCGGCCTCCTCCAGCTCCCGCGGTACGCCCCGCAGTACGGGACGCAGCACGATCACCGCGAACGGCAGGGTGAGCGTGGTGTCGGCGGCGATCAGACCGAGGTACGTGTCGTCGATGCCGGCCCGGCGTTCGAGGATGAACAGCGGGGCCGCCAGCACGATGCTGGGCGGCAGTTGGGCGACGAGCAGCGCGAGCACCATGGTGCCGGAGCCGCGCATCCGGACCCGGGCGAGCGCGTAGCTGAGGGGGACGCCGAGCAGCAGGGTGAGGGCGACGACTCCGCTGGAGATCACCAGGCTGTTGAACAGGGCCTGGAGGAGGGCGTCGTCGTCCAGTGCCGCCGAGTAGTTCTCGGTGGTGAGCGGTGCGGGGATCCAGCGCGGGGACTCGCCGAGAATCCGGTCCGGCTCCGTGAGGCTGGTGTTGAGCATCCAGTAGACCGGCAGCAGAAAGGCGGCGGTGATCAGCGTGGCGGTCGCGGTGAGCAGCCAGGGGCGGCGCGCCGGTTTCATACGGCACCTTCCTCTCGTTCCTCCCGGCGCAGTCGCCGTACGTAGCCGATGCCCGCGAGCAGCGGTACGACGAGCAGCAGCAGTCCGGCGGCGGCGCCCTCGCCGAACCGGAAGAACCTGAAGAAGACCTCGTACGCATAGAGGGAGAGGACGCTGGTGGCGTCGACCGGGCCGCCGCCCGTCATCACGAAGACGAGGTCGAAGACCTTGAAGGTGTAGACGAGGCCGAGCAGCAGCACCGTCACCGAGACGGGCCGCATCAGCGGCAGGGTGATCCAGCGCAGCCGCTGCCAGGCGTTCGCCCCGTCGATGGCGGCGGCCTCGTGCAGCTCCGGGTCGATGGTGTGCAGTCCGACCAGGAGCAGCAGCATGTTGAAGGGCACGCCGACCCATACGTTGGCGAAGACGACCCCGGCCAGGGAGGTGCCCGGATCGATCAGCCAGTCGCGCGACAGGGCGTCCAGGCCGACGGCTCGCAGCAGGGCGTTGTACGCGCCCGACTCGCCGTCGAGCATCCAGCGGAAGAGGGTGCCGCTGACCACCGGCGGCAGCAGCCAGGCCACCAGCAGCAGTGACCGGAGCAGGCCGTTCAGCGGGAAGGGCCGGGCGAAGAGCAGGGCCAGGGCGAAGCCGATCGTGAACTGGAACAGCAGCGAGCCCGCGGTGAACACCGCCGAGAGGCGGGCCGCGTGCCAGAAGTCCGGGTCGGAGACGGTGGCTTGGTAGTTCGCGAGACCGTTGAACGGCGTGGCCCCGCCGAGCAGACCGCTCAGGCCGACGTCGTGTACGGAGGTCCAGGCGTTGTAGAGCAGGGGGTACGCCAGGAAGAGGGCGAGGAAGGCCAGACCGGGGAGGGCGAAGAGGTACCCGGTCCGCCGGAGGCGTGAGGAGGGCGAGCGGGACGGGCGTGGAGCGGTGGTCCGGAGTGGTCTCACCGCCGCTCCAGCGCCTCGTCGATCTTCCCGGCGGCGGTCCGCGCCGCGGCCGAGGGCGCGGCGGAGCCGGTGAGTACGGCCTGCTCGGCCTCGGCGACGGCCTGGGAGATGTCCGGGTAGCCCGGCCCGTACGTGCGCGGGCGGGCGCGGGACAGCTGGCCCAGGAAGAGCCGCAGGGCCGGGTCGGAGGCCCAAGTGCCCTGGTCGGCAAGGTCCTTGCGAGAGGGGAGGTTGCCGAACGACTCCAGGTACGGCACCAGGACCGACCGGCGCTGGGTGTACTTCAGTACCTCCCACGCCTTGTCCTGCTGCTCGCTGCTCGCCATCACCACCCAGTTCTCGCCGCCCAGGCAGGTGGCGGCGGCCTTGTCGCGGGGGAGGGCGACGACGCTCCACTCCAGATCCGTCTCCTTCTTCAGGGTGGGGATCTGCCACGGGCCGTTGATCTGCATCGCGGCGCGCCCGTCGACGAACCGGGTGTTGACGTCCTGCTGGGTCCAGCCCACGCACTGCTCGGACAGCGAGCTCTTGGCGACCAGGTCGTCGAGGAAGGCCAGCGCGGTCGCCCCGTCGGTGGCGAAGGTGTCCAGGTCACCGCCGGTCTGCCACAGGAACGGCAGGAACTGGAAGACGCCCTCTTCGGTCCTGATCGCGCTCATCGCCAGGCCGAACCGGTTCCCGCTGGTCAACCGCTGTGCCGCGGCGGCCAGTTCGTCCCAGGTGGTGGGGGGCTTCACGTTCGCCGAGCGGAGGATCCCGGTGTTGTAGTAGAGGGCGAGGCAGTTGCTGGTGTTGGGGATGCCGAGGGTCTTGCCGTCGACCTGGCAGCCGGCCCAGGGGCCCTCGTAGTACTGGTCCGCCTGGCCCCACTCCTCGACCCGTTCGGTGAGGTCGGCCAGCAGGTCGCTGCCGCCGAGGGAGTTCATCGAGACGTTGTCGACGATGGCGAGGTCCGGGAGGTCACCGGAGACCGCGCCCAGGGTGATCTGCCGCTCCAGGTCCGCGAAGGGGAAGGTGCGGCGGTCGATGCGTACGCCCGGGACGCCCGCCTCGATGTCCTCGATGAGGGCTTTCATGCCGGGCTGGAAGTTCTCCAGGGTGAAGTAGTCCCACCAGGTGAGGGTGGTTCTGCCTCCGCTTCCCTGCCCGGAATTCCCGGAGTTCCCGGAACCGCAGGACGCCAGGGCCCCGACTGTTCCGAGGGCGGCGGCTGACGCACCCGCGGCACGCAGAAAGGCGCGGCGGTCAAAGTCACGGCGGTCAATGGTGGACGGCATACGAGGCTCCCATCAGCACGTGGACCAGGATCAGAACCGGCCTTCATGGACTCGGCAGGGACCCGGCCCGGAAATTCATGAACGCATGTACTCGGCTCAGAAATCGGAACCCGGGAAATCCGGTATGTCGGGAAACTCGGGGAAATCCTGCTTCGGCTCCGAACCGGGCACCGCCCTGCACCTGCCGGTACTCGCCCGCAGGGAGATCAGCGGCTTCAGCAGGACATGCCGGGGCGGCGCTCCGGGTGAGGTGAGCCGTTCCACCATCAGCTCGACACCGACCCGGCTCATCTCCTCGGCGGGTATCTCGGCGGCGGTGAGCTGCGGCGTCACCTGCTCCGCCCAGCGCCCGGCCGCCACGCCGACGACCGAGAAATCCCGGGGTACGGCACGGCCGTGACGCGTCAGACCGCGGTACAGACCGGCGAGGGCCGCCTCATTCATGGTGACGAGTGAGGTGGTCGCCGGGTCGTCCCGCAGGATCCGCTCCAGCACCGCCTCGCCCCCGGCGACGTCGTCGTCGCAGAGGTACGCGTGCGGGGTGAGGCCCAGCCGCACCATGGCCTCGGTGTAGCCCTCCAGCGCGAGGTGCGCGAACCCGTACCCGCTGTCGAAGAGCTGCTCCGAGCGATTGACGAAGGCGATCCGGCTGTGCCCCAGATCAGCGAGGTGCTGTACGCAGCCGTCGGCCAGCCCGGCGAAGTCCAGATCGACCCAGCCGGTCTCCTCCGCCCTCCGGTTCCTCCCGATGGTGACGAACGGAAACCCCACCTTGGCGAGATGCTCGACCCGGTCGTCCTCCCGCCGGATCTCCATCACGATCAGCCCGTCCACCCGCCGCTCGGCCAGGATCCGCTGGAACGAGGGTTCGTTCTCGGACTCACAGGGCGAGAGCAACAGGTCGTACCCAAACTTCGTGGCGGCCTCGGCCACCCCGCCGATGAAGCCGAGCTGCATCCCGGTGTACCGCCGGTCCCGCCCGGCGGGCGGATAGAGCAGTCCGAGGGTGTGGGTACGACCACTGCCGGGGCCCGAGCCGGCTTCGTCACCCCCGGGGGCCGGCTCGCCCCTTCGCCCGCTCATCTTCAGCTGGCCGGGAGGGGTTGTTCGGCCCAGATGGTCTTGCCCGTGGAGGTCTGGCGGGTGCCCCAGCCCTGGGTGAGCTGGGCGACCATGTGCAGGCCTCGGCCGCCCTCGTCGAAGATGCGGGCGCGGCGCAGATGGGGAGCCGTACTGCTGGCGTCGGAGACCTCGCAGATGAGGGCGCGGTCGCGGATCAGGCGCAGGCCTATGGGGACCGCTCCGTACCGGATGGCGTTGGTGACCAGCTCGCTCACCACCAGCTCGGTGATGAACGCCGCCTCTTCCAGCCCCCAGGTCGCCAGTTGGCGGGAGGTCTGGGCGCGGGCGGCGGCGACGATCGCGGGGTCGGACGGCAGGGCCCAGGCGGCGACCTGGTCGGCGTGCAGCGCGCGGGTGCGCGCGAGGAGCAGGGCCACGTCGTCGGCACGGCTGTCGGGCAGCAGCGCCTTGAGGATGGCGTCGCAGGTGACGTCGAGCGAGGGCACGGGGGAGGCGAGGGCCTGGCACAGCCGGTCGAGACCGGCGCCGACGTCATGGTCGCGGGCCTCGACGAGTCCGTCGGTGTAGAAGGCGAGCAGGGAACCCTCGGGCAGTTCGATCTCGGTGGACTCGAAGGGCAGCCCGCCCACCCCCAGCAGCGGCCCGGGCGAGAGCTCGACCAGGGTGACCGTACCGTCGGGCAGCAGCACGGCGGGCGGCGGATGGCCGGCGCTGGCGAGGGTGCACATGCGCGAGACCGGATCGTAGACGGCGTACAGACAGGTGGCGCCGATCTCACCGAAGTCGCCGGGGCCCGGCATGTCCGCGGAGACGGGATCGTCGTCGTCCGAGGTGAGATGGGTGACCAGGTCGTCGAGATGGGTGAGGAGCTCGTCCGGCGGCAGATCGACATCCGCGAGCGTACGTACGGCCGTACGCAGCCGCCCCATCGTCGCCGAGGCGTGCAGCCCATGGCCGACCACGTCCCCGACGACCAGCGCGACCCGCGTACCGGACAGCGGCACCACGTCGAACCAGTCGCCGCCCACCCCGGCCCCCGAACCGGCCGGCAGGTAACGGAACGCGACCTCGACGGCCGCCTGCTCGGGGAACTCGCGCGGCAGGAGGCTGCGTTGCAGCGTGAGCGCGTTGGTGCGCTCGCGGGTGTAACGGCGCGCGTTGTCCACACCGACGGCCGCCCGTCCCGCCAGCTCCTCCGCGAGGACCAGATCGTCCTCGGCGAAGGGCTCCGAGGACCGGCCCCGGGCGAAGACGGCCACCCCGAGCGTGATCCCGCGGGCCCGCAGCGGAACCGCCATGATCGAGTGGAAACCCTGCCCGCGTACGCTCGCGCTCCTGGCCTCGCTCTGCCCGATCCACCGCACGAAGTCGGGATCGTCCGCCCCGCTGAGCACCGCCCGCCCGGTGGCCAGACAGCGCGCCGGAGGCGAGAACGAGGGGTAGGTGTCGGCCTCGCCGAGGCCGACCGCCGCCTCGGGCGACTCCTCGGAGCCGGAGGCGTGCGCGATCCGCCGCAGCACCACGTCCACGTCGACCGGTCCCGCGACCGGTTCCTCCCCGCGGGTCACGGATTCGAGCAGGTCCACGCTGATGAAGTCGGCGAGCCGGGGCACGACCAGATCGGCGAGTTCCTGGGCGGTACGGGTCACATCCAGGGTGGTGCCGATACTGGTGCCCGCCTCGTTCAGCAGGGCCAGCCGCTGCCGCGCCCAGTGCTGCTCGCTGCTGTCGAAGGTGGCGGTGCCGACCCCGCACACCCGGCCGGTGGCGGGATCCCGGACGGGCCACATCTCGGTGACCCAGGCATGCTGACGGAGGGCGGACGGTGCAGGCGTACAGCCCTCGTAACGCGTCGGTGTCGCCTGCTCGGCGACCCGGTCGACGGACCGCAGAAATGCCTCGTTCCCCTCGTTCGGGTACTCGTCGGTGTGCTGCCCCGACGCGGCGACGTGCCACCCGTGCGAATCCTTGGTGAGGGCGGACATGGCGATCGAGGACTGGGTGAACGCCCACTCCACCACCTCGTGGTGGTACGCCGACTCGGGCGCGTCCGTGGTGGCGGTCACGAGGAACGCCTGCGTCTCGCCGTTCCGGTCCAGCGAGGGGGCGGAGTGCACGGTGAGATCGAGGCGGTGGCCGTCCTGGTGGCGGAGGGCCGCCGTGCCGCTCCACTCCCGCGAACTGGCCAGGGCGTAACCGGTGGCGCCGGAGAGTCCCACCGTGGCGAGCAGATCGACCGCGGTGCGCCCCACGATCTCAGGCGCGCTGTAACCCAGCAGTCGGCGAGCTCCTTCGCTCCAGCCCGTGACGATGCCCTGTGGGCTGATGGTGGCTGTGGCGGTGTCCATCGTCGCTCACTTCGCGCTTCGCTCAATCGTGGCGCTTCGCTCGATCGCGCCAGTCATGTCAGACATATCGGTACTGTCCTTGTCAGTCCTCAGCGTGCGCGCTCAGGACTGAACGGACAAGTCGGACCCGCGTGTAGAACGAATGCGCCGAAGACCGTACGAAGACCGCCCGCCGTGAGCGCATCCTCGGCGGCGTACGTACGAGGAAAGGGACCCCGAGGTTCTTGTTCACCGACACAAGCTTCAACTCAGGGTGTACTTAGGGCCTCCTTAGCATTAACGGCTAGCATCGTCCCCGTTGTCGAGGGAGTGAGGTGGGCATCGTGTCGGTCGAACCGCGGATCGCCGTTGCCGTGGTGACCATGGGGAATCGACCCGTGGAGGTCGAAGCGCTGCTGGTCTCGGTGGCCAAGCAGGACCTCCCGCCGGCAAGAGTCGTGGTCGTGGGGAACGGCTGCCCCCTTCCCGAGTTCACCGGGCTTCCCTGCGAGGTCACCACCATCGAGCTCGACGAGAACCTCGGCTGTCCGGGCGGCCGGAACGTCGCGCTGCGGCAGCTGCGGGAGTTCGGCGACGTGGACGTCGTCGTCGAGCTGGACGACGACGGACTGCTCGTCGACACGGATGTCCTCAGCAAAGTACGGGACTTGTACGCCGCCGATCCGCGCCTGGGCATCGTGGCTTTCCGCATCGCCGACGAGCACGGCGAGACCCAGCGGCGCCATGTGCCCCGGCTCGGCGCCAAGGACCCGCTGCGCGGCGGACTCGTGACCGGCTTCCTCGGGGGCGCGCACGCCCTCTCCATGAAGATGCTCGCGGAGATCGGCGACTGGCCCGCGGAGTTCTTCTTCGCGCACGAGGAGACCGACCTGGCGTGGCGGGCCGCCGACGCCGGCTGGACCATCCGGTACGTACCGGAACTGCTCCTCCAGCACCCCAAGACCTCCCCCGCCCGGCACGCCATCTACCACCGGGTCACCGCCCGCAACCGCGTCTGGCTGACCAGGCGCCGGCTGCCCCTCCCGCTCATCCCCGTCCACCTGGGCGTCTGGATCGCGCTGACCCTCCTGCGTACGCGCTCCGTCGGCGGCCTGCGCGCCTGGTTCGGCGGCTTCGTGGAGGGCCTGCGGGAGCCGGGCGGCGAACGGCGGCCGATGCGCTGGCGAACCGTGTGGCACCTCGCACGGCTGGGGCGACCGCCGGTCATCTGAGGCCGCCGTCGTCGGCGTACGTGCCCTTACTCGGCTATTTGGCGTCGGCGTAGCGCTCGACCACCGCCGTCGTGAACGGAAACCGCACCGGCGTCTCGCCGAACGTCAGCCGGCCCGCCAGGTCCGCCGCCTCCCGTACCGCCGTGACCACCGCGTCCGCCTCCTCGGCCGGACAGTGCACGATCACCTCGTCGTGCTGGAAGAAGACCAGCTCGGCGGCCATGTCCCGGCAGGCGCGGCGGAGGGCGGCGAGGACGAGCAGGGTCCAGTCGGCGGCGCTGCCCTGGACGACGAAGTTACGGGCGAAGCGGCCACGGGCGCGGGAGTTGGTGGAGGCGTAACCCGGCACCCACTCGTCGGCGTCGGCGGCCTCGACAGCCGGCTCGTCCTGCGGAATCCCCGCCTCCTCGGCCGAGTCCGCGGCGCCCACCGCCGGAGGGCACGTCCGCCCCAGCCACGTACGCACGAGCCGTCCCTCCTCGCCCGCCCGCGCCGCGTCGTCGACGTACGCGACCGCTTTGGGGAAGCGGCGGCGCAGTGCGGCGAGGTTCTTGAGGCCGTCCCCGGACGTCTGCCCGTACACCGCGCCGAGCACCGCGAGCTTCGCCTGGTCGCGGTTGCCGGAGAAGGCGCGGTCGGAGACGGACTGGTAGAGGTCGGTCTCCCGGCCCGCGACCTCCATCAGGCCCGGGTCGCGCGAGATCGCGGCCAGTACGCGCGGCTCCATCTGATCGGCGTCCGCCACGACGAGCCGCCAGCCCGGGTCGGCGATCACGGCGCGACGGATCACCTTGGGGATCTGCAGCGCGCCCCCGCCATTGGTCACCCAGCGCCCGGTGACCGTCCCGCCCGGCAGATACTCCGGCCGGAACCGTCCGTCCCGCACCCAGTCCTGCAGCCACGACCAGCCGTGCGCCACCCAGATCCGGTACAGCTTCTTGTACTCGACGAGTGGTTTCACGGCCGGATGGTCGACCGTCTCGATCTCCCAGCGACGCGTGGACTTCACCTTGATCCCGGCCTGCGCGAAGGCCTTGACCACGTCCGCGGGCAGATCGGGCCGCACCCGGCGCCCGAACGCGGCCGACACCTCGTCCGTCAGCTCGGCAAGGCGTCGTGGCTCGCCCCCGCCCGCGTACCGCTCGCCGAGCAGTTCATACAGCACTTCGCGGTGCACGTCCGCGCTCCACGGCAGCCCGGCCGCGTTCATCTCGGCGGCCACCAGCGTGCCCGCCGACTCGGCGGCCGTCAGCAGCCGCATCCGCTCGGGGTGCGCGGTCGCGTCGTGTCTTCGCTGCTGGTGCTCATACACCTCTATGAGTTGTTCCAGCGGTACGTGCACGGGGCGCGGCTCGAACAGGGAGGACTGCGAGCCCGGTTCGGCGGAACGCTGCGGTGGGTCCGGCGGTACGGGGCCGCCGCGCAGCCTGGCCAGGGCAGCGGCCGCCGAGCGGGGCTCGCCGAGGCGTCCTTCGTGGCCGAGGAGGAGGGTCTCGGCGGCCTCCATGTCGTAACACCGCTCCACACGGACGCCCGCGTCGTGCAGCCGGGGGTAGACCTCGGCCGTCGACCGCCACACCCAGCGCGTGACGTCCGGCCGGGACCGTACGGACTCCGCGAGGTCCGGCTCCTTGAGGAGCGGTCCGGCGGGCACCCCGTCGGGGCCGAGGGGGGCGAGCTCCGCGCCGCCGTCCTCGGTCGGCGCGAGAGCCCACCGGTCGGTCATGACTGCGAGTCTCGCAGGAGGGTCTGACAACGGCCCTGACTTGCAAGTTCAGGGCCGTGTTCAGCGCCGGGCACAGGTCGCGGTCGGTCATTCCTCCTGGAGGGACTGGCGGATCTTCTCCAGCGCCTTCGCGATGTTCGCCTCGACCGCAGCCTTGTCGACGCCGAGCCCGCTGAGCAGGCCCGTGCCGGCCTCGTGCTCCAGCAGTGCGAGCAGGATGTGCTCCGTGCCGATGTAGTTGTGGCCGAGGCGCAGGGCCTCGCGGAAGGTCAGTTCGAGGACCTTCTTGGCGCTGCCGTCGAAGGGGATGAGTGCGGGGATGCTCTCGGCGCGCGGCGGGAGGGCGGCGGTCGCGGCCTCGCGCACGGCGTCCAGGGTGACGCCCTGCGCGGTGATCGCCTTCGCCCCGAGGCCGTCCGGTTCGGCGATCAGGCCGAGGACCAGGTGCTCGGTGCGGATCTGGTCGTTGCCCGCGGTCCTGGCTTTCTCCTGGGAGACGACCACCACGTTCCTGGCCCGTGGCGTGTAGCGGCTGAAGCCCTGGCTGGGGTCGAGGTCCGACTCGGCCTTCGGCACGAACCGCTTCTGGGCGGCCTGCCGGGTGACCCCCATGCTCTTGCCGATGTCCGTCCAGGACGCGCCCGAACGCCGGGCCTGGTCCACGAAGTGCCCGATCAGGTGATCGGCCACGTCGCCGAGGTGGTCCGCGGCGATCACCGCGTCCTGGAGCTGGTCGAGCGCGTCGGTGTGGACCTTCTTGATGGCTTCGATGAGGTCGTCGAGACGTACGGATGCGGTGGCGGGTGAGTTCTCGGTCATGTGTCAACCGTAGGTTGACAGTGAATGAGTGTCAACCTCGAGTTGACGTCACCTCCGGGGCCCCGGCCACCCGGCGGCTGCGGCGAGATCAACTCGTTCATCTGGTGCTGACCGAAAAGAGGGGCGCCCGGTCCGGGCGCCCCTCTCCGCTTTGTCCTCGCTGTCAGCCGTCCTCGGGCTCCTGCGGGGCTTGGAACCCGGCGGTGTCGAGCGTGCAGTCGAACGGCTCGGGGATGTGGAGCTTCTTGCCGAACGGCACGGTGAGGTGGGATTCGTATCCCTTGGCGGACGGAGTCCAGAGGACGGTGGCCTGCTCCTCCTGCATGTCGAGGATCAGGTAGACGGGGACGCCTGCCTTCCCGTAGGTCTCGACCTTGTCGGTCAGGTCGTCGTCTCGGGTGGAGGGCGAGGTCAGTTCGGCGACCAAGGAGAGGGCCTCCCCGTCCAGTTTGTTGCTCTCGGTCCGGCGGGCCTTCCGGTGAGCCACATGGATGTCAGGGCCGTACGCGCGCTCGATCCCGGGGAACACGAACAGCGCAGGCGACGAGCTGATCCGATGCCCGTCGGGCAGGTGAGGACGCAGCTGATCGCAGATCAGATCCATCACGTCGAGGTAGTACCCCTTCGACCACGGCGACAAGACGATGTTCCCCTTGATGATCTCGGCCTTGTAGCCGTCGGGCACGTGCAGCTCGTCGAGGGCGTCCAGCATGCCCTCGAAGCTGGGGGGTTCAGTGCCGCTTATCGTCGGTCGTTCCAGCATCACCGTCATGATGCGCCTTTCGTGCGAAGCAGGCCATTCACTACTCAGCGTATCCGGGCGTGTACGGGCTCCGCTCGGCCTTGTGGGAACAGTCCGAGCAGGCCGGGGCGAGGCCCAGACAAGCGTGCAGGGCTGTACTCAGGCGGGTGTTGAGGAGTTCCCGGTCGGAAGGGTCGTCCGATGGGGGCGGTACGAGGGCGAACGGTGCCGTCACGGTGAACAGGGTGCGGGCCATGGTCGAGTGGTCCGTGCCGGGGCGCCACTCGTAGAGGCGGGCCTGTACCCAGTACAGGGCTCGTGCGTGCAGTGCGGTGGCCGGTCTCGTCAGGGCGACGAGGAGCAGATCGGGACTCGTACGGGCGGTCGCGCGCGTCACGGGATGCTCGCGCAGCAGCCGGGCCGCGCGCACGATCTGCGCCGGTACTCGGCAGGGCGGCGGCAGTGTGCCGCCCGTGTCGCTCGCCACGTACAGCAGGCGGTCCAGCTCCGCCTCACATGCGTCCCGGGTCAGGACCTGGAAGTCCGGCCAGTTCCGGTACAGGTACTGACGGTTGGTGGCGGCCCGCCGCGCGATCTCCGCGATGGGCGGACGGCGCGGGCCGTGCTCGGCCAGCGTGGCGAGCACGGCTCGGTAGACGGTGCCCATTCCCGGCGGCGCGTGGATGCTCATGTGGGCAGCGTGCCGTGGCGGTGGCGGGCCCGCGCCTGGACTGGCTGCGGGTCCCCCGGAGGGGAGGGGTGTGCGCGGAAATGTGACAGATCGGGGTGCAGGTGTCACATTTTCGCGGGGAGGGTGGTGAGGAGGGCGGTCCAGGCTTCGCCGGAGACGGTGAGGGTGGGGCCGTCGGCGTTCTTGGAGTCGCGGATGTGGATGGTGGTGGCGTGGGGGCAGGTGGCCATCTCGACGCAGTTGCCGCCGCCGCCGTCGCTGTACGTCGACTTGCGCCAGGCATACGCGACTTCGAGGCAAGCGCCGCCGCTGTCATTGCTGTAGCTCGACTTGAACCACTGCGGTGTGCTGTTCATTGACGCTCTTCTCCTGCCAACCGCTGGATGAGGCTCAGGGAGTCGTCCGGGCTCAGAGCCTGTGAGCGGATCTTCGCATAGCGGTGCGAGAGTTGGGCGACCTTGGCGAGATCGCTGACCAGGATGCTCTCGTCCTCGATCTCCATGTAGACCACGTGGTGGTGCTCCTTGGTCTCCACCTGGATCATGTCGCCACGGGCACCCGCATGACTGCCCCGCAAGCCGCGCTCCAGAGGCATCACTTGGATGCTGACATTGTCCCGCTCGGCGTCCTCTGCGAGCGAGTGCAACTGCTCGCGATGCACATCCCAGGGGCCGAACGGCCGCTTCAGCACCGACTCGTCGAGGAGCAACTCGATCATCGCGGTCGGGTCGCGGTCGAAGAGCGCCTTGCGTGCCATACGTGCCTCGACCAGCTCCTCCACCTTGTCCTCGGTGAGCCTCCCCGAAGAGCCGTGACACGATCGAACACGTGAGTACGAGTACACCCGGCACCGTGGACCGCACCTTCAAAACCGCCCTCTACGCCGACACCGACACGGCCCTCGACACGGCCGCGTCCCTGCTCGCCGCCGACCCCTCGGCAGACGCCGAACTCGCCCTGCGCGGCGAGGAGTTCATCGCCACAGCCTGGCGGCGCGGCTGGCAGCCCGCCGATGTCGTACGGATCGTGCGACGCGAGCTGGACGAGACGCACGTACGCCTGGTGTCGGGCCTGATCCTCGGTGCGGAGGCCCGCCACAAGCAGCCACGCGGACGTCGATGGGCGGCCCAACTCGAAGACCTGGACCCCGGCACGGTACGAACGGACCGCTTCTCGTACGCGACCGCCGTACTGGAGCTCTACCGGCTACTCCTCCGCCTGCCACCCCTCGAACCGCTCGACGACCCGATCGCAAAGTCACCCCACAAGGCGACCCACAAAACGCCCGAGTCCCGCATGCTCCCCCGTATCCGCGCCCTGCTCGCCAAGGCGGAAGCGACCGGTTTCCCGGAGGAGGCCGAGGCGCTCACCGGCAAGGCGCAGGAGCTGATGGCGCGGCACAGCATCGACGAGGCCCTGCTCGCGGCGCGTACGCCCGCCGCCGACGCGCCCGGCGCGTGCCGGATAGGGATCGACCCGCCGTACGAGACGGCCAAGGCCACCCTCCTCGACGCGGTCGCCGCCGCGAACCGCTGCCGCGCCGTATGGAACGAATCTCTCGGCTTCTCCACGATGGTCGGCTTCGAGCCGGATCTGGAGGCGGTCGAACTCCTCCACACCTCACTGCTCGTGCAGGCCACCGCCGCGATGACGAAGGCGGAGGCAGCCGCCCGCGCGTCCGGTCGCCGCCGTACGAAGACCTTCCGGCAGTCGTTCCTGGCGGCGTACGCCCACCGCATCGCCACCCGCCTGACGTCCGCCACCGAAACCCAGGTGACCGAGGACCTCCTTCCGGTCCTCGCCACCCGCGAGGCCGCGGTCAGCGACCGAACGGACCGCATGTTCCCGGAGACGACCACGACCCGCGTGCGTGGAGTCAACGACGCGGCGGGCTGGACCCAGGGCGCCGAGGCGGCGGACCGGGCCCAGGTCGAACCGCACCGGCAACTCCCCTGACCGCACCCGGAAAACAGAACCCCGGAAAGCCGAACCCGGAAAGCCGAACGGCCCGTGGAACCCGAAGGATCGGATTCCACGGACCGTCAGCGACATCGGAAGCAGGTCCGGAAGAAGGCAGGCCCGGAAGAAGGCAGGCCCGGAAGAAGAAGGCTCGGACTCAGGAGCCCAAGCCGGCCGTCGGCAATCCCTCAGGCCACTTCCCGTCCTCCGACCGCGTGTACGTCTCCTCGCCGGACCCCTCCCATGTGACCTTCATGGTCGAGGAGTTGACGGAGTCGATCACGCCCTCGGCCCGGTCCTTGCTGCCGTCGTTGCACTTCAGGGCAATCTTCTGGGTGCCCGACGTCTCCCCGGCGGTCCCGCTGCACCAGGACCCAGCCGTCGAGAACAGCGCGACCTTCGCACCGTCGAACATCAACGCGACAAGCTTGCCGTTCTTCGTGGCGACCCAGCTGCCTTCCACCCCGTCGGCCTCGGCCGCATCCCCACCGGAGCCACCGCCGGCGTCAGCCGAACTCGCCGCAGCGCTCGGCTGAGGCTGGGGCGACGAGGCCTCGTCCCCACCCCCGTCGTCGCTGCCACTGCACCCGGTCAGGACGAGCGCGGCAGCCAGCCCCGCCGCCACGGACGCGAACCGCGCCTGCCTGCGCGAGAAGGTCACCGAAGTCACTGAAGCCCCCAAGGGTCGGGCCAGAAGAAGCTGGTCGACCGCAAGCTACCAGTGCGTACAGCAGGACCGTCTACCAGGACGATTTGCGCACACCGGGCAGAAAACCCGCGTGCGCCTGCTTGCGCAGATTCACCCGCGAGAGCCCGAAGGTGCGCAGGTACCCGCGCGGCCGTCCGTCCACACTGTCCCGGTTGCGTACGCGCGTGGCGCTGGCGTCGCGCGGCTGCCTGCGCAGTTCCTCCCGGGCGGCGAGCTTTTCGGCCTCCGAGGAGGACGGCCGGCGGATGATCTCCTTCAGCTCGGCCCGGCGGGCCGCGTACCGCGCGACGATCTCCTGGCGCTTCTCGTTCTTCGCGATCTTGCTCTTCTTTGCCATCAGACCTTCACCCCACGGGCACGAATCCTGGCCACGGCCGCCTCGACGCCGATCGTGTCGACGGTCTTGATCCCCTTCGTGCTGAGCTTCAGCCGTACGTGCCTGCCCTCGCTCGGCAGCCAGTAGCGCTTGCTCTGGATGTTGGGGTCGAAGCGGCGGGACGTACGCCGGTGGGAGTGGGAAATGGTGTTGCCGAAGCGTGGTTGGGCTCCGGTCAGCATGCAGTGGGCGGACATGGTGACGTACCTCTCTGGTTTCTCGCTGACCCGCGTTATTGGAAACGGGACCCGTTTTCATATACTAGCCACATGGCACGCAACGAACTCCGTCCGGTCATCAAGCTCCGGTCCACGGCCGGGACCGGCTTCACGTACGTCACGCGCAAGAACCGGCGTAACGACCCCGACCGGCTGACCCTGCGCAAGTACGACCCCGTCGTGGGCCGCCACGTCGACTTCCGAGAGGAGCGCTGATCCCGATGCGTGAGGGGATTCACCCGGCGTACGGCCCTGTCGTCTTCCGCGACCGTGCCGCCGACTACGCCTTCCTGACCCGCTCGACCATGACGAGCGAGAAGACGATCGAGTGGGAGGACGGCAACACCTACCCGGTCGTCGACGTCGAGATCTCGAACGTGAGCCACCCCTTCTACACGGGGACGGCCCGCGTGCTGGACACGGCGGGCCGTGTGGAGCGCTTCGAGAAGCGGTACGGCAAGCGCGAGGCCGGCTGATGCTGTCCGTCGCCATCGTCGGCGGACTGCACGTCGACGCCCGAAAGGCAGCCGTCGACCGGCTGCTCGCGGACGTGCCGGGGGCCGTCGCGCTGCACCATGACCTGGCAACGGCCGTGCAGGGCACGGTCGTTCGCACGATCCGCGACAGCGGCGGGACGGTGTCGACCGGTGAGGCGCCGCTCGTCAACGACTGCGCGTGCTGTGCGCTGCGCGAGGACCTGGTGCCCGAGCTGGAGCGGCTCGCGGAGGACGGGACGACGCGGCTCGCGGTCGTCGAGCTGTGGGAGTCGGTCGAGCCCAAGGCGATGGCCGAGGTCGTCGCGGGCGCCGGGCTCCGGCTGACCGGCGTGATCACGGCGGTCGACCCCGCCCTGGTGCTGCCGTATCTCGGCAACGGCGACGACCTCGCGGAGGCGGGCCTCGCCGCTGCCGCCACCGACCAGCGCACCATCGCCGACACGTTCGCGCGTCAGCTGGAGTACGCGCCCGTGCTCGCCGTCGCCGAGTCCGACGAGGCCGACGACGAGGACCGGGCGCTGCTGGCGCAACTCCATCCGACCGCCCGCCAAGTCCCGCTCGGCCACGGTGACTTGGCGGGTGCCGCACTGGCCGGCTTCGACGTGGAAGCCGCCGCTGCCGCCCAGCACCCGGCCTGTGCACTGCTGCCGGCCGAGGCGGACGAGTGCGGCGTCTCCACCCTCGTATGGCACCGTCGGCGTCCCTTCCACCCGGAGCGGCTGTACGCGGCGCTGGAGGACGTGACCTGCGCCGCGGCCCGTAGCCGCGGCCGGTTCTGGCTCGCCGACCGGCCCGACACGCTGCTGCACTGGGACGCGGCCGGAGGCGCCCTGTGCGTCGAGAACGCGGGCCCCTGGCTGGCCTCCCTGCCGGACGCGGCCTGGGAGATGGTGCCGCCGGTACGCCGCGCCGCGGCGGCCCTCGACTGGGACCCGGAGCACGGCGACTGCTGCCAGCACCTGGTCTTCACGTCTCCGGGGCTGGACCGCGACGGTCTTGAACGGCTCCTCGAATCCTGCCTGTTGACCGACGCGGAGTACGCGGCGGGCCGCACCGCCTGGAAACAGCTCCCGCCCGCCTTCGACACCCTCCTGGAGGTCTGACCTATGCCCCGCAAGCCCGAACGCAAGCCCCAGAAGTCCCGCCCCAACCCCTTGGACGTGGCCGGGATCACGTACATCGACTACAAGGACACCGACCTGCTGCGGAAGTTCATCTCGGACCGGGGCAAGATCCGCAGCCGCCGCGTCACTCGGGTTTCTTCCCAGCAGCAGCGGCGGCTGGCCCGCGCGATCAAGAACGCACGGGAGATGGCACTGTTGCCGTACGCGTCACGGTAGCCACGCGCCACCCCATCGGCCCTCCACCAGCGGTGTTCATGCCGCCGGCGGAGGGCCGCTGTCGTTGACGGGCAGTCAGTTCGGCGGCCGTTCAATGGAACACAAACCGTGCGGGATACGTCTGTTCCTACGTACGAGGGGTTCGACCGGCACGGGGCCGGAGGCCGCATGCGATGCGATCTCCGGGGCAGGCGCTGAGACAGCTGTCAACGTGTGAGGCGCGAGTGGGTGCTGTAACCGCAGGACCACCGCGCGTGCACGTGCATCTGCCCATGCATCCGCACATGAAGAGGGCTATGATCCGGGTCAGTTGACCACCGCATCACTGGCACCAAACGCCAACTGCGCCACCGGGGAGCGACCTGTGGACCACGACGTGTACAACGGCATGGCTGCCACGGAGCTGAATGGGGCGGCCTGGCAGAAGAGCAGGCACAGCAATTCCCAAGGCTCCTGCGTGGAGTTCGCCCGGCTGCCCGGAGGCGAGGTGGCGGTGCGCAACTCGCGCTTCCCGGACGGGCCCGCGCTCGTCTACACGCGCGCCGAGATCGAGGCCATGCTCCTGGGCATCAAGGACGGCGAGTTCGACCACCTGGTGGGCAACTGAGGGCGATCACCCCCTCGCGCACCGTAACGCGCGTAGAACCGCGGCGCGAAAAAGCGCCGCGGTTCCTCAGCCGACCGAGTGGAGCCGGAACAGCGCCCACACGACCTTGCCGTTGAGCGTGCCCGCGAGCGGGTGCCACCCCCAGCTGTCGGCGAACGAGTCCACCAGGAACAGGCCGCGCCCGGACTCCGCCGAGAAGTCGTCCGAGTCGCGCGCCTCCGGACTGTCGTGACTGGGATCGCGCACGGCGCACACGAGTCTCCCGGTCCAGTGCATCAAGTGCAGCCGCACGGGCGGACCGAACTCGGGTCCGCGTGGGGTGTCCGCGGGCAGCGCATGCCGCAGCGCGTTGGTGACGAGCTCCGAGACCACCAGGCACACGTCGTCGAAGCGGTCGCCTATGTCCCACTCGTCCAGAGTTCCGCGCGTGAACTTCCGTGCGTCGCGCACCGCTTCGTAGCGGGCGGGCAGAGCACAGGAAGCGGCGTTGGACACGGCCGCGGGATCCAGTGGCGGAAGCCCCTGCCGTAACGGCTCGAGCATGGTCGATCCATTCGTCCCCATGCGAGGCACTCCCGGGATTCGCGGTCGTTGCGATGCAGCGGTGGCGCGAGACCATGGTTCCGAATGCTTTCGGCAGATGCAAGGGCAGATGCACGTGCACGTGCCTGAATTGGACCTTGACGTACCACTTCTTGCTCATTTTTTCCGCCAACTTCTTGCAGTTTTCTTACCCCTGACCTCCCTCCGCCCACTCTCTGGCTGGTCTTCTCCTTGCAACTTCCTGTGCAACTGCCCAGGAGGTCTTGCCGTTTGTGTAACCGAACGAGTACACCGTGGAGTGTTTTAGTGGCAGACTGCGGCCCCTGAAGACAGTTGGGGAGGCTGACGAACGTGAGCGCGCAAGAGTCGGGATCGGTGGTACGACGCATGCTGCTCGGCTCGCAACTCAGGCGACTGCGGGAGTCGCGGGGGATCACGCGAGAGGCGGCCGGATACTCGATCCGGGCCTCCGAGTCGAAGATCAGCCGCATGGAATTGGGGAGGGTGAGCTTCAAAACGCGTGACGTCGAGGATCTGCTGACGCTGTACGGCATCACCGACGAGACGGAGCGCAACTCACTGCTCTCCCTCGCCAAGGAGGCCAACGTCGCGGGCTGGTGGCACAGCTACTCGGACGTGCTGCCCACCTGGTTCCCGACCTACGTCGGCCTGGAGGGCGCCGCGTCCCTGATCCGGTCGTACGAAGTGCAGTTCGTGCACGGCCTGTTGCAGACCGAGGCGTACGCGCACGCGGTCGTCGAGCGCGGCATGAAGAACGCGAGCGTGGCCGACATCGACAAGCGCGTGGCGCTGCGCATGGAGCGCCAGAAGTACCTGGTGTCCGAGAACGCCCCGGACTTCCATGTCGTACTCGACGAAGCGGCGCTGCGACGTCCGTACGGCGACCGGGAAGTGATGCGGGGTCAGCTCCAGCATCTGATCGAGGTGTCCGAGCGGCCGAACGTACGGCTTCAGGTCATGCCGTTCAGCTTCGGCGGGCACGCCGGCGAGAGCGGCGCCTTCACGGTGCTCACCTTCCCCGAGTCCGATCTGTCCGACGTGGTCTATCTGGAGCAGCTCACCAGCGCGCTGTATCTGGACAAGCATGAGGACGTCACGCAGTACGGGAAGGCGATGCAGCAGCTCCAGGACGACAGTCCGGGACCGAACGAGAGCCGGGACGTGCTGCGGGGCCTGCTGCAACTGTCCTGAAAAGCCTTCACAGGTTCTCCAGCTTCTCCCCAGAGGGTCCTCCAAGTCCCTTCAAGTCCTTTGAAACACAAGTACGATGACGCGTGATCAGACCTTGACACGGATCGGGTTTCTGCGGGTGTCTGCCATGGGCGGGATCCGCCCCGGCAGTAAGGGATATGAGGGTCACATGTCGTCCTACTTCACGGACCTGGCTCAGCAGTACATCGACGGAGAGTGGCGTCCGGGGACGGGGTCCTGGGACATCATCGACTTCAACCCGTACGACGGTGAGAAGCTGGCGTCGATCACCATAGCCACGGTCGACGAGGTGGATCAGGCCTACAAGGCCGCCGCCCGGGTCCAGAAGGAGTGGGCGGCGACCAACGCGTACGCGCGGCGCGGGGTGTTCGAGAAGGCCCTGCGGATCATCGAGGACCGCGAGCAGGAGATCGCCGAGACGATCATCGCCGAGCTCGGCGGTACGCATCTGAAGGCGGGCTTCGAACTCCACCTCGCCAAGGAGTTCCTGCGCGAGGCGATCCATGTGGCGCTGCGTCCCGAGGGCCGGATCATTCCGTCGCCGGTCGACGGCAAGGAGAACCGCGTCTACCGCGTTCCGGTCGGCGTCGTCGGTGTGATCAGCCCCTTCAACTTCCCCTTCCTGCTGTCGCTGAAGTCCGTGGCGCCCGCCCTGGCGCTGGGCAACGCCGTGGTCCTCAAGCCGCACCAGAACACCCCGATCTGCGGTGGCTCCCTGGTCGCGAAGATCTTCGAGGACGCGGGGCTGCCGGCCGGCCTGCTGAACGTCGTGATCACCGACATCGCGGAGATCGGCGACGCGTTCATCGAGCACCCGATCCCCAAGGTCATCTCCTTCACAGGCTCCGACAAGGTGGGCCGCCACGTCGCCACGGTCTGCGCCTCGCAGTTCAAGCGCGCCGTCCTCGAACTCGGCGGCAACAGCGCGCTGGTGGTCCTCGACGACGCCGACATCGACTACGCGGTCGACGCGGCCGTCTTCAGCCGGTACGTGCACCAGGGCCAGGTCTGCATGGCCGCCAACCGTGTGCTGGTGGACCGCTCGATCGAGGCGGAGTTCACCGAGAAGTTCGTCGCCAAGGTGAAGACCCTGAAGGCGGGCGACCCGCGCGACCCGCAGACGGTCATCGGCCCGGTCATCAACTCCTCGCAGGCGGACGCCATTTCGGGCGCCGTCGACCAGGCGATCGCCGAGGGCGCCACCGCGCTCGTGCACGGCTCCACCACCGACAACCTCGTCGAGCCGAGCGTCCTGACGGGTCTGCCCGCCGACGCGGCGATCCTCCAGCAGGAGGTCTTCGGCCCGGTCGCGCTCCTCATCCCGTTCGACGGCGAGGAGGAGGCCGTACGCCTCGTCAACGACACCCCGTACGGCCTGAGCGGCGCCGTGCACACCGCCAACATCGAGCGAGGCGTCTCCTTCGCCAAGCAGATCGACACAGGCATGTTCCACGTGAACGACGGCACGGTCCACGACGAGCCGCTGGTCGCCTTCGGCGGCGAGAAGTCCTCCGGCATCGGCCGCCTGAACGGCGAGGCGACGGTCGAGGCGTTCACGACGCAGAAGTGGATCTCTGTGCAGCATGGGCGGAGCTTCTTTCCGTTCTGAGGCCCTGGCGGCCTCTCGCGGACAGAATCTGACCTACATGGCCCATAGCTTCGTCGGTGTCAGGCAAGAGGACGTACCGACGAAAGGCGGCCGGTCATGGTTGCTCACGTTTCCGCAGAGGCGCAGGGCGATGAGCGTGGGGCGCTGCTCTCCTTTCTGGAGGAGCAGCGTGGGGGTATTCGCCGGGCGGTGCTCGGGCTGACGGAGGAGCAGGCGGCTTCGCGGCCCAGTGTCAGTGAGTTGTCGCTCGCGGGGCTGGTCAAGCATGTTGCCGAGGTCGAGCAGGGGTGGATCGCGCGGGCCAGGCAGGAGGCCCCCGCGGTGCACCGGGACGAGTCGAACTGGCACGAGTGTTTCCAGCTCGCGGGTGACGAGACGCTCGAGTCGCAGCTCGCGTACTGGGAGAAGGTCGCGGCCGAGACGGAGGCGTTCATCCGGTCGGTGCCCAGCCTCGACGACACCTTCTTGCTGCCGAAGACGTCCTGGAATCCGAAGGATGAATGGCTCTCCATGCGCTGGCTGTGCCTGCACCTGATCCGCGAGACGGCCCGGCACGCCGGTCACGCCGACATCATCCGCGAGTCCCTGGACGGGAAGACGGCCTTCGAGCTCGTCGCTCTGGAGCAGGGCACGAGCTGGGGCTGACCCGCGCGGTTCTACGCTGGCCCCATGTCAGCGATCCGTCTTCTCGTTCTCGGTGCTGTCCGTCAGCACGGCCGGGCCCACGGCTACCAGGTGCGCAACGACCTGGAGTACTGGGGCGCGCACGAGTGGTCCAACGCCAAGCCGGGCTCGATCTACCACGCGCTCAAGCAGATGGCGAAGCAGGGCCTGCTGCGCGCGCACGAGATCGCGCCCTCCACGGCCGGCGGCCCGCCGCGCACCGAGTACGAGATCACGGAGAAGGGCACCGAGGAGTTCCTCACGCTGCTTCGCGGGTCCCTGACCGCGTACGACCAGAGGCCGGACGCGCTCTCGGCCGCGCTCGGCTTCATGGTCGACCTGGACCGTGAGGAGGTCCTCGAACTCCTCGAGGAACGGGTGCTCGCCATAGAGGAGTGGCGCAAAGCCGTCACCGAGTACTACACGCCCGAGGACGGCCCCGAACAGCTCGGCCACATCGGCGAGATCATGAACTTCTGGGTCCACTCGGCCGACACGGGCGCCGAGTGGACCCGCGGCCTGATCGAGCGGATCCGGGGCGGGGCGTACACCTTCGCGGGCGAGGGGGAACCGTTCGTGGGGGTGCTCGCGGAGGGCCAGGAGAATCCGTACGCGACGGGGGAGCGGCATGCGGGGGACGCGCGCTGAGTCGGAGAGTCGGGCGTGTGGGGCCGAGCGCGCTCGGTCGGCTGGGATTAATCAAGTTTGACTAATTGGCCCGGTGGGCATACCTTTCACGGACAAGCTACTAGTCAAGTTTGACTAAGCTGTACCGGAGGGAGCCGGATGACCGACGCGATCGTCGTCGAGGGCGTACGGAAGCGATACGGGGACAAGGCGGCCCTGGACGGGCTGGATCTGGCGGTGCGGAGCGGCACCGTGCACGGTCTGCTCGGGCCGAACGGAGCCGGCAAGACCACCGCGGTACGCGTGCTGACCACGCTGCTGCGGCCGGACGAGGGGCGCGCGGAGGTCGCCGGGTACGACGTCGTACGGGAGGCCGGCCGGGTGCGGCGACGCATCGGCCTGCTCGGCCAGCACGCCGCGCTCGACGAGGAACTCGGCGGACGGCAGAACCTGGAGATGTTCGGGCGCCTCTACCACCTGGGCGCCCGCCACGCGCGCGTGCGGGCCGACGAGCTCCTGGAGCGCTTCGGTCTCGCGGACACGGGCCGCAAGGCGGTGAAGCAGTACAGCGGCGGCATGCGGCGCCGACTGGACCTCGCCGCCTCCCTCATCACGGAGCCGGAGGTGCTCTTCCTCGACGAACCGACCACAGGGCTCGACCCGCGTGGCCGCGCGGAGGTGTGGGGCGCGGTGCGCTCCCTGGTCGGCGGCGGCACGACCGTGCTGCTCACCACGCAGTACCTGGAAGAGGCCGACCAGCTCGCCGACCACATCTCGGTCGTCGACCGGGGCCGGGTCATCGCGGACGGCACGGCGGACGAACTGAAGACGAAGACGGGCGGCGACCGGATCGACGTGGTCCTGCGGGACGGCGGCCAACTGGGCGCCGCCGTAGCCCTGTTGCCGTTCGACAAGGACGACATCTCCGTGGACGCCGACCGCCGCCTCCTCAGCGCCCCGGTCACCGACCGCATGGCGGCGCTCGCCGGGGCCGTACGCGCCCTGGAGGAGGCCGGGATAGAGGCGGAGGACATCGCCCTGCGGCGGCCGACGCTGGACGAGGTGTTCCTGCACCTCACGGGAGACGACTCCACAGGATCCACAGGGGACGATCACCGCGATCACGCTGTGAAGGAGGCCGTGTGAGTACGACGTACGAAGAGAGCCGCGTGGCGACGTACGAGACGAGCCGTGACGGTGGGTGGGCGTACGTCCTCACCGACTGCTGGACCATGACCCGGCGCGAACTCGCCCACTGGGCGCGGCAGCCGGTGCAGATGGTCGTCGGGCTCGTGTTCCCCGTGATGCTGCTGGTGATGTTCGGCTATCTGGTCGGCGGCGGACGGGGCGTCGAGGGCGACTACATCGACTTCCTGGTGCCCGGGATGCTGGCGCTGACCATGGCCTTCGGTCTGGAGGCCACGATGATCGCCGTCACCCAGGACCTCAACAAGGGAGTGATCGACCGCTTCCGGTCGATGCCGATGACCAATGGGGCGGTCCTGGTGGGTCGTTCGGCCGCCGACATGCTCCAGTCTGCGGTGGGTCTGGCCGTGCTGATCGGCGTCGCGTATGCGCTCGGCTGGCGGGCGCACGGCACGTTCGGGTCCTTCCTGGGGGCCGTGGGGCTGCTGCTGCTGTTCCGGTTCGCGATGCTGTGGATCGGCATCCAGCTGGCGATGGTGGCCGGAAAGCCGGAGCTGGTGCAGGCCGTGCAGATCCTGGTCTGGCCGGTCGGCTTCCTGTCCAACGCGTTCGCGGTCCCGAAGTCCATGCCGGACTGGCTGGGCACGGTGGTCGAGTGGAACCCGATGTCACACACGGCCACAGCGGTACGGGACCTGCTCGGCAGCCCCGGCGGCGAGCCCGGCCACGTCTGGGCGGCTATCATCTGGCCGCTCGCCCTGCTGGCGGTGTTCTTCCCGCTGGCGGTGCGGAGGTTCGGGGCGCTGAGCAAGTAGCCGCGGCTCAGTGATGGAAC
This sequence comes from Streptomyces yerevanensis, assembly GCF_000716805.1. Taxonomy (NCBI): domain Bacteria; kingdom Bacillati; phylum Actinomycetota; class Actinomycetes; order Kitasatosporales; family Streptomycetaceae; genus Streptomyces; species Streptomyces yerevanensis. Next base: position 33,375 of record NZ_JNWJ01000018.1, on the reverse strand, counting down.
CCGGTCGCCGCCTCCGTGTCGTGCGTCAGCGGATTCGGCTGGCGGCGCAGCTCGGGCAGCAGGCGCCCCAGGTCCTCGACGAACAGTTCGGCGAGGTCCGACGAGAAGCCGTTGCGGCACACCACGCGCAGCGCGGAGAGGTCCTGGCGGTTCGCCGGGAAGGTGTACGCGGGGACGAGCCAGCCTCGCTCGCGCATTCTCCGGGACACGTCGAAGACGTCGTACGCCGTCACGTCGGTTGCTGTCGTGAAGGAGAAGACCGGCAACTGATCGCCACGAGTGAGGAGTCGGAAGTCTCCCAGCCCCTCGACGTGGTCGGCGAGCCCCATGGCCACGTCCCGCGTCGCCTGCTGGACCGCCCGGAAGCCCTCGCGGCCCAGCCGCAGGAACGTGTAGTACTGCGCGACGACCTGGGCGCCCGGCCGGGAGAAGTTGAGTGCGAAGGTGGGCATGTCGCCGCCGAGGTAGTTCACCCTGAAGACCAGTTCTTCGGGCAGCTCGGCGGCGGACCGCCACAGGGCCCAGCCGACACCGGGGTACACGAGCCCGTACTTGTGCCCCGAGGTGTTGATGGAGGCCACGCGCGGCAGCCGGAAGTCCCAGAGCAGGTCCTCGTCGAGGAAGGGAGCGACCATCGCTCCGGACGCCCCGTCGACATGGACGGGAACGTCGAGCCCTGTTCGCTCCTGCAACTCGTCCAGGGCGGTGCAGAGTTCGGCGATCGGCTCGTACGACCCGTCGAAGGTGGACCCCAGGATGCCGACGACACCGATGGTGTTCTCGTCGCACAGCTCGGCAGCCGCCTGCGGGTCGAGGTGGAACCGGTCGCCCTCCATGGGCACTTGGCGCGCCTCGACCTCCCAGAAGGTGCAGAACTTCTCCCAGCAGACCTGGACGTTGACGCCCATGACGAGGTTCGGGCGAGCTCCGGGGTACCGGTCGGCATTCCGCTTGGCCCAGCGGCGCTTGAGCGCCATGCCAGCGAGCATGCATGCCTCGCTCGATCCGGTCGTCGAGCAGCCCACGGCGGCGGACGGATCCGGCGCGTTCCACAGGTCGGCGAGCATCGCCACACACCGCCGCTCCAGCTCTGCCGTTCGCGGATACTCGTCCTTGTCGATCATGTTCTTGTCCCGGCACTCCGCCATCAGCACGTCGGCCTGCGGTTCCATCCAGGTGGTGACGAAGGTGGCGAGGTTGAGGCGAGAGTTCCCGTCCAGCATCAGCTCGTCGTGGACGAGCTGATAGGCCGTGGCCGGTGGCAGCGGCCCGTCCGGCAGCCGGTGCTGGGGTGGGGCCTCGGTCATGCCGCCGACCGGATTGGCCTCGCCGTAGAAGGGGTTGGCGGCCCGGGGGCGCTCGTCGGGCTTCTCGGGGCCGGTGTGGAGCGGCATGGTGCCTCCGGTCGGTCAGGTCGGGCTTCCATGATGGATCACAGGGGTGTCATAACCGGGTAAAGGTTGCATAGCGGCTGGAGGTGATGAGTTACTCACAGGGTGGCTCTCATCGGTGTACAGGGGGCGCACAAGGAGGCCATGGAACCTGGAGGCGTCACTCGGCGTTGATAGCTTTGGTCGTCCGAAGCAGAAAAGACGATCGTCTGCGCCTCACTTCACCCTCAGGAGCCCGGAACCATGACGCTTGCCCTTGGACCAAGCTGGTTGGATCCGGACTACCTGCTCGACACATTCGGCATCTGGGGACTGCTGGTCATCGTCTTCGCCGAGTCCGGCCTGCTCATCGGCTTCTTCCTGCCGGGTGACTCGCTGCTGTTCACGGCGGGGCTGCTGATCGCCGAGGGCACGCTGGACTTCCCGCTGTGGGCGGCCGTCATCCTGATCTGTATCGCCGCGATCCTCGGCGACCAGGCGGGCTACATGTTCGGCAAGAAAGTGGGGCCCGCGCTGTTCAAGCGCCCGGACTCCCGCCTCTTCAAACAGGAGAACGTGGTCAAGGCCCACGACTTCTTCGAGAAGTACGGGCCCAAGTCTCTTGTGCTGGCCCGCTTCGTGCCCATCGTGCGGACGTTCACGCCGATCATCGCGGGCGTCAGCGGCATGCGGTACCGCTCGTTCCTCACGTTCAACATCCTCGGCGGCATCCTCTGGGGCGCGGGCGTCACGCTGCTCGGCCATTGGCTGGGCCAGATCGACTTCGTGAAGAAGAACATCGAGGCGATCCTCATCCTGATCGTCTTCCTCTCCGTGCTGCCGATCATCATCGAGATCCTGAAGGCCCGCGGTAAGTCGAAGAAGAACCCGCCCCAGGTCGCCCCGGAGGCACCGCCCGCCATGGACGACGCGACGACCCAGCTGCGCGCCGTGCCACCGGCCAACCAGGACCAGACGTACGGCCACCAGGGCCAGGACCAGGGCGCATACGGCCACCAGGGCCAAGGCCAGGGATACGGCCCCCAAGGCGGCCAGGGCGGCCAGGGCTACCCGCAGCAGCAGCCGCAACAGCAGCCCCCGTACGGCTCGGACCAGGGTTACGGACAGCAGCAGGGCCAGCCGCCTTACGCCGCGCAGTACCCGCAGGGGCAGCAGTACCCCCAGGGTCAGCAGTACCCGCAGGGCGGCCAGGGCGGCTACCCGTACGGCCAGGGCCAGGACTACCCGCAAGGCTGAGCGGGACTGTATCGATTTGCGGCTCCGCCGCGTGGGCGCGACCAGCCACAAACAACCCGCAGCCGCCAGCGAACCAGTAGCCCCGAGCTATAAGGCGCCCTCAGAAACCACGTGTCCGCTTGGCCGCGCGCCGCCCCTCCGTCGAAACCCCCGGCAGCCGCATGAACAGCCGGGAGATCTCCGAGCCGAGGTTCACACCGATCGCGATGGCCATCGCGAGAGCGGCGGCCTTGGACAGGTTGACAAGGCCGGCGTCGACGTCGTTCTGGGCGATGGACAGCAGCCCGAAGTACGTCGCCGAACCGGGCAGCAGCGGCCCGATCGCCGCCGTCGTGTACGGCATGGCGGAAGCGAACCGGAAGCGGGACAGCAGCTGTCCGAACAGGCCCACCACGCCCGCCGCGACAGCCGTGGAGGCGACCGGCGAGAGCCCGCCCGGGTAGTGCATCGCGCCGTACACCGACCAGGCCACCCCACCGTTGAGGGTCACCATCAGGACGGTGGATCGTTCCTGCTGGAGCAGTACGGCGAAGGCCAGCGCCAGCAGCATCGAGGCGACGATCGCCACCACGGGCTGCTGGGAGCTGCTCACGGCGATATCCGGATCCAGCTCCGCGCCCAGCTTCACCCCGAAGTACAGCGCCAGCAGAACCCCGGTGACGATGCCCACGTAGAAGTACATGACCTCCAGCAGGCGCGCGGCGGCGGTGATGTAGAAGCCCGTCAGCCCGTCCTGGACGCCCGCGACCAGCGCCCGCCCGGGCAGCAACGCGAAGAGCCCACCGGTGACCACCGCGGACGACGCCACGTCGACGTTCGCCAGCGTGAGCGCGATGCCGATCGCGGCCGGAGGCATGGCGGCCACCGTGAACTGGTAGAACTCGGGCAGCCCGCGCCCCGCGCACAGCCACGCGAGCCGGTCGCCGAGCATCGCGCCGAGCGCGGCGGCGACGAACACGATGGCGTCACCGCCGACGAGCACGGAGGCCGCGCCCGCGAGCAGCCCGGCGGCACCGGTCAGTACCCAGCCGGGATAGGGGTGCCGGTTGCGTCGTATCTCCGCGAGCCGCCGGTAGGCCTCCTCAAGGGAGACCTCGGTCTCGTCGTCACTGATGTCGTCGACGAGCCGGTACACGGCCGCGAGCCGCGTGTAGTCGGTGGCCCGGCGGCGTACCGTCCGCGAGGCCGTGATCGGGTCGTCCACCAGGGACGGCTGGTACGACATGGACAGCAAGGTGAAGGTGACGTTCGGCTCGCAGCGGTCCAGGCCGTACGAACGGCAGACGGCGAGCATCGCCGCCTCCACGTCCTCGGCGCCCTCGCCGCCCGCGAGCAGCAGTTCGCCGATACGCAGCGTCAGGTCGAGCACCCGCGGGACGGCCGGGCCGTCGTCCTCCTCCGTGCGCTGGGCGGGCTCGGCGACGGGCCGGTCGGACACCGGCATACGCAGCATCGTGCGCATCCGGTCCTGCCAGGGCACCTCCTTGGTCAGCCTGACCACGGGGATGCCGGTCGGCGGGGTGAAGGCGGGGGCCCGGTACGTACGCGGGGCGTTGAACGCCGAGCCCTCCCGCTCGGCGGACGGCGGCTCGGGCGGCGCGAGCCCTTCAGGGATCGCGAACTCCGACGTCGTATGCGACTCGTCCTCGAACGCCGCTGCCACCCCGCTCGGCGGCGCGAACGCGCTCCTCGCCTCGTCCGACTGCGGCTTACGGTCCTCCGCGTCCGGCTCAGCCACCAGCTCCCGCCCCACTTCTCCTACGTCCGTTCCCGTACGTGCTCCCCCGTACGCCGTATCTCGGATGTACGCCTCTGCGCAAGAACGCCTCAGCGCAAGAACACACGAACGGGCCGCGTCACCCATCGGGTTACGCGGCCCGCCGGTCGATCACTTGGCCTCAGTGGCCGCCGGTCTCCTTGAAGCGCTTGTAGGAGCGCTCGATCTCGGCCTCGGCGTCCGTGCGGCCCACCCAGTTGGCGCCCTCGACGGACTTGCCCGGCTCCAGGTCCTTGTAGACCTCGAAGAAGTGCTGGATCTCCAGACGGTCGAACTCCGACACATGGTGGATGTCCCGCAGGTGCTCCACGCGCGGGTCGTGCGCCGGGACGCACAGCAGCTTGTCGTCACCGCCGGCCTCGTCCGTCATACGGAACATGCCGATCGTGCGGCACTGGATGAGGCAGCCAGGGAAGGTCGGCTCGTCCAGGATGACGAGGGCGTCCAGCGGGTCGCCGTCCTCGCCGAGGGTGTTCTCGACGAAGCCGTAGTCGGCCGGGTAGCTGGTCGAGGTGAAGAGCCGACGGTCCAGGCGGATCCGACCGGTCTCGTGGTCCACCTCGTACTTGTTCCGCGAACCCTTCGGAATCTCGATCGTGACGTCGAACTCCACCGGTGGCTCCTCCATGATCAACACATACGTCTGGTGGTTAAGTGTCCCTCACGCAGGTGTGTGATCGCGAAAGGGGTTGGTGTCCGTGCCGGAGCTGAAGGCTTGGCGGGCCGCGCGACCGCATGTGGAGCGGATCGCGCGAGCCGTGAGGCCGGGGCTCGTACGGGCCGTGGAAGCCGTCAGGCCGTGGCTCGTACGGTCCTTGGGGGCTGTGCGGCCGCGGATCGCACGGCTGACCACCGTGCAGTTCACGGCGGGCGCCGCTCTCCTCGGCCTCGCACTGGCGGCCACCGTGGTGACCGCGGCCGGCCCTTGGGACTCCAGCGGTCAGCGTACGGCCGAGCGGGACTGGGCGGCATCGCGGGAGGGGGTAGGTGGCGCAGATCACGGCCCTGAATCCGGCCCTGGATCCGGTACGTCCGAGAAGGCGCCGCGTCCCGCACCCAGCGCCCCCTCCGTACTCGCGGGCCTCGGGCGCACGACCGGCTCCGTTTCCTCGCCCACCGAGAAGGCCCTCGCCGATGTCCTCGGCCCACTGCTCGACGACCCCTCGCTGGGTTCGGAACGTACGGCCGCGGTCGTCGACGTGGCCACCGGCAAGCGGCTGTACGGCAGGGCCGCGGACGAGGCGCTGACGCCCGCCTCCACCACGAAGATCGCCACCGCCGTCGCGGCGCTCTCCGCGGCGGGCGCCGACCACCGCATCGCGACCCGTACGGTCCTCGATCCCGGCACCAAGAAACTCGTCCTCGTCGGCGGCGGCGACCCCACGCTGACCGCCCGCGAGGAAGCGAAGGGCAACGCGAGCCTGCGTACGCTCGCCGACGAGACCACCCGGGCCCTCAAGGCCCGCAAGCTGGACGCGGTGACGCTCTCGTACGACACCACGCTGTACGACGGCCCTGCGCTGCACCCCATCGGTCCCGACAACCCCAACATCGCGCCGGTCACCGCCCTGATGACCGACGAGGGCCGCCTCGACGACTCGTCCTCCGGCACCGCGGACCGCAGTACGGACCCGGCGGCGGACGCGGCCCGGCAGTTCGCGGCCCTCCTGAACGACCGTGGCATCAAGACCAAGTCCCCCGGCCCCTCCAAGGCGACGGGCCGCGCGGAGCCTCTCGCGAAGGTCGAGTCCCCGCCCCTGTCCGCCCTGGTCGAGCGGATGCTGACCAACAGCGACAACGACATCGCCGAGGCCCTGGCCCGCCAGACCGCACTCGCCTCCGGCGAACAGGCCAGCTTCGAAGGCGGCTCCACGGCGATCCGTACGCAGTTGAAGAAGCTCGGACTGCCCGTGGAAGGCGCCCAGTTCGCGGACGGCAGCGGCCTGGACCGAGCCGACCGGCTCACCGCGGACCTGCTCACCGCCCTCCTGGCCAAGGCAGGCGCCCCCGACCACCCCGAACTCCGCCCCGCCCTGACCGGCCTCCCAGTAGCAGGCTTCACCGGCACCCTCCGCAACCGCTATACGGACCAGTCCGGCACGGGAGTCGTACGAGCGAAGACCGGCACGCTGACGGGCGTACACACCTTGGCGGGCACAGTGGTGGACTCCGAGGGCCGCCTACTGGCCTTCGCTTTCCTGACGTCTTCGAACCGCCCGACGGATCCGGCAGCAACGCAGAAGACGCTGGACGGCGCGGCGTCGGCGCTGGCGAGCTGCGGCTGCGGCGGCTGAGGGAGGCGGCTGTGGCGCTGACGTGGCTGCGCCCCTGGAAGGAGGGCCTGCGGCCCTCCTTCCAGGGGCGCGGGGCTGTGACATATGCGGCTCCGCCGCGTGGGCGCGCCCAGCCACAACGGACCCGCAGCCGAGCTACGACCAAGAACCCCCACGAACCCCACACCCTGCACCCAGCGGCAGCGCTCACGTACGGTTGAGGGCATGACGAGCATCGGTGGTGCCGAGATGGTCGACTGGAATCTCGCGGTGGCGACCGCGACCCGGCTCGTAAGGCCGGGCCCAGAGGTGAGTCGCGACGAGGCCAGGGCCGTCGTCGCGGAGCTGCGCCGACATGCGAAGGCGTCGGAGCAACACGTACGCGAGTACACGCAGATGGGCAGCGAGGACCTGCGTGACACCCCCATCCTCGTCGTCGACCGCCCGGGTTGGATCCGGGCGAACGTCGCCGGGTTCCGGGAGATCCTCAAACCGCTCCTCGACAAGATGCAGGAACGTCGCGGCAGCACCCCCGGCGGAGCCGTCCTCGGCGCCGTCGGCGGCAAGGTCACCGGCGTCGAGCTGGGCATGCTGCTGTCGTTCCTGGCCTCCAGGGTGCTGGGCCAGTACGAGACCTTCGCCCCGGCGACCCGCGAACTCCCGGCGGGCGAGAACGGCGGCGGCAGGCTGCTCCTGGTCGCCCCGAACATCGTGCACGTGGAGCGCGAACTGGACGTACAGCCCCACGACTTCAGGCTCTGGGTCTGCCTGCACGAGGAGACGCACCGGACGCAGTTCACGGCCGTGCCCTGGCTGCGCGACCACCTCGAGGGCGAAATCCAGTCTTTCCTGGAGGAGACCGAGGTCGACCCCATGACGGTCCTCGAGCGCATCCGGGAGGCCGCGCAGACGCTCGCCGGCAGCCGTCCCGAGGGCGAGGAGGGCGACGACGGGGGACGGTCCATCGTCGAGATCGTCCAGACGCCCGCCCAGCGCGAGATCCTCGGCCGGCTGACCGCCGTGATGTCCCTCCTGGAGGGCCACGCGGACTTCGTGATGGACGGCGTGGGCCCCGCCGTGGTCCCGTCCGTCGCCGAGATCCGCGAGAAGTTCCAGCAGCGCCGCCAGCGCGGGGCCTCCCGCCTCGACCTGGCGCTGCGCAAGCTGCTCGGCCTGGACGCCAAGCTGCGCCAGTACCGGGACGGGGAGCGTTTCGTACGAGCGGTCGTGGACCAGGTCGGCATGGAGGGGTTCAACCGCGTGTGGACCTCGCCGAACACGCTCCCCACCAAGTCGGAGATCTCCAAACCGGCGGACTGGGTTGCGCGGGTGCACCGTAAGGCAGAGTCGTGAACTGAATCCGGCCGAGGACAGGTGAGCGCCCCCGCTATCACCCGTCCGAGGGACCGTGGGGCATGGGTAGGCGTGCAATGCTCGGGGAACGGCCCGTTTCTGTCACCATCTAGGCACTCTGCGTGACCGAAGCTCGGGCTCACCCCCGACAATTTCATGAAGGGAACCGGACATGGGTCCCCATCCAGCGGTCGCGGCGATACGCCTGGCGGTCCGCCGCGTCCTCCACGACATCCTCACCGATCACACGCCTGCCCATCCCGACACCGCGCACCCCGATCCCACGCACGCCGATATCGCGCACGAGCAGTCGCCCCCGCCGCTCGTGCTCGTGGCGTGCTCCGGCGGCGCCGACTCGATGGCGCTCGCCTCCGCGCTCGCCTTCGAAGCCCCCAAACTCGGCATCCGCGCCGGTGGCATCACCGTCGACCACGGTCTGCAACCCGGCTCCGACCTGCGCGCCCAGGAAGTCGTCGTACGACTCACCGAACTCGGCCTGGGCCCGGCCGAGTCCATCGCCGTCAGCGTCGGACGCGACGGCGGCCCCGAGGCCGCCGCCCGCGACGCGCGGTACGCCGCCCTGGACGCCGCCGCCGAGCGCCACGGCGCCACGGCGGTCCTGCTCGGCCACACCCGCGACGACCAGGCCGAGACCGTACTGCTCGGCCTCGCCCGCGGCTCCGGCATCCGCTCGCTGTCCGGCATGGCCGCGGTCTCCGGAGGGCCGGGAGCCACCCGCCGCTACCGCCGCCCCTTCCTGCACCTCGACCGGCAGACCGCCCGCAAGGCCTGCATGGTCCAGTCGCTCCCCGTCTGGGAGGACCCCCACAACTCCGACCCGGCCTATACGAGATCACGCCTGCGCCAAGAGGGGCTGCCCGCCCTGGAGAAGGCCCTCGGCAAGGGCGTCGTCGAGGCCCTCGCCCGTACGGCACAGCTGTCCCGCGACGACGCCGACGCCCTCGACGCCTGGGCCCGCCAGGCCGAGGCCTCCGTGCGGGACGCCGCCGGCCTCCTGGAGTGCGCCAAGCTGTACGCCCTGCCGCCCGCCGTGCGCCGCCGTATCCTGCGCCGCGCCGCCATCGAGGCCGGGGCGCCCGCCGGTTCACTGTTCGCCCGGCACATCGAAGAGATCGACCGGCTGATCACCGGTTGGCGCGGCCAGGGGGCCATCAACCTGCCGGGCAAAGTCGCCGTCCAGCGGCAGGGTGGCAGACTGGTGATTCGGCAAGGCTGAATCCGGGTCTTCCGCCGGCCCCTTGTGCGGGTCGTGGGCGGCCCGAGTGGCCGCCATACATGCGGGACGACCGAAAGTGATGCGGGTGGACGCGAAAGACATGGGCACCGACCTCAAGTCGGTGCTCATCACCAAGGAAGAGATCGACGCCAAGCTGGTCGAACTGGCCGCGAAGATCGACGCGGAGTACGCGGGCAAGGACCTGCTGATCGTCGGAGTCCTCAAGGGCGCCGTGATGGTCATGGCGGACCTGGCGCGCGCCCTCACCACCCCCGTCACCATGGACTGGATGGCCGTGTCCTCGTACGGCGCGGGTACGCAGTCCTCCGGCGTCGTGCGGATCCTCAAGGACCTCGACACCGACATCAAGGGCAAGCACGTCCTCATCGTCGAGGACATCATCGACTCCGGTCTGACGCTGTCCTGGCTGATCTCCAACCTCGGCTCGCGCGAGCCCGCGTCGCTCAAGGTGTGCACGCTGCTGCGCAAGCCGGAGGCCGCCAAGGTCGCGATCGACGTGGAGTGGGTCGGCTTCGACATCCCGAACGAGTTTGTCGTGGGCTACGGCCTCGACTACGCCGAGAAGTACCGGAACCTGCCGTTCGTCGGTACGCTCGCTCCTCATGTCTACGGTGGCTGAGGCACTCTCGTAGACAGTGGCGAAGCCCACGCAGCAGTGGAGGACGGCCCGGGAACCCTTGCGGGTTCCGCGCCGTTGGAGCATGCGTAGACGGGTTTGTCAGCCGGACCGTGCGGCTTCGGGTGACAATGCTGGGGTACCGTCCGAAGAACAGTCTTATCAAACTCACTATGGCAGGAGGGACGGGGCGGCACCGCTCCGTATGGATGGACGTGAAGCGATACTTCCGTGGGCCGGTCATGTGGATCGTGCTGGCCGTCCTTGCCGTGGTCGTGTTGATGCAGGTCGTCGGCTCGTCCGGCGGCCACAAGACAGTGGACACCGGCCAGGTCGTCCAGGCGATCAATGACAACAAGATCGAGTCGGCCAAGCTGACCACCGGCGACGAGCAGATCATCAAGGTCGAGCTCAAGGACGGCGAAAAGGTCGAGGGCAGCTCGAAGATCCAGGCGAGTTACATCGGCGACCAGGGTGTGAACCTCGCCAACACACTGCAGACCAAGTACGAGGACAAGCAGATCCCCGACGGCTACACGGTGTCGCCGTCGAAGCAGAACCCGTTCGTCGGGCTTCTGATCAGCCTGCTCCCCTTCGTCCTCATCGTGGTCATCTTCCTGTTCCTGATGAACCAGATGCAGGGCGGCGGCTCCCGAGTCATGAACTTCGGGAAGTCCAAGGCCAAGCTCATCACCAAGGACACCCCGAAGACGACGTTCTCGGACGTCGCGGGCTCGGACGAGGCCGTCGAGGAGCTCCACGAGATCAAGGAGTTCCTCCAGGAGCCGGCGAAGTTCCAGGCCGTCGGGGCGAAGATCCCCAAGGGCGTACTGCTGTACGGCCCGCCCGGTACGGGCAAGACGCTGCTCGCGCGTGCTGTCGCGGGCGAGGCGGGTGTCCCCTTCTACTCGATCTCCGGTTCCGACTTCGTCGAGATGTTCGTCGGTGTCGGTGCCTCCCGGGTCCGTGACCTGTTCGAGCAGGCCAAGGCGAACGCTCCGGCGATCGTCTTCGTCGACGAGATCGACGCCGTCGGCCGGCACCGCGGTGCCGGTATGGGCGGCGGTCACGACGAGCGCGAGCAGACGCTGAACCAGCTGCTCGTCGAGATGGACGGCTTCGATGTGAAGGGCGGCGTGATTCTCATCGCCGCCACGAACCGGCCCGACATCCTCGACCCGGCCCTCCTGCGCCCCGGCCGTTTCGACCGCCAGATCGCGGTCGACCGCCCCGACATGCAGGGCCGTCTGGAGATCCTCAAGGTCCACCAGAAGGGCAAGCCGGTCGCGCCGGACGTCGACCTGTCCGCAGTGGCGCGTCGTACGCCGGGCTTCACCGGCGCCGACCTGTCGAACGTGCTGAACGAAGCGGCGCTGCTCACCGCGCGTGGCAACCAGAAGCTGATCGACAACCACATGCTGGACGAGGCGATCGACCGTGTGGTCGCGGGCCCGCAGAAGCGGACCCGGATCATGTCGGACAAGGAGAAGAAGATCACCGCGTACCACGAGGGCGGTCACGCCCTGGTCGCGGCGGCCTCACCGAACTCCGATCCGGTCCACAAGATCACGATTCTCTCCAGAGGCCGTGCTCTCGGCTACACGATGGTCCTGCCGGACGAGGACAAGTACTCCACGACCCGCAACGAGATGCTCGACCAGCTGGCATACATGCTGGGCGGGCGCGCGGCCGAGGAGCTCGTCTTCCACGACCCGACCACGGGTGCTGCGAACGACATCGAGAAGGCCACCGCAACGGCCCGCGCGATGGTCACGCAGTACGGCATGACCGAGCGCCTCGGTGCGATCAAGTTCGGTGGTGACAACACCGAGCCGTTCCTCGGCCGTGAGATGGGTCACCCGCGCGACTACTCGGAAGAGGTCGCCGCGCTCGTCGACGAAGAGGTCAAGAAGCTCATCGAGACCGCGCACAACGAGGCCTGGGAGATCCTGGTCGAGAACCGCGACGTCCTGGACAACCTGGTCCTCGCGCTGCTCGAGAAGGAGACGCTGAACAAGGAGCAGATCGCCGAGATCTTCGCCCCGATCGTCAAGCGTCCGGCCCGCCCCGCGTGGACCGGCTCCGCCAGGCGCACTCCGTCCACCCGCCCGCCGGTGCTCTCCCCCAAGGAGCTGTCGCTGACGAGCGGGACGAACGGCGCGGCGCCGGCGATCACTGCGAAGTCGAATCCTGCCGCCGAGGCGGCGCTTCCGGTGGCCGAGCCGACTCCGGAGGAGCGTCCCGAGAGCTGAACCACCCGGCCCCGGCTGCCTCGATCGGCCCGGAACGGATGCCGCGCCCCCCTGGTCTAGCCTGGGGGGCGCGGCATATTCGTATGCGCGGACATGAAGCGCGTGATCCGTACGCGTCGAAGGCACAGGAACGAGGCACCAGATGATCGACCCCGTGAGGCTGGACGTCGAGGGTGTGATCGGCGAGTTCGACGAGAAGCGCGCCGAGAACGCCGTACGAGAGCTGCTGATCGCGGTCGGCGAGGATCCGGACCGGGAGGGGCTGCGGGAGACGCCGGGGCGGGTGGCTCGGGCGTATCGGGAGCTGCTGGCCGGGTTGTGGCAGGAGCCCGAGGATGTGCTGACGACGACGTTCGACCTGGGGCACGACGAGATGGTCCTGGTGAAGGACATCGAGATCGTGAGCCTGTGTGAGCATCATCTGCTGCCGTTTCACGGTGTGGCGCACGTGGGGTACATCCCGGCCGAGACCGGGAAGATCACCGGACTGTCGAAGCTGGCGCGGCTCGTCGAGGTGTTCGCGCGGCGACCGCAGGTGCAGGAACGACTCACCACGCAGATCGCCGACTCGCTGATGCGGATTCTTGAGGCGCGGGGGGCGATCGTCGTGATCGAGGCCGAGCACATGTGCATGTCGGTGCGCGGTATACGCAAGCCGGGCGCCAAGACGACGACGTCCGCTGTGCGCGGGCAGTTGCGGGATGCGACGACGCGTGCCGAGGCGATGAGCCTCATCCTGGCTCGGTGAGCCTCAGCTGAGAGCTCCGTCGCGTCTGCCTGGTTGTTGTTCGTACGGGGCTGCGGGTTCGTTGTGGCTTGTCGCGCCCCGCGGCGGAGCCGCAGATGTCTCAGCCCCGCGCCCCTGAGGTGGCTGGGGCGCGTTTGACCCTGCGGGCCGTCGTGGTTGGGCGCGCCCGCGCGGCGGAGCCGCACATTGATACAGCCCCACGCCCCTACGGACGCTTACGCCGCCGGTGCTGCGTTGCCGTTCGTTTCGTCGTCCTCCGGGAGTTTGCACACCCGCTCCAGGAAGAAGGCCGCCGCTATGACGGCGATGCCTGCCAGGACCGAGAAGCCGGCGTAGATGGCCTGGTCGCGGCGGGCCGGAACGTCCAGGGACTCCAGGAGGAAGGCGCCCGTGCCGCCGTACATGCCGGCGACGAGGGCGGCCACCAGGGCGCTGGCCTGGCCGAAGACCACCGCTCGGGCCGCCAGCAGCGGGTCGACCCCCGTGGCGCCGGGGCGGCGCTCGCGCTGGGCCTTGAGGCGGGCTCGGAGGGAGAGCGCCGTGGCCAGGAGGACCACGGCGATCAGGGCCAGGACGATGGGGGCGGCGAGGGGGACCCGGGGCAGCGTGCCCACCGCGTTCCACAGGCGGGCGCCCGCCCAGGACAGCACGCCGGCGACCACGAACACGCCGGCCAGTGTCCTGATGCGCAGCTCTTTCACGATGCCCCTTCGTCGCAACCGGAGATGGTCCGGTAGACCTTAACGACTAGTCGGGCAGCTGTAGTTCCAGGTCGGCGCGGGGCGCGACACCTTCGCGGGGGACGGCGGCCAGGAGTCCGGCCACCGGGCCGACACCCGGGAGCTGGGCGTCCGGCTCCACGTCGTGCCAGGGAGCGAGGACGAAGGCCCGCTCGTGCGCGCGCGGGTGGGGGAGGGTCAGCTCCGGGTCGTCGGAGACCAGGTCGGCGTACGCGACGATGTCCACGTCGATCGTGCGGGGCCCCCAGTGCTCGTCCCGTACGCGATGGAAGGCCTCCTCGACCGCGTGCGCCCGCTCCAGCAGGGAGGACGGGGGGAGCGTCGTGCGCAGGACGACGACCGCGTTGAAGTACGCCGGCTGGCTGTCCGGCTCCACGCCCCAGGGCTCCGTCTCGTACACCGGAGAGACCGCCTTGACGCGTACGCCGGGCGTGTCCTCCAGGGCGTCGACGGCGCCCTGGAGGGTCTCCAGGCGGTTGCCGAGGTTCGAGCCGAGGGAGAGCACGGCACGTTCCGGGTTGTGCAGGGTGGTGTCGGCGGCGTCCACGCGTTCCACGACGGAGGCGGGCACCGGCTGTACGGTCGGGTCGCTCTGACCCTCGGTCAACGAGGCAGTCATACTCGGCTCCGGGTTATGGTGACGGTCACGTCGTCGAAGGGGACGGTGATCGGCGCGTCCGGCTTGTGGACGCAGACTTCGACCTCCTGAACCGCGTCGTGTTTCAGGCACGTGCGGGCGATGCGCTCGGCGAGCGTCTCGATGAGATCGACGGGCTCGCCCTCGACGACGGCCACGACCTCCTGGGCCACGATGCCGTAGTGCACGGTCTTCGCCAGATCGTCGTCGGCCGCGGCCGGCCGGGTGTCCAGACCCAGCGAGAGGTCCACGATGAAGGTCTGGCCCTCCACGCGTTCCTTGGGGAAGACACCGTGGTGCCCGCGGGCCTTGAGGCCGCGCAGCGCGACACGATCCACGCGAATCACTCCTGCAGTCGTCGGTAACGGCGGTCACCGCCATGTGCGGTCGGCCCACCAGCCACAGTCGAATCTACCTGCGAACACTGACAACGCCCGGTCACGGGGACTCGGCGTCGGGCGTATGCCAGGAGGGTTCATCGACTGTTCTTCTGTGGGGACACGACGGCTCACGGGCTGGTAGCCGCGCATACCCAGGGGCCCGCGATCCCAACCACTACGTGTCCCCTACCCACTCAGGAAGGGGAGTCGTCGGTCTCTTCCTCGCCGGATTCGGCCAGTACGGGAGAGGCGTGGTGCGACCAGAGCTTCCAGCCGTCGGATGTGCGGCGGAACACATTCGTGGCGACGACGAGCTGGCCCACGAGCGGTCCCAGTTCGTCGCTGTCCTCCGGGGACGGACCGCCGCTGAGGATGTTCTCGGTGCAGGTCACCAGGGCGGTGTCGGAGATGACGGACACGTGCACATCCGTCAGGAAGAACTGGATGTACTCGGTGTTCGCCATGATCAGCGCGTACGAGCGGAGCACCTCGCCGCGGCCGGTCAGTACGGGCCAGCCGGGGTGGACGCAGGAGACCTCGGCGCCCTGGTCGGCGGTTTCGTCGGGGTCCTCGGGGTCCGTGTCCGTGGTGTGTTCGGCTCCGTCGATGTCCAGGGGGGCCAGCCAGAGCGTCGACAGCTCTTCGAAGTCGCCGCGTTCCATCGCTTCGTAGAAGGCGGTGTTGACGCGGGCGACCTCTTCGACGTCGGTGCGGGGAGTGCTCACTGGGCTCCCTCTGCCGCCCGGGCGCCTTCCACGGCCTGGGCGACCCGGACCGCGTCGGCGGTGGCCCGCACCTCGTGGACGCGGACCGCCCACGCGCCCTGGTGGGCGGCGAGCGCGGAGACGGCGGCGGTGGCGGCGTCGCGTTCCCTGGCGGGCGGCGGGGCGCTTTCCGGGCCCGCCAGTACGCGGCCGAGGAACCGCTTGCGGGACGCGGCGACCAGTACGGGGTGGCCGATGTCCAGGAGGCGGTCGAGGTGGGCGAGGAGAGTCAGGTCGTGCTCGGCCTGCTTGGAGAAGCCGAGGCCCGGGTCGACGACGATGCGGTCCGCGGCGATGCCTCCATCGAGAACGGCCTCCACGCGCGCGTGGAGCTCGTCGACGACTTCGGAGACGACATCCTCGTACCTCCCCTGGATGTTTCCGCCCTCCAGGAAGCCACGCCAGTGCATGACCACGAAGGGCGCGCCGACGTCCGCGACGACCGGGATCATCGCGGGGTCGGCGAGGCCGCCGCTGACGTCGTTGACAAGTGCGGCGCCGGCGGCGAGTGCGCGCTCGGCGACGGAGGAGCGCATGGTGTCGACGGAGATGGTGACGCCTTCGGAGGCGAGGCCGCGGACGACCGGGATGACGCGTTTGAGTTCCTCGGCCTCGTCGACGCGGGTGGCGCCGGGGCGGGTGGACTCGCCGCCCACGTCGACGAGGTCGGCGCCCTCCGCGACCAGGTCGAGGCCGTGCTTGACGGCTGCCGTCGTGTCGAACCACCGGCCGCCGTCCGAGAAGGAGTCGGGGGTGACGTTCACGACTCCCATGACGGCGCACCGGTCCCATGCCGGGAGCCCGGACACTTGGCCTCGCCCGCTGTTCTTGCTCATATGCCCAGCGTAGGCCTCCGCGTTGAGGGCTGGGTTCGTCCATGGGGGTGGTGGCCTGAGCGAGGTCCCGGGGCTTGGGGGGAGTGGGACATCGCTCAGGCCTGCTCTAGACCGCTCTTACGCCGTGTTCCGGCAGGCGGGTTTCCGGCAGCCGGTGTGTGCACGGCGCCGGCGGGGGCGTCCTGCGACGCAGGGCCCGCGGTAGGGGGAGGTCCACGAAACCCTCCGCCCGCAGGGCCGCAAGGCCGAGGCGCGGCAGGTCGCGGGAGGAGCCGTAGACGACGAAGCGGGGCTCCCAGCGGGGGCGGAACTTCGCGTTGAACCTGTACAGCGACTCGATCTGGAACCAGCGGGAGAGGAACACCAGCAGTCCGCGCCAGGCGCGCAGGACCGGGCCCGCGCCGATCTTCTCGCCGCGGGCCAGGGCCGCGCGGAACATCGCGAAGTTGAGCGAGACCCGCCGCACCCCCAGGCGCGGCGCCGCCTGGAGCGCGGCCACGATGAGGAGTTCGTTCATGCCGGGATCGGCCGCGCGGTCGCGGCGCATCAGGTCGAGGGAGACGCCGTCGGTGCCCCACGGGACGAAGTGGAGTACGGCCTTCAGATCGCCGTACGGCCCCGGCTCGGGGTCAACCTTGTGTGCCGTGGCGAGCAGACAGTCCCCGTCGGCCGGGTCGCCGACGCGGCCCAGTGCCATGGAGAAGCCGCGCTCGGTGTCCGTGCCGCGCCAGTCCTGAGCGGCGCGGCGTATCCGGTCCAGTTCGCCCTCGCCCAGGTCACGGACGCGCCGTACCCGGGTCTCGTAACCGGCCCGCTCGATGCGTTTCACCATCTGGCGCACGTTTCGCATCGGGCGCCCGGCCAGGGAGAAATCCGCGACGTCCACCACCGCCTCGTCGCCCAGTTCGAGGGCGTCGAGGCCGGTTTCCCGTGTCCAGACCTCGCCGCCCGTCTCGGAGCAGCCCATGACGGCGGGCGTCCAGGAGTGGGTTTTCGCCACGTCCATGAAGCGCTCGATCGCGCCGGGCCAGGCCTCGACGTCGCCGATCGGGTCGCCGCTGGCGAGCATCACCCCGGAGACGACGCGGTACGTCACCGCCGCCTTGCCGCTGGGCGAGAAGACGACCGCCTTGTCGCGGCGCAGCGCGAAGTGGCCGAGCGAGTCACGGCCGCCGTGCTTCTCCAGGAGTGCCCGCAGTCGTGCCTCGTCGTCCTCGGTGAGGCGTGCGGCGGGGTGTTCGGGGCGCAGCGCCAGGTAGATGGTGGTGAGGGCGGTCAACAGGCCGAGCGCGCCGAGTGAGAAGGCCACCGTCCAGGACGTGTCGCCCTGGTAGCCGACCGGGCCCTCGAAGCCGAACAGGCCGTACACGACATGGGTGATGCGGTCCGCCAGGCTCGGGTAGCCGAGCATCCGGTCCGGGTGGGCGCTGACGACGACCAGGCCGAGGAGGAGTGAACCGGCGCCCATGAGAACGAAGTTGGTGAGCGCGCGCCAGCGGCTGCGGGGGTCGGGCAGCGCCGTGAACTCGCCGCGATGCCGCAGCAGGGGAGCCAGCAGCGCCAGGGAGACGAGGACGCCGATGAGGGAGTGCCGGTAGGTCAGCTGCGCGAGGGCACCGGCCGGCAGGAGGAACACGGCGGCCCGCCAGGCCCGGCGCTTGCGGCGGCGCAGGCCGTGGGCCAGGAGCAGCAGCAGGACGCCCGCGCTGAGCGCCAGGGCGGCGGCGAACGGGCCCAGCGCGCCGGGCAGCACCTCGGCGAGCGTGTGCACACGGCTGTGCCTGAAGCTCGGGAAGACGCCCGCCGCGATGTCCAGGAACCCCACGAGGGTGCAGGCCCTGGCCACCAGGGTGGGGACGGCCTCGGGGCGTGGACCGCTCAGTACGCGCCGCAGTCGGCCCCTCCGGTGGTCCGGAGCCTTGGCCGACGTTTCCCCTTCAACCGTGACAGACATCGCATCCCGTACTTCTGCGAGAGACCTCGAAACCAGTGCCATTTACGGCATCCAGCGACATTGCGCCCTCTAGGACGGTGCCGGGAGGGACCTGGTTCATCCGGTTCTGGAAAAGCGTGTCAAAAGCGCGTCTCAAGAGTGCGGGTGCAGCGGGTGCATACGCGGCCCTCTGCGCGGTGCTGTTGTCACTGGAGTGACTGTTTGGCGTGACCGCCGAGTGGTGAGGTGGTGTCAATCCTCGGGAGTGGCTGGGTTTTTACGGGGCGGGGCTCCAAGATTCGCCTACGCGCGGTAAGTTTCTGGCCATGCCACGTGGACGTCACCGTCATTCCCCACCTCTGCACCGGCTGCTGCCCCCCTCGGCGATCGCAGGCGTCTCGCTCGTCTGTGCCGCCGGGCCCTGGTTGTTCTCGGACGCGTGGGTGCTCCGCGGGCTGGCCGCGGGCGCCGCGGCGACGGCTGTCGTGGGCGCGGTCGTCATGCGCCACTGGGACGTGTCCGCGGGCAAGCGCGTCGCGGACCTCACGCGCGCGCGTGCGAGCGACGAGTGGCGCCACGAGGAGCGCGTCGCCGAGCTCGAGACCGACCTCGACGAGTCGCGCGAGCTGCGTACCAAGCTGGAGCACCGGCTCCGCGAGAAGCGGGCGGAGCTTCAGGGCCTGCGCAACGAACACGCCGCCCTGCTGCGGCGGTACGCCACGGCGGAGACGGAGCGGGCCAGCGTCCTGGAGAGCCGACGTCGCCTCGCCATAGAGGCGACGACTCCGGCTCGTGCCGCCCTGCCCGCGGCGGCTTCGGCGGACCCGGTGGCCGAGGTGACCGAAGAGCCGGCTCCGGCCGCCCGTGCCGCGGCCGCGGTGCTCTACGCGAAGGCCAACGCGGCGTTGGACCGGCTGGCCCAGGCGGCTGCCGCTCACGTGGCCGAGGGCGCGCCCTGGACGGACGGGGCGACGAAGGGCGAGGTCGCGGAGGACGGTTCGACCAAGGACGGTTCGGCCGAGGACGTTTCGGAGGACGCGAGCGGTTCGTCCGCGGTGGACGGCTCCGCGGAGAGCGGTTCGGCTCAGGACGAGCCTCAGGACGCGCCCGTAGAGAGCGAGTCCCCCAAGAGCGGCTCCACGGAGAGCGGTTCGGCGGCGACGGACGAGCCCGGGCCCGGCAAGTCGCCGAAGGACGGCCCTGCGAAGGGTGGTTCGGCCAAGGGCGCCCCCGTGAAGGCCGGTGCGCCCAAGGGTGCGCCTCCGGCGGGCGGTCCTGGTAAGGGCGGGCCCACGCCGGGCGGTTCACCGAAGGGCGGCGCTCGCAAGAAGGCGCCCGCGACGGGCGAGGCCGGGACGGAGGGCGAGGCGACGCAGGGGAAGCCCGAGGCGGTCGGCGGGCATGAGCGCACGGCCGCCGCGACCGCACCGACGTCCGCCGGGTCCGACACCACTGCGGCCGCTCTGAAGCCCGCCCTCAAGCCCGCGCTCGGTTCCGGGCACTTCACCGTGCCCAAGGCCGTGGCGGTCGCTCCGGCTCCTCCCGTACGGCGGCCCTCCGTAGAGGGCGGTTTCGACTTCTTCGGTACGCAGCAGGAGGCGTCCGAGGCCGCCCTGGAGGCCGTACAGAACGAGGATCTCGCCGACGTGGTGGGCCAGGAGGCGCTCGCTCTCCACAAGGCCGAGTCCGAGGCGCAGTTCAAGCCCGCGGACGAGGAGTCCCGCAGCGTCGGTCAGCAGGTCATCGACCTGACCGCGCACGACGAGACGGAGCAGATCGACGTGGCGGAACTGAGGAGCGCGGTTTCCTGAACCTCAGGAGCACGGTTTCCTGAGCGTCAGCGGCAACAGCTCATGAGGGCAGTGGCAACGCAACACGCCACTGCCCTCAGCCGTCCACCGGCCCGACTCGGGCCATCAACCGCTCAACTTCCGGCCATCCACCGATCCGGCCGAGCCTCCCGCCGCCCCGTCCGCGACCGGTCCGCCTGCCCGTACAGCAACTCCGCCGCCTGAGAGGCGTCCCGCAGCCGGGCCCTCACCGTCTTGTTGGCGCCGGTGTCTATGTGGATGTGGGACAGCCCCTTGAAGCGCATCCACGGCCCCTGCTCCAGGCGCACGCTCTGCACCTTGCCGTGCGGAACGAGCGCGAGGCTGCGGCGCAACAGCCCGTGCCGGGACGCGAAGACGGCGTCGGTGACGGCGAGCCCGTAACCCCGCCACCACAGCGGCGCGCACCAGCCCGCCCGGCGCGGCGGCCGAGACAGCTCACCCGGCACCGTCACCCCCGGCAGCACCCGCGCGATCACCGACTCGGCGACCTCGCGCGGAGCGACCGGTACGAGCACGGAGTTGGACGAACCCGCCACGTCCAGCTCGACCCTGACCCACCCGCGTCGCCGCCACAGCAGCGGTTCGACGATGCGGACGGTCTGTACGCGCCCGGGCGGCACCGTCTCGTGCGTACGGTCGAGCAGTCCGTGGTCGATACGGAGCCCGTCCGGGGAGTCGCCCACGGTCCAGTCGTACTCGCCGACGAAGCGCCCCACGCTGCTCGCGCCCGCCGCGCCGAGCAGCGGCAGCGCGACCGCGAGGACCGT
The DNA here is from genome assembly GCF_000716805.1 of Streptomyces yerevanensis. NCBI lineage: Bacteria > Bacillati > Actinomycetota > Actinomycetes > Kitasatosporales > Streptomycetaceae > Streptomyces > Streptomyces yerevanensis. The sequence goes on along the minus strand of NZ_JNWJ01000018.1, from coordinate 12,582 downwards.
CCACACACTGTGCGAGGCCCACCACACCAGCGGCGGTACGACGAGCGCGCCGGCCAGCGAACCCCAGGTGGCGCCCGTCAGCACCAGGGACACGGCGAGGACCCGGGCCGGTACGTGCAGCAGTTGCCGGACCGGCGCCTCGCCCACCTCGTGCGCCGTCTCGGGGGCGAAACCGGCGGCGCGGGCGAGGAGTTCGGCCCGTAGCGCACGGGCCTCGTCCTCGCCCAGGAAGGCGAGTTCGTCCTTCTTGTCGGTTCCTATGACGTCGAGTTTGAGTTTGGAGACGCCCGCGACGCGGGCCAGCAGCGGCTGGGTGACGTCGACGGCCTGGAGCCGGTCGAGCCGGATGTGCGCGGAGCGCCGGAACAACAGGCCCGTACGGATGCGCAGTTCGGTGTCGGTCACCGCGAAGTGGGTGAACCACCAGGTCAGAAAGCCGTACAGGGCGGCGGCCGGAATGACGATGGCGATCGCGATCAGCAGGGTGGAGGTCGTCAGCCGGGTCAGCTGCCGCTGCGTCTGGTCGGGGTCGTGCACCGCCCAGCCGGCGATCACGGCGATCGGCGCCCAGGCACGGCGCAGCGGCGTCACGGGATGCAGCCGCCGCTCCGTCACGGGCTTCTCCTGGCGTACGTCGCGCTCCACGTCGGAAGTTGTCACAACCCCGCCGATCTGGCCTCGCCCAGCTCCGTGAGCCGGTCCCGCAGCCGTTCCGCCTCCGCCGGGTCGAGGCCCGGAATGCGCGCGTCCGTCGCCGCGGCGGCCGTGTGCAACTGCACGCTCGCCAGCCCGAAGTGCCGCTCGACGGGACCCGAGTTCACCTCGACCAGCTGCATGCGCCCGTACGGCACGACCGTCTCCTCACGCCACAGCACACCCCGGCTGATCAGCAGGTCGTCCGCGCGCTCGGCGTACCGCCAGGACTCCCAGTTGCGCCCCAGCATCGGCCAGCCCCACAGCAACAGCGCCAGCGGCAGCAGCGCGAACGCCGCCCAGCCGGGCCCGGCGAGCAGACCGAGCGGCAGCCCCGTACCGAGCGTCAGCGGCACCAGCCAGACGACGAGCAGCAGCCGGCGCATCCGCAGCAGTCCCGGCGGCAGGCCGGTCCACACCGGCTCGGGCTCGGTGTTCCCGGTGGCGCCCATGATCCCCGTACTCCCCGTCTCCATGCCGCAAGCGTACGTACGAGACACTGTTCCCATGACTCCTACGTCGGAGACCACGGTCGGCATCGGCGGTGCCGCGGAGAGCACCGACATGGTGCTCAACATCGGCCCCCAGCACCCGTCCACCCACGGTGTACTGCGCCTCAGGCTCGTGCTGGACGGCGAGCGGATCCAGCATGCGGAGCCGGTCATCGGCTATATGCACCGCGGCGCGGAGAAGCTCTTCGAGGCGCGCGACTACCGCCAGATCATCGTGCTCGCCAACCGCCACGACTGGCTCTCCGCCTTCTCGAACGAGCTGGGTGTCGTCCTCGCCGTGGAACGCATGCTCGGCATGGAGGTCCCCGCCCGCGCGGTGTGGATGCGGACGCTCCTCGCGGAGCTGAACCGCGTCCTCAACCATCTGATGTTCCTGGGTTCGTACCCGCTCGAGCTGGGCGGAATCACTCCGGTGTTCTATGCCTTCAGGGAGCGCGAGGAGCTCCAGGCCGTCATGGAGGAGATCTCCGGCGGGCGCATGCACTACATGTTCAACCGCGTCGGCGGCCTCAAGGAGGACCTCCCCGCCGGATGGGCCACGCGCGCGCGTGCGGCCGTCGCGGACGTCCGCTCGCGCATGGACGTGTACGACAACCTGGTGCTCGGCAACGAGATCTTCCGCGGGCGTACGCGCGACGTGGGCCGGATGTCCCCGGAGACGGTGCACGCCTACGGAGTGAGCGGTCCCCTCGCCCGCGCCTCCGGCGTCGACTTCGACCTGCGCCGCGACGAGCCGTACCTGGCGTACGGGGAACTGGGTGACGTCCTGAAGGTGGTCACCCGGCAGGAGGGCGACTGTCTCGCCCGCTTCGAGGTCCTCCTGGAGCAGACCCACAACTCCCTGGACCTCGCCGACGCCTGCCTGGACCGGCTCGCGTCGCTGCCGCCCGGGCCGATCAACCAGCGGCTCCCGAAGGTGCTCAAGGCCCCGGAGGGCCACACGTACGCCTGGACCGAGAACCCGCTCGGCATCAACGGCTACTACCTCGTCAGCAAGGGCGACAAGACCCCGTACCGGCTGAAGCTGCGCTCGGCCTCGTACAACAACATCCAGGCGCTCACCGAGCTGCTGCCGGGGACGCTCGTCGCGGACATGGTGGCGATCTTGGGGTCACTGTTCTTCGTGGTTGGGGACATCGACAAGTAGGCCTTCCCCGGCTCTCCGTGCTCTCTGTGCTCTCCGTAGAGGGCTGTTTTCGTCGGGCGGCGGATCGGGCATCGGCTCGGGCAGCGGGTTCGGAATGCCAACCGGCTGCACGAGCCAGCCGAAGTCGCCCAGCCCGCCGGGAGCGGTGAGCTCGGCGGCCTCGCCCGCGCCGGCGAGGGCCCGTACGTACGCCGTCGGGTCCGTGGAGGCCAGCGACAGCGGCGGACGGCCGCCACTCACGCCCAGGGCGCGCAGGGCGTCCCGCTGGGTCAGCAGCCGCGCCCCGGGCAGTGCGCACGCGTCCAGGGCCACGTGCGCGGTGATGTCGCAGGAGCCGTCCGGTACGGGCGCCGTCTCGCGGCCCTCGCGGAAGCCGGTGAGCGTCCCGAAGGGTGGGCGCACGTCCGCGCGGTGGGCGTAGTCGACGGCCACGGCGAGACCCCGGTCGAGGGTGGTCACGGCGGATGCCCAAGCGGCATCCCTGGGGAGGCCGATTTCGGCACGCAGCCCTTCGGGGTGCTGATTTGTTCCGTTTGTTCCGTTTGCTTCGGGGTGCTGATTTTCAGGGAGCGGCCACCACCGCGCCAGCCATTCCGCCTCCGCTCCGGAGACCGGCTCCCCGAGGGATTCGGTGCCGTCCTCCCGTACGAGGACCAGCCTCGGCACCCCGTCGGCGTCCGCCTCGGCCACGTCCAGGGGCACGTTGTCCAGCCACTCGTTCGCGAACAGCAGCCCCGTGACCCCCGCCGGAGGCTCCGCGCGCCACTCGATCCGGTGGTCGAGAGCGGCGGGCCGGTCGGCGCGTTCGACGGCGTACCCGCGCGCGCGGGAGGCCACTTCGGCGGGCAGCGCCTTCAGGACGCCGGTCACCAGCTCGCCGCGGCCCGCGCCCATGTCGACGAAGGCCAGCTCGGCGGGCCGGCCGAGCGCCTCGTCGACCCGGCACAGGAGCCGGGCCACGGCCCCCGCGAACAGCGGCGAGGCGTGCACCGAGGTACGGAAATGACCCGCGGGCCCCTCGGGACGGCGATAGAACCCGGAAGGCCCGTACAGGGCTTCCTCGGCGGCCTGCCGCCACCCGCGCCGGCCACCCGCCGCCTCGTGTGCGTCTTGTCTCACGGCTTGTCCCACGGGGCCAGGCTAAGCGCCGGGAATCAGCAGGTCTCCACCTTGGGGAGTACGTACGGTGGTCGCGGATCGGCCCTCCGGTTGACCCCTGCACACTGCACCCTTCCCTACGCTGGGTTACGTGCAGCGCCTCTATGAACTCCTCCGCATACACCCGACGTGGGTCGACAGCTTCTGGGCCGTCCTCCTGCTCGGGATTTCGGTGCTGGGCGGATCGATCACGGAGGAGGCCCGGGGGGCCGATCTCCCGGCCGTCACGGTTCCGGTCATGATCCTGCTGAGCCTGGTGGTCGCGCTGCGCCGCCGTATGCCGGAGAAGATGCTGATCCTGGCGATGGTGGTCGGCCTGGCGCAGCTGATCGCGGATGTCGGGACGCTGCCCGCCAACTTCGCCTTCCTGGTGATCATCTACACGGTCGCGGCGGACGGCGCCCGCTGGTCCTCCCGGATCGCGTTGACCGCCGGCCTGTGCGCCGCCCCCCTGGCACAACTGCGCTGGACGTCGGAGCAGGGCGTCGGGAGCAGCATCGCCATAGTGACCTTCCAGACAGTCCCTTTCGCGCTCGCCTGGGTCCTCGGCGACTCGGTCCGCACACGCCGCGCCTACCTGTCGCAGCTGGAGGAGCGCGCCGCCCGGCTGGAGCGGGAGCGCGAGGCACAGTCCAAGGTCGCGGTCGCCGCCGAGCGGGCCCGGATCGCCCGCGAGCTGCACGACGTGGTCGCGCACAACGTGTCGGTGATGGTGGTGCAGGCTGACGGTGCCGCGTACGTCCTGGACACCGCCCCCGACCAGGCCAAGAAGGCCCTGGAGACCATCTCCGGAACAGGCCGTCAGGCCCTCGCCGAGATGCGCCGGCTGCTCGGCGTGCTGCGCACCGGCGAGCACCAGGAGAGCGGCGAGTACGTCCCCCAGCCCGACGTCGACCAGCTCGACGACCTCATCGAGGAGGTCCGTACGGCCGGACTCCCCGTCGACTACAAGATCGAGGGCACCCCGCGACCGCTGCCGAGCGGTGTCGAGCTCACCGCGTACCGCATCGTGCAGGAGGCGCTCACCAACACGCGTAAGCACGGGGGGCCGAACGCGGGCGCGAGCGTGCGCCTGGTCTACTTCGACGACGGCCTCGGGCTGCTCGTCGAGGACGACGGGAAGGGCGCCCCGCACGAGCTGTACGAGGACGGCGGCGCCGACGGCCGGGGACACGGTCTGATCGGTATGCGTGAGCGTGTCGGTATGGTCGGCGGCACCCTGGACGCGGGGCCGCGTCCGGGCGGCGGCTTCCGGATCAGCGCACTGCTCCCGCTGAAGCCCGCCAACTGACACGTGCACGCTCCACCCGTCGACCCATCGCCCACGCACCGACCACCCCGCACCGCCCGCCCATGATCCGACCGGAGGACCCAGGAATGCCGATCCGCGTGATGCTCGTCGACGACCAGGTGCTGTTGCGCACCGGGTTCCGGATGGTGCTCGCCGCCCAGCCGGACATGGAGGTCGTCGCGGAAGCGGGCGACGGTGTCGAGGCCCTCCAGGTGCTGCGCTCGACCGACGTCGACGTGGTCCTCATGGACGTACGCATGCCGAAGCTGGACGGCGTCGAGGCGACCCGCCGCATCTGCTCGGAACCCGACCCGCCGAAGGTGCTGATCCTGACTACCTTCGACCTCGACGAGTACGCCTTCTCCGGGCTGAAGGCGGGCGCCTCCGGCTTCATGCTCAAGGATGTGCCGCCCGGCGAACTCCTCGCCGCCATCCGCTCCGTGCACAGCGGTGACGCGGTGGTCGCGCCGTCCACGACCCGCCGTCTCCTCGACCGGTTCGCGCCGATGCTGCCGAGCGCCGGCAAGGAGCCCCAGCACCAGGGGCTGGAACGGCTCACCGACCGCGAGCGCGAGGTGATGATCCTGGTCGCGCAGGGCCTGTCGAACGGCGAGATCGCGGCCCGGCTCGTCCTCTCGGAGGCGACGGTCAAGACGCACGTGGGGCGCATCCTCACCAAGCTGGGGCTGCGGGACCGGGTGCAGGTGGTGGTTCTGGCGTACGAGACGGGGCTTGTACGGGCGGGTGGGCAGGGCTGAGCGGGCTCCCGGCTGTCCCGGCTCTCGTCAGCGGGGGAGTCGCGTCACAAAGTCGGCTACGGCTGTCCTGACGTCCTCCGCGGTCCACTCCAGGCCCGGCTCGGCCACCGTCACCTCCGTGTAGGCCAGGCCGGGACCACCCCGTGACCAGCGCAGCGGGAACAGCGAGGTCTTCGTCTCCTCCGCCTGAAGCATCCCCGCGTCGGTCAGGGCGTCGGCCTCGTACGGCAGCCAGAGCTGGAACTGGTGCGTGTGCGGCTCCTCCGGGTGGACGCGCACCCAGGGGACCCCGGCCGCGGCGAAGCCCTCGCGCAGCGCCGCGGCGACCACGCGCGCGTGGGCCACGTATTCCGGCAGCCGCGGCAGCTCCTTCTCCAGGCCGATCAGCGCGGACAGGGCCGTCGGGAACTGCTGGAGGACCTGCCCGCCGTACCGGTGGCGCCAGGCCTTCGCCTCCTCGATCAGCGTCTTCGGGCCCGCGAGGGCGGCGCCGCCGATTCCGTCGAGCGACTTGTAGAACGACACGTAGACGCTGTCCGCGAGACCCGCGATCTCGTCCAGGGGGCGGCCGAAGTGCGTAGTGCACTCCCACAGGCGGGCTCCGTCGAAGTGCACCACGGCGTCGTGTTCCCGCGCCGCTTCCACCGCCGCGGAGAGATCCTCCCAGGTGGGCAGGACGAAACCGGCCCCCACCAGGGGCAGTTCGAGCAGCAGCGCCCCGAAGGGCTCCTCCAGGTCGCGTATCTCTGCGGCGGACGGCAGCCGTGGCTCATGCGTCGGATGGATGATCCGCAGGTCGCTGACCGTGCTGAACGCATGCCGTTCGTACAGCTCGGGGTGGGAGAGCGGATGCATCGCCACGGTCGTGTTCCCCGTACGGCCCGCCCAGCAGCGCAGGGCGACCTGCTGGGCCATGGTGCCGGTGGGGAAGAACGCTGCCGCCTCCTTGCCGAGGAGGCCCGCGACCCGCTTCTCCACGGTCTCGACGATCCCGTCGCCGTACATGTCCACCGGCTGGTCCAGGTCGTACACCTGGGCTGCCGCGTCCGTCAGCCGCGCCAGTCGCTCGCCGACAGTGAAGTGGAAACCGGCCCGCCACAGTCTCCGTTCGGCCCCTCGCGCTGCAGCCCAGCGCCGCACCTGCTTCTGCTCCGGGGAGTGTTCCTCGCCCTGCTCGGCCGACTGATCCTCGTCCTGCTGCGCCGAATCACTCATCCCTGGATCATGCCGGGCCCGGTGTCGGCCCGGCATGCGAATTTCCCGCAATTTCCCACAGCCTGTGGACAACAAAACGGGCCCGGAACCGATCGCGTTAACATGACGAGAAATCGTCCGGTACCCCGAGCGGACTGGAACGGAAGGCCGCCGTCGAGTGAGTACAGTCCCACAACCAGACCCCAAAGATCGCCCCGCGCGGCTCACCGTCGGCGTCGTCGGTGCCGGCCGCGTGGGGCCCGCTCTTGCCGCGTCGCTCCAGCTCGCCGGGCATCGGCCGGTGGCCGTCTCCGGAGTCTCCGACGCCTCCGTACGGCGTGCGGCGCAACTGCTGCCCGACGTACCGCTGGTGACGCCCGCGCAGGTCATGGAGCGGGCCGACCTGGTGCTCCTGACGGTCCCGGACGACGCCCTGCCGGGGCTGGTGGAGGGGCTCGCCGAGACGGGGGCGGTGCGGCCCGGGCAGCTGCTCGTGCACACCTCCGGGCGGTACGGCGCGAAGGTCCTGGACCCCGCGCTGCGGGCCGGTGCGCTGCCGCTGGCGCTGCATCCCGCGATGACGTTCACCGGCACTCCTGTGGACGTACAGCGGCTGGCCGGGTGCTCCTTCGGGGTCACCGCGCCCGAGGAGCTGCGGCTGGCCGCCGAGGCGCTGGTCATCGAGATGGGTGGCGAGCCCGAGTGGATCGCCGAGGCCGCCCGTCCCCTCTACCACGCGGCCCTCGCCCTCGGCGCCAACCACCTGGTGACCCTGGTCGCCGAGTCCATGGAACTGTTGCGTACGGCGGGAGTCGAGGCTCCCGACCGGATGCTTGGCCCGCTGCTCGGTGCCGCTCTGGACAACGCCCTCAGGTCGGGCGACGCGGCCCTCACAGGACCCGTCGCGCGCGGTGACGCGGGCACGGTCGCCGCGCACGTCACGGAGTTGCGCAAGCACGCCCCGCAGACCGTCGCCGGCTATCTGGCGATGGCCCGCGCGACCGCCGACCGGGCCCTGGCCCACGGACTGCTGAAGCCGGAGCTCGCAGAGGACCTTCTCGGGGTACTGGCAGACGGGACCGACACCGCCGAGGGAGACGCCCGATGACCACCGCCCTGCTGCGCACCGCCGACGAGCTCCACGCGCGCGTGGGCACCGGCCGCCGCGCCGTCGTGATGACCATGGGCGCCCTGCACGAGGGCCACGCGACGCTGATCCGCACCGCCCGCGAGATAGCGGGCGGCGACGGAGAGGTGGTCGTCACGGTCTTCGTGAACCCCCTCCAGTTCGGCGCGGGTGAGGACCTCGACCGCTACCCGCGCACCCTGGACGCCGACGTCAAGCTCGCCGAACAGGCGGGCGCGGACGTCGTGTTCGCCCCCTTCGTGGACGAGGTCTATCCGGGCGGCGAACCCCAGGTCCGTATCAGTGCGGGCCCCATGGGCGAGCGCCTTGAAGGGGCCTCGCGGCCCGGACACTTCGACGGCATGCTCACCGTCGTCGCCAAGCTGCTGCACCTCACCCGGCCCGATGTGGCGCTGTACGGGCAGAAGGACGCCCAGCAACTCGCCCTGATCCGCCGCATGGTGCGCGACCTGAACTTCGGGGTCGAGATCGTCGGCGTACCGACGGTTCGCGAGGAGGACGGCCTTGCCCTGTCCAGCCGCAACCGCTACCTCTCGGCCGCCGAGCGCCGCACCGCGCTCGCCCTCTCCCAGGCCCTGTTCGCGGGCAGCGACCGGCACGCCGCACAGGAGGCCCTGCGCGCGCGTGCCCGTGAAGTGCCCGCCACGCGCGCGCGTGCCGAGGCCCTCAGCGCCATCGGCGAGTCCCGCGCGGCGGCCGACGCGCACGCCGTCGCCAAAGCGGTGCCGGGCGGCCCCGCCGCGGTCCGGGCCGCCGCCCGCCTCGTCCTCGACGACGCCGCCCGTATGCAACCCCCGCTCGCCCTGGACTACTTGGCGCTGGTCGACCCGTCCGACTTCACCGAGATCCCGGACGACTACACCGGCGAGGCGGTCCTCGCCGTCGCCGCCCGGGTCGGGACGACCCGGCTGATCGACAACATTCCGCTGACCTTCGGAGCCGCCCCGTGACCAGCACAGGCATACGTCTGCACGCGCCCGCCCCCGGCTGGTTCATCGCAGCCGACGTCGTGGTCGTCGGCTCCGGAGTCGCCGGCCTCACCGCGGCCCTGCGCTGCGACGCCGCGGGCCTGCGGACCGTCGTCGTCACCAAGGCCATGCTCGACGACGGCTCCACACGCTGGGCGCAGGGCGGCATAGCCGCGGCCCTCGGCGAGGGCGACACCCCCGAGCAGCACCTCGACGACACGCTGGTGGCGGGCGCGGGCCTGTGTGACGAGCAGGCCGTACGCCTCCTCGTCACCGAGGGCCCCGACGCCGTACGCCGCCTCATCGCGACCGGTGCCCACTTCGACGAGTCCGAACAGGGCGACCTGGAGCTCACCCGCGAGGGCGGCCACCACCGGCGCCGTATCGCGCACGCGGGCGGTGACGCGACGGGCGCCGAGATCTCCCGGGCCCTCGTCGAGGCGGTACGCGCGCGTGGACTGCGTACGATCGAGAACGCCCTGGTCCTGGACGTGTTGACGGATGCCGACGGCCGCACCGCGGGCGTCACGCTGCACGTCATGGGAGAGGGCCAGCACGACGGCGTGGGAGCCGTTCACGCTCCCGCCGTGGTCCTCGCCACCGGCGGCATGGGCCAGGTCTTCTCGGCGACCACCAACCCGTCCGTGTCCACCGGGGACGGCGTCGCGCTCGCCCTGCGCGCCGGGGCCGAGGTCAGCGATCTGGAGTTCGTGCAGTTCCACCCGACCGTGCTGTTCCTCGGCCCGGACGCCGAAGGCCAGCAGCCGCTGGTCTCCGAAGCGGTACGGGGCGAGGGGGCCCACCTCGTCGACGCGGACGGTGTGCGCTTCATGGCCGGTCAGCACGAACTGGCCGAGCTGGCGCCCCGCGACATCGTCGCCAAGGGCATCATGCGGCGCATGCAGGAGCAGGGCGCCGAGCACATGTACCTGGACGCCCGGCACTTCGGCGCCACCATGTGGGAGCACCGCTTCCCCACGATCCTCGCCGCCTGCCGCGCCCACGGCATCGACCCGGTCACCGAGCCCGTCCCGGTCGCCCCGGCCGCCCACTACGCCTCCGGAGGCGTCCGCACGGACTCCCAGGGCCGTACGACGGTCCCCGGCCTGTACGCGTGCGGTGAGGTCGCCTGCACCGGTGTGCACGGCGCCAACCGGCTCGCCTCCAACTCCCTCCTGGAGGGCCTGGTCTACGCCGAGCGCATCGCCGCCGACATCGCCACGCGCCACGAGGAAAACCGCCTCTACGCGCGCGTGCCCGCGCCGGTCGCCTACCCGGAGCAGCCCGTCCACCCGCTCCTCGACGCCGAGGCGCGGTTCGCGATCCAGCGGGTCATGAGTGACGGCGCCGGTGTGCTGCGGTCCGCCGAGTCCCTGGAGCGGGCGGCCGACCGCCTCGAGCAACTGCACTCCGACGCCCGCGACGCGCTCGCCGAGAACGGCAAGACGGCCGAGCCCGGCGTCGACACCTGGGAGTCCACCAACCTCCTGTGCGTGGCCCGCGTCCTGGTCGCCGCCGCCCGTCTGCGCGAGGAGACCCGTGGCTGCCACTGGCGTGAGGACCACGCCGATCGCGACGACACCGACTGGTCCCGCCACATCGTCGTACGGCTGAATCCGGACCGAACCCTCGCCGTACACACCACCGACACACCAGACTTCCCCCCGACCCTCCCCCAAGATCTCGACTCCGCTCGACTTGGGGGGACCCCCATGCCCCGCCCGGCACCCCGTCCCCAGGAGCAGTGACAGCAGTGAGCAGCACCCCCGATCTTCCCCTCCTCTCCAGCGGTGGCTGTGGCGACGGCTGCGGCTGCGGTGCCGCAGGTGCCGAAGAGGACTACGACCTCGACCCCCTGGAGTGCGGCCTCGACCCGGTCCTCGCGGCACTCCTCGCCGACGCCGGGCTCGACCCCGTCGAGGTGGAGGACATCGCGCACCTCGCCATCGAGGAGGACCTCGACCACGGCGTGGACGTCACCACGGTCGCGACCATCCCCGAAGAGGACGTCTCCACCGCCGACTTCACCGCCCGTGAAGCGGGCGTCGTGGCGGGCCTGAGGATCGCCGAGGCGGTCGTCTCGGTGGTCTGCACGGACGAGTTCGAGGTCGAGCGCCACGTCGACGACGGCGACCGCGTGGCGGCAGGCCAGAAGCTCCTGAGCATCACCAGCCGCACCCGCGACCTCCTGACGGCCGAGCGCAGCGCCCTGAACCTCCTGTGCCGCCTCTCCGGCATCGCGACCGCCACGCGCGCGTGGGCGGACGTTCTTCAGGGCACGAAGGCACGCGTACGCGACACCCGTAAGACCACGCCCGGACTGCGCTCCCTGGAGAAGTTCGCGGTGCGCTGCGGCGGTGGCGTCAACCACCGCATGTCCCTCTCGGACGCGGCCCTGGTCAAGGACAACCACGTGGTCGCCGCGGGCGGCGTCGCCCAGGCCTTCAAGGCCGTACGCGAGACCTTCCCGGACGTACCGATCGAGGTCGAGGTCGACACCCTGGACCAGCTCCGCGAGGTCCTGGACGCGGGCGCCGACCTGATCCTCCTGGACAACTTCACGCCCAGCCAGTGCGAGGAGGCCGTGGCCCTCGTCGACGGCCGCGCGTACCTGGAAGCCTCGGGCCGCCTCACCCTGGACAACGCGGCGGCGTACGCGCGCACCGGCGTCGACTACCTCGCCGTGGGCGCCCTCACCCACTCCTCGCCGATCCTCGACATCGGCCTCGACCTGCGAGCGGCGGAGTAGGTACGGGCCATGCTGCTGACCATCGACGTGGGCAACACCCACACCGTCCTCGGCCTCTTCGACGGCGACGACATCGTCGAGCACTGGCGCATCTCGACGGACGCGCGCCGCACGGCCGACGAGCTGGCGGTGCTGTTGCAGGGCCTCATGGGCATGCACCCGCTGCTCGGCGACGAACTGGGCGACGGCATCGACGGCATCGCCATCTGCGCCACCGTCCCCTCCGTCCTGCACGAGCTGCGCGAGGTGACCCGCCGCTACTACGGCGACGTCCCCGCCATCCTCGTCGAGCCCGGCGTCAAGACGGGCGTACCGATCCTGATGGACAACCCCAAGGAGGTCGGCGCGGACCGCATCATCAACGCGGTCGCCGCCGTCGAGCTCTACGGCGGCCCGGCGATCGTCGTCGACTTCGGTACGGCGACGACGTTCGACGCGGTCAGCGCGCGCGGGGAGTACGTGGGCGGGGTCATCGCCCCCGGCATCGAGATCTCGGTCGAGGCGCTCGGCGTACGGGGCGCCCAGCTCCGCAAAATCGAGGTGGCACGGCCGCGCAGCGTGATCGGCAAGAACACGGTCGAGGCGATGCAGTCGGGCATCATCTACGGTTTCGCCGGCCAGGTGGACGGCGTCGTGAACCGGGTGGCCCGCGAACTGGCCGACGATCCGGACGATGTCACGGTCATCGCGACGGGTGGGCTCGCGCCGATGGTTCTGGGTGAATCCTCGGTCATCGACGAGCATGAGCCCTGGCTCACGTTGATCGGGCTACGGCTGGTGTATGAGCGGAACGTCTCGCGGACGTGACGCTTGCCTCCGGCGGTTGGGCGGGGGCGCTTACGGGGGTGGTGGGTTCGGTTCGTTGGCGGGTGCGGGTGTGTGGGTGGCTGGTCGCGCCGTTCCCCGCGCCCCTGGGGTGGGTGGGGGTGCGGGGTCGTGGGCCGGTGCGTCAGCCCGTCGCAGGG
>NZ_JNWJ01000017.1:0-149962 GCF_000716805.1 Streptomyces yerevanensis | reverse complement strand
TGCGCGACCAGCCACAGACGGCCCGCAGTCGCCAACAAACCGAACCCACCACCCCCGTAGGCGCCCCGCCCAACCGCCGGAGGCACCCCGCGGGGAACGCTGTGCGCCTCGTCAACCCTCGCGGCGCAGGACGGCCGGTGTCGTACCGAGGTGGGAACGGATCACCCGGGTCAGGTGCTCCTGGTGGGAGAAGCCGCACATCGCCGCCACCTGTGCGATGGGCATGTCCCCCGTACGCAGCAAGCGGGCGGCCTGCTCCACGCGCAGGCCCGTGAGGTACCGATGGGGAGGGCACCCCGTGCGGGCCTTGAAACGCCGGGCGAACTGGCTGACACTCAGCCCCGCCGCCGATGCAAGGTCCGCCAACGACAAGGGCTCGGCGAGCCGGGCGTCGAAGAGTTCCCGAACGGCCGTGAACTGGCGGTCGCTGAGCCCGCCCGGCCGTCCCGACCGCTCGGCGTCCTGCTGGCGAACGCTGTGCCGCCGGGCCAGGTGGGCGGCGGTCATGAGCGCGAGCTGATCCACATAGGTGCGCCCACTGGGCTCCCAGCGCCGCACGACACCGTCGAGCGTCAGGGCGAGTTGCTCCAGCAGGGGGTCCGTGCCCCCGAACTCCTCCTTGAGCCGCACCGGTCGGTCGTCGTCCGCGGTGGCCTGGAGAGCCGCGTCCGACACATAGACGTGCACGGTGTTCAGCAGCCCACCGAGTTCCACGTCCAGTTCGGTGTCAGCAGGGTGTAGAAACAGGCCGCCGCGGGGCACCTGCCGTGCGGCGGTCAGTCCTCGGCGTCCCCGCCTGACGGTGACCGGGCCGTCCAGATGCAGGATCACCAGATGGCTGCGGGCTCCCGGGAAGGACTCGCGGTACGGCAACTCCCGCTGCGTGGACACGTACAGCCGATCCCAGCCGAGCCCCTCGCTGCTGCGGACCGGGCGCACCCCTGGCAGAGCCAGGATTCCATTGGTGTCTCGCAGTCCGAGCTCGCTCATGCCCCTAGTCTCTCCGTCCCCGGCGGAAGCAGGCAAGGACGGCCCCGCACAGCGACCGCCGCTGCTTTTGTGCAAAGGGACGCCGCGAACGTGCAGGAAAGGCGGCCGCATGGGCCTGAATACTGCGGCACACGCCCCTGACACCCGCACCGCAGTGTGGAGAGCAGCTTCATGAGGAGTTTCGTGCACACAGCCAGCCCGAGCCGCGTGCTGTTCGGGGCGGGCACGGTCCGGCGGGTTCGCGAGGAGGCGGAGCGGCTGGGCGCATTCCGGGTACTGCTGCTCTCCGACGGGTCACCGGCACTGCGGAAGGGCACCGAACGCCTGCGTGAAGACCTGGGTGACCTGGTGGCGGCCGAGTTCGACGGTGCGGCCATGCACACCCCGGTCGAGGTGACCGAGCGGGCGCTGGAACTGGTGCGCGACCAGGGAGTTGACTGCCTGGTCGCGATCGGCGGCGGCTCGACGACGGGCCTGTCGAAGGCATTGGCGGTACGTACGGATCTGCCGCAGCTCATCGTGCCGACCACCTATGCCGGTTCCGAGGTCACACCCGTGCTCGGCGAGACGGTGGACGGCCGGAAGACCACCCGGTCCTCACCCGCGATCCTGCCGGAAACGGTCGTGTACGACGTGGAGCTCACCCTCGGTCTCCCCGTCACGGTTTCCGTGACCAGCGGCGTCAACGCGCTGGCCCACGCCGTGGAAGCCCTCTACTCGCCGGACGCCGACCCGGTCACCGATGCCATGGCCCTGGAGGCGGTCGCCGCGATCGCCCGTGCCCTGCCCGCCGTCCACGACGACCCGTCCGACGTGGAGGCACGGGCGGAGCTGCTGCAAGCGGCGTGGCTGGCGGGCGTCTGCCTCGGCACCGTCGGCATGGGACTGCACCACAAGCTCTGTCACACATTGGGCGGCACCTTCGGTCTGCCGCACGCCGAGACCCACACCGTGGTCCTTCCGCACGCCATGGCGTACAACGCGCCCGCCGCTCCGGAGGCGATGGAACGCATCGCCCGCGCACTGGGCGTGGACGACGCGCCCACGGGCGTCTTCGACCTGATCCACCGGGTCGGCGGCCCGACGTCGCTGCGCGATCTCGGCATGACCGAAGCCGACCTGGACCACGCGGCGGAACTGGCCACCGCACAGCCGTATCCGAACCCGCGCGAGCTGACCCGTGCCGGTATCGCGGACCTGCTGCGGGACGCCTGGCAGGGCAACCGCCCCGCCGTGTCCGCAACCGACCCCCTGAGCTCACTGACCGATGAGGTGGTCGCGAGCTTCGACGGCTGCGCCAACCCGCGGCTCAGGCAGTTGCTGACCGATCTTGCCCGCACCCTGCACGCCTACACGGTCCGCAACGACCTGACTCCGCAGGAGTGGCAGCAAGCCATCGCCTTCCTCACCGAGGCCGGCCACATCACCACCGACACGCGGCAGGAGTTCATCCTCCTCTCCGACACGCTCGGGGTGTCCAGCGTGGTCGACGCCCTCGCCAACTCCCGTACCCCCGACACCACTTCCTCGGCGATCCTCGGCCCCTTCTACGTGGCCGGGCCGCCCGCCGCCGAACACGGCAGTGACATCGCGGGAGGGTTCACGGGTACGCCGCTGTGGTCGGACATCAAGGTGACCGACCCGGAGGGGAAACCGGTCGCCGGTGCCGTCGTGGACGTCTGGCAGTCCAACGAGGACGGTTTCTACGACGTCCAACTCCCCGATCTGGACGGGCCGGTGCTGCGCGCCCGGTTCACCACCGGCGCCGACGGGCGGTTCACGTTCTGGTCGATCCTCCCGTCGGAGTACCCGATCCCGGACGACGGTCCGGTCGGCAGGATGCTCTCCGCCGTGGGCCGTCACCCGTACCGCGCACCGCATGTGCACTTCCTGATCAACGCCCCCGGACACCAGCCGCTGATCACCCAGCTGTTCGTGCGGGGCGGGGCCTATCTCGACGGAGCCCCCGGGCAGCGCGACGCCGTCTTCGGCGTCAAGGACGACCTGATCACCGACTTCACCCCGCGCACAGGACCGACACCCGACGGCCGGGCGGTGGACGGCGAGTGGCGTCTGCTCGAGTTCACCTTCCGCATCGCACGTCTCGGGCACTGACCCCACGATCGACTGATGAGTACCGACGGAGACAGCATGAGCCTGCCTGAAAGCTACGACACCGACGTCCTGGTCGTCGGCAGCGGACCCGCCGGTGGTTCCGCGGCCCTGATGCTGGCCACCTACGGAGTGCGCACCCAACTGGTCACCAAGTACGGATGGCTCGCCGACACCCCCCGCGCCCACATCACCAACCAGCGTGCCATGGAGGTCTTCCGCGACCTCGGGATCGAGCAGGAGGCGCTGGAGAAGGGCACACCGAGCTCCTTGATGGGCGACACGGTGTTCGCCACCTCGCTCCTGGGCGAGGAGATCGCCCGCCTCCGCACCTGGGGCACCGGCGACGAAAGCCTCACCGAGTACACGGCCCAGAGCCCGTGCGGGATGATCGACCTCCCGCAGACGTACCTGGAGCCCATCCTCTTGGCCAACGCCGCCAAGCGGGGCGCCGTGGTCCGGCTGAACACCGAGCTCGTCGACTTCGAGCAGGACGCCGACGGAGTGACCGCGCGCCTGCGCGACCGGCCCGGCGGAAGTGAGTACACCGTGCGCGCCCGCTACATGATCGGCGCCGACGGCGGCCGCAGCCTCGTCGCCGACAAGCTCGGACTGCCCATGGAAGGGCAGATGGGCAAGGCCGGCAGCATGAACATCGTCTTCAGGGCCGACCTCGCGCAGTACGTCGAGCACCGTCCCAGCGTCCTGTACTGGATCATGCGCCCGGGCGCCGACGTCGGCGGGATCGGCATGGGCCTGCTGCGCATGGTCCGGCCGTGGAACGAGTGGCTCATCGTCTGGGGTTACGACATCGACAACCCGCCGGCGCTCACCGACGAGGCGGCCAAGGCGATCGTCCGCGACCTCGTCGGCGACGACGATCTCGATGTCCAGATCGACAACGCCTCGCTCTGGACGGTCAACCACGCCTACGCGACCCGGTTGCACGCCGGCCGCGTCTTCTGCGCCGGGGACGCCGTGCACCGGCATCCCCCGTCCAACGGCCTCGGCTCCAACACCTCGGTCCAGGACTCCTACAACCTGGCCTGGAAACTGGCGGCCGTCATCAACGGTCAAGCCGGGCCCGAACTGCTGGACACCTACACCGACGAAAGGGCCCCCGTCGCCCAACAGATCGTCGAACGCGCCAACCTCTCCCGGGACCAGTTCCTCCCCCTGTTCGAGGCCCTCGGCGTCGTCGGCGGTGACGAGGAGGGCATCACGAAGGCGCTGCACGCGGCCCGGCAGCCGGACGCCGAGGGGGCCAAGAAACGGCGGGCCATCCGCGAGGCGATCGAGCTGAAGCACTACGAGTTCAACGCCCACGGTGTCGAGCACAACCAGCGCTACGAGTCAGCGGCCGTCATCCCCGACGGCACCGTCGAACACATCTCCCGCGACGACGAACTCTTCGGACGCCCGACCTCCCGCCCCGGAGCCAAGCTGCCGCACGCCTGGCTCGTCGACCCACACGGCAAGCGGATCTCGACACTCGACCTGGTCGGCGGCGGCAAGTTCTCCGTCCTGACCGGCCTGTCCGGAACCCAGTGGGCCGACGCCGCCGACACCCTGGCCCAGGAACTCGATCTCGACCTGCGCGGCGTCGTCGTCGACCGCGACGCGCACGACGCCTACGGCGAGTGGGCCCGCCGCGCGGAGATCGACGAGGACGGCGCGCTGCTGATCCGCCCCGACGGTTACGTGGCCTGGCGCAGGCCGAGCGGCGCCTCCGACACCGCCGAAGCGACCCGCCTGCTACGCAAGGCGCTGGCCACGGTGCTCCGCCGGTCGGCACCGTAACCCCACCGCTGATCTCCACGGCGTACCGTGCGCCCGCCGCGGGCCTCCCGCACCCCGTCGAGGAAGCCGATGCCACCGCCTGCCCTGGCCGGCAGAGGGAGGGGCTTTTGGCGCGTCGTCCGGGCAGGTGCGGACCGGCCTCGCGCCCGCACAGTCGGGCTACGGCTTCGCCCTGACCAACCCGGCGTCGTACGCCATGATCACGGCCTGGATGCGGTCGCGCGCCCCGATCTTGGCGAGGACACGGCCGACGTGCTTCTTGACCGTGGACTCGGTGAGGACGAGCCGTTCGGCGATCTCCGTGTTCGTCCAGCCCTGGCCGATGGCGACCAGGACCTCTCGTTCGCGGTCGCTGAGCGTCTGCAGCCGGGGGTCCGCGGGCGCGGGGGCGCCGGAGGGTGCGAGGACCTGGTGGGCGTAGGCGTCCAGCAGACGCCGGGTCAGACTCGGGGCCACGACGGCGTCGCCGGTCGCGACCGCGCGGATGCCCGCGACGAGTTCCTCGGGGCGGGCGTCCTTGAGCAGGAAGCCGCTGGCGCCGGCCCGCAGACCGTCGTACGCGTACTCGTCGAGATCGAAGGTGGTCACGATGAGCACACGGGTACGGCCGCCGGAGGCGACGATCCGCCGCGTCGCCTCGAGACCGTCCATGCCGGGCATGCGGATGTCCATGAGGACGACGTCGGGGCGCAGTTGGGCGGCCAGGCGGACGGCCTCGGCCCCGTGTTCGGCCTCGCCGACCGGGGTGAGGCCGGGGGTGCCTTCCAGGAGCATGCGGAAGCCCATGCGCTGCAGGGGCTGGTCGTCGGCGATCAGCACGGTGGTCATGGCTGAGGTTCTCCCGAGACCGACGGGGCGGGGGCGGAGGGGACGTTGAGCACGACGTCCACGATCCAGCCGTGCCCCGCCTCGCGCGGGCCGATGGTGACGGCACCGCCGTACATGGCGGCCCGCTGGTGGATGCCGATCATGCCGTGCCCGGCGTCGCCGGTCCGCGGCCCCGGCTCCGCCGGCCTGTGTGCGCCTTGCGGTACGCCGGTGTCGGCGACCCGTATCCGCACCTTGCCGGCGTCGGCGGTCACGGTGACCTCGGCGGCGGTGCCCGTACCGGCGTACTTGAGCGTGTTGGTCAGGGCTTCCTGGACGATGCGGTACACGGTGAGCTGGACGCCGCTGCCCAGTGAGTCGAGTTCGCCCACGGACCGGTAGGTCACCGCCGGCCCCGCCGCGCGGACCCGCGCCAGCAAGGGGTCCAGCTCGCGGATTCCCGGCTGCGGACTGAGCGGCCGTACGTCATCCTGCTGCTCCTCGCGCAGCACGCCCAGGACGCGGCGCAGTTCGCCCATGGCCTGTCGGCCGGTGTCGCCCAGGATGCGCAGGGCCTCGGCGGACTGCTCGTTCCGGTTGGCAGCCAGCGTCGCGGCGCCGTCCGCGAGACCGACCATGACCGAGAGATTGTGGCCGACGATGTCGTGCATCTCGCGCGCCACCCGGGAACGCTCGGCCGCTGCCGTGAGCTGGACGCGTTGGTCGTGCTCGATCTCGAGGCGTCTGGCGCGGTCCTCCAGCGCCGCCAGATACATCCGGCGGATACGGAGCGTCAGGCCGATGGCGACGGCAGCGGTCGCCGTCCCCAGCAGGAAGAACAGGCCGAGCAGCGGACGCTCGACAGGCACAATGACAAAGACCGCCAGGGTCATTTCGACGACGGTCAGCGCCGCAGCCCAGCCCAGCACCCGCAGTGAACCGTGCAGAGCCAGGGTGTACAGCGCGACGAGCATGCTGACTCCGGCCTGCTGCCAGATGCCCAGCGACCACTGGACGAGGGACACCAGCGAGATCACGAAGTATGTGACGGCCGGGACCCTGCGTCGCCACCACAGCGGCACGATGAGGGCGGCGGCGAAAACGAACGGGACGCCGGACGGCAGCTCGCCGCGGGAGTCCGTTTCCCCGAACGGGCCGTTAGGGGTGCTGGAGATCAGGTCGGGCAGGCTGACGAGTGCGACGATCAGCACCACGGCGGTGTCGAGCAGCCATGGGTGCCGTCGGTCCAACCGCTGCTGGTGGCTCTGGCCGCGCAGCATTCGCCCCAGCAGGGGATGCCCCCAGGCGGCGTCGAGCCCAGGGGACGGCGGGTGCACCGTCCCCTGGGTGATGTCCGCGGCGGCTGCCGCCCGTTTCGGACTCATGGCTCTCATTGTCGCCGGTGCGCTGGTCACGCGTCGGTTCGGGCCAGCCGGTATGCCGCCCCGGCGAGTGTCAGCGCCACCCAGCCGGCGAAGACCGCGAGCCCCGCGCCGGGGGAGAGGGAATCCGAGGACTCCTGCAGGGCGTAGACGGCCGACCCCGCGTTGCTGGGGAAGTAGGGGTTCATCGTGTCGTACAACGAGTCGGGCAGCAGTGAGGCCAGCCCGGGCAGGATGAGCAGGATGCCGACCAGGGCCGCGATGGCCCCGGAGGAGGAGCGGATCAGCACCCCCAGTGCCACGCCGAACACGGCCACCAGACCGAGATAGGCTCCGGCGCCGGCCAGGCTGCGCAGTACGCCGTCGTCGCTCAGGGAGAGCGCGATCTTCTCGCCGTCCAGGCCCAGAGCGCCCAGTTGGAACGCGGCCAGCGCGGCGATCGTGGTGAGGACCAGCGCGATGGCCCCGATCACGGCGCTCTTCGACCACAGGACCGGCAGCCGTCGCGGAACCGCGGCGAGCGTGGAGCGGATCATGCCGGTGCTGTACTCGCCGGCGGACAGCAGCACCCCGAGCACGCCGATGGCCAGAGACGCGAAGGTGACGCCGGTCAGCGCCAGGCTGACCGCGTCGCTGTCGCCGCCGGCACCCGGACCGGGCGGCCCGTCACTCGGGAGGGCGTCCGGACTGTAGGTGGCGGAGGCGATCGCACCGAAAAGCATCAGCAGGAACAGAGCGACGCCCAGGGTGATCCAACTGGAGCGCAGCGACCAGAACTTGGCCCACTCCGAACGCAGCACCCGGCGGCCGGTCACCTTCCGGACCGTCGTACGTGCGGGCGCCGCGGAAAGCGTGTCGGCAGTCATCAGGCGGCCTTTCGTTCGGTGTCGGCGGAAGCGCTGTGGTACTCGACGGCGTCGTGGGTGAGTTCCATGAAGGCCTCCTCCAACGAGACCGACTGCGGGGTGAGTTCGTACAGCGCCACCCCGTGCTCAGCGGCGATCGCCCCGATCTCACGGGCATCGCGTCCGGAGACCAGCAGTTCCTCGGCGGAGGAGGAGCTGATCGTGACATCCGGGCCGGCCAGCAGCGAACGCAACTTCCCGGCCTCGGTGGTGGCGACCTTCACACCCCCGCCGCCGGCCTCCCGGACGAAGTCGTCCACCGTGGTGTCCGCGAGCAGCCGACCGCGCCCGATGATCACCAGATGGTCGGCGATCAACGCGGTCTCGCCCATCAGGTGCGAGGAGAGCATCACGGCCCGGCCCTCATCGGCCAGCCCGGAGAGGAGATTGCGCACCCACAGCACGCCCTCGGGGTCGAGGCCGTTGACCGGTTCGTCGAGCATGACGATCGCCGGATCGCCGAGAAGGGCCGCGGCGATGCCGAGCCGCTGGCCCATGCCGAGGGAGAAGGCGCCCACACGCTTGCCGGCCACGCTGCCCAGCCCGGCCAGCTCGATGACCTCGTCCACCCGGCGGCGCGAAATGCCGTGGGTGTACGCGAGCGCCATCAGGTGGTTGAACGCGGTACGCCCAGGGTGGACGGACCCGGCCTCCAGCAGCGTGCCGATCTCGTGCAGGGGTGCGCCGTGCTTGGCGTAGGACCGTCCGTTGACAGTGACCGAGCCCCCGGTGGGAAAGTCCAGGCCGATGATCATGCGCATCGTCGTCGACTTGCCCGCACCGTTGGGTCCCAGGAAGCCGGTCACCTCACCCGGCTTGACGGTGAAGGACAGCTGGTCGACGACCGTCTTGTCCCCGTACCGCTTCGTCAGCTCACGCGCTTCGATCATGGAGTGGCCTTCCTCGCCTCGTACCGGCCGCGGACGCACCGCGCCTCTGCGTTCGAAACTACGAGGACGGCCGGTCGAAACCTTGGGACCACAGGGGACACTTCGGTGTCCGAGTGGTACCGCGGTACCACTGGGACGGGCTCCGTGGCCACGCCTTATCCGGCTGTGGCCGACGCTTTGCGCCGATGAGCGTGCCGCTCTTTGGCGGCCACTGGTACCGCATACCAGTGGCACAGCATCCTCTCGGCTGATTCCCGGGTGGCTGACCTCGGCTTCTCAGGTCGTACGGCGAAGATCGGCCGGGTCCTTCGCCGCCTGTCGGCGGGCCGACTGACAGCGGACTCTCCGTCAATTCCCAGCTCGCTCCCCGCGTTTCCCCTGCCGCGCCGGTCAGAGTCGACCCGGCACCCGCCAGGACGCGGGCGCGAACGGGAGCCGCCCCACCGACCCCCACCGCTCGAGGAACTCATGACGCACACCAGCAGCAGTCCGCGTACAGTCCGGCGTTTTCAGCCGGCGTCGCGGGCCGGTGCCCATGGCTCGACCGCCACGCGCACGCCGACCGTCGAGATCGTCATCCCCGTCTACAACGAGGAACGCGCCCTGCCCGGCTGCGTCCGCACCCTGCACACCCGTCTGCGCGACGAGTTGCCCTACCCGTGGCGGATCACCGTGGCGGACAACGCCAGCGTCGACGGCACCCTGGCCGTGGCCCGGGAGCTCTCCGACGAACTGCCCGGTGTCGGCGTCGTCCACCTGGAGCGCAAGGGCCGCGGTCTCGCGCTGCGCACCGCCTGGGGTACGAGCGACGCCGACATCGTCGTCTACATGGACGTCGACCTGTCGACCGGCCTCGACGGACTGCTGCCGCTCATCGCCCCGTTGGCCAGCGGCCACTCCGACCTCGCCATCGGCAGCCGCCTCGCCCCCGGCGCCCGCACCGTGCGCGGCCCGCGCCGCGAGCTGATCTCGCGCTGCTACAACGCGCTGATCCGGCTCACTCACGGCGCCCGTTTCAGTGACGCCCAGTGCGGATTCAAGGCCGCCCGCACCGACGTGCTCCGCCCGCTGCTGGACAGGACCCGGGACGACGCCTGGTTCTTCGACACCGAACTCCTGCTGCTCGCCGAGCACAACCAACTACGCATCCACGAAGTCCCCGTCGACTGGGTGGAGGACGTCGACACCCGGGTGAACGTCGTCGGCACCGCCACCGACGACCTCAAAGGCCTGTGGCGCATGGCCCGGCTCAAGGCGTCGGGCGCCGCCCGCGTCCCGGTGCCGCGCCGCCCCGAACCCGCCGCCGAGCACCCCGACGCCGTCCTGGCCCCGGACGCCGCCCGCTCTCAACTCGCCTGGCAGATCAGCTGCTTCGTCCTCATCGGCATAGCGTCGACCGCGGGACAGGCCCTCCTGTACTGGTTGCTGCGCGGCTGGTGGCAGCCCGCCGCCGCCAACTTCGTCTCGCTCCTCGTCCTCACCCTCCTCAACACCGAGGCCAACCGCCGCCTCACCTTCCGCTACTCCGCCGACGGTGTCGGTGCGGGGCGGGCACACCTGGGCGCCGGAGCGCTGTTCGTCCTCGGGTATCTGATCACCTCGGCCGCGGTGCTGCTCTTCCGTGACGCCGTACCGGACGCGTCGGCCGCCGCCGAGACGCTCGTGCTCGCCGCCTCCTCGGTCCTGGTGACCGGCATCCGCTTCCTGGTGCTGCGGCTGGCCGTCTTCCGCCGCGGCACGCCCTGACCCCCGTACGACTCCCCGGCGACCGATCTCGTACGACACCCCGCGACCGATCCCCGTACGACTCCCCGAGAGCGAATCCCACCATGACCCACACCACCCAGGCGCAGCCGAGCACCGACCTGCGCCTGCCCGTCACGAGGCGCGCCCTGCCGCGCTGGGCGGCCCCCGCCGCCCTGGCCGCGATCCTGCTCCTGTCCGCCCTGCTGTACGGCTGGGCCCTCGGCTCCCTCGGCTGGGGCAACAGCTACTACTCGGCCGCCGTGAAGTCGATGGGCCAGGGCTGGACCAACTTCCTGTTCGGTTCCTTCGACCCGGCCGGAGTCGTCACGGTCGACAAGCCACCGGCCGCGCTCTGGCCGCAGGTCGTCAGCAGCAAGATCTTCGGCCTGCACGGATGGGCGCTGATCCTGCCCCAGGTGGTGGAGGGTGTCGCCGCCGTCCTGGTGCTGCACCGTACGGTCCGGCGCTGGGCGGGCGAGGGTGCGGCGCTGCTCGCGGCCCTGGTGATGACGCTGACGCCGATCACCGTGGCGATCAACCGGGACAACAACCCCGACACACTGCTGGTGCTGTTCCTGGTGTCCGCCGCGTACGCGCTGACCCGTGCCCTGCAGACCGACCCGGGCCGGCGCTCCACGTGGTGGCTCTGCGCGTGCGGGTTCCTGATCGGCTGCGGGTTCCTCACGAAGATGATGGCGGCCTGGATGGTGCTCCCGGCCCTCGCCGCGGCCTGGCTGGTCGGCGCGACGGGGACCTGGCTCGCACGCGTCGGGCGGCTGCTGATCGCCGGTGCCGTGTGCGCGGTCTCCTCCCTGTGGTGGGTGGCGATGGTCGCCTGGTGGCCCGGTGAGCAGCCGTACATCGGCGGCAGCACCGACGGCGGCGCCTGGGACCTGGTGACCGGCTACAACGGGCTCGGCCGGGTCTTCGGCGAGAGCACGAGCAGCGGCGGCATGGGCAGCATGGGCGGCGCCTTCGGCGGCGAGGCGGGCCTGCTGCGGCTGTTCAACGATCAGGTGGCCGGGCAGATCAGCTGGCTGCTGCCGGTGAGCGCGGTGGCCCTGGTCGTCGCGGTGGCCGGGGCGGTGCTGTGCCGGCGCGGCAGCGGCTCGGCGGGCGAGGCCCTGGCGGGCTCCGGGTGGGTGCTGTGGGGGACCTGGCTGGTGGTGTGCGGCCTGGTGTTCTCCAGTCAGGAGGGCGTCTTCCACCCGTACTACACGACCCAACTCGCCCCCGCCGTGGCCGCGTTGACCGCGGGTCTGGTGACCGCGCTGGCGCGGGCGCACCGGGCCGGGGCGCGCTGGGCACTGCCCGTCGGCGCCGGAACCGTACTGGTGACCGTGGGGTGGGCCGTCGTCGTGATCCGCCGGGTTCCGTCCTGGAACGGGTGGCTGGCCTGGGTCGTGCTGCTGCTGGGACTCGTCGCCGTCGGACTGCTGATCGCCGCGTGGCGGACGGTTCGCCTGGTGCCGGTCGCCCTGGGCGGTGCGCTGCTGGCGGTCCTGCTCGCGCCGGGCGCGTGGGCGGTGAGCGTGCCGGGCGGGTCGGGGTCGGCGATGAGCGGGGGCAACCCGACGGCCGGGCCGGCGACGATGTCGTTCGGCGGGAGGGGTGGCGGCGGGCTGCCTGAGGGACTCGAGTTGCCCGAAGGCGTCGAGTTGCCGGGGGGCCTCGGCCAAGGCGGGTCGGGAACGCCCGGCGGATCTTCGGGCGAGCTGCCCGAGGGTATGCCTTCGGGGGCGCCCACCGACATGCCCGGGGCCCCCGGCGCGGGCGGAGGCGACGGCTCGGGCTCCGCGGGGGGCTCCATGCCCTCCTCCCCCGGAACCGGCGGCGGGAGCGGCTCGGGCAGCCGAGGCGGCTTCGCAGGCCCGGGTGGCGGTACGGCCCTCAGCTCCGAGCAGCGCAGGATTCTCGACTACGCCACCGAGCATTCCGGCGACGCCCGCATCACCCTCGCGGTCGAAGGCGGATCCATGGGGTCGGCCACGTTCATCCTGAGCAGTGACGCCACCGTCATCGGCATGGGCGGCTTCAGCGGCAGCGACGACGCACCGTCCGTGCAGCAGTTGCGGAAGTGGACCAAGAGCGGCGAACTGCGCTACGTCCTCGGCTCCGACTCCGGCTCCTCGGTCGGCTTGGGCGCCCTGATGGGCGGCGCGGACAGCGCGGCATCCCAGCGGTCGACGTGGATCAGCGAGAACTGCGCCAAGGTGTCCGCGAAGGAGTACGGCGGCAGCACCAGCGGCTCCGGCAGCAGCGACTCGGCCGCGGGCGGCATCATGGGCCTTACGGCCACGACCCTGTACGACTGCGCCGCCCACAGCACCACCAAGTAGCAGCGGCGGCAGAACGGACGACACAGCACCATGCCCGAACCGCCCTTCGCCCCGGCCCCGCACCGCCTCCTGGTGGTCGAGGACGACCCCGGCATCCGCATGCTGCTGGAGTCGGCGCTGCGACTGTCGGGCTACGAGGTCGCCGGCGCGGCCACCGGGCAGGACGCCCTGCGGGACATCGAGGGCCTGCGCCCAGACCTGGTTCTGCTGGACGTGATGCTGCCCGACCTGGACGGCCTCGAGGTCACCCGCAGCCTGCGGGCGGCGGGTGTGCGGACACCGGTGCTGTTCCTCACGGCCCGCGGTGAGCTCACCGACCGCATCGCGGGCCTGGCCGCGGGCGGCGACGACTACGTGACCAAGCCGTTCAGCATCGAGGAGGTGCTGCTGCGCATCCGCGCCATCCTGCGCCGGACGGACCCCGACCACCTGCCGGACACGGAGAGCGCCGACAGCGGGATCCTGCGCTTCGCCGACCTGGAGCTGAACGAGAACGCCCATGAGGTGCACCGGGCCGGCGAGTACATCCCGCTGTCTCCGACCGAGTTCAACCTGCTCGCCTACCTGATGGAGAACGCCAACCGGGTGGTGAGCAAGACCAAGATCCTCAACCACGTGTGGGGGTACGACTTCGCCGGCGACGGCCGCATCGTCGAGACCTACGTCAAGTACCTGCGCCGCAAGATCGATCGCTTCGACCCGCCCCTGCTGCACACCGTGCGCGGGGTCGGCTACTGCCTGCGGCTTCCCCGGGGCCACCATGCGACAGGGACCGACCGGTGACACGCCCGCCGCGGACCCGGCGCCCCCGTTCGCTGCGCAGCCGCCTCGTGTGGGGTGTGACCCTGCTCGCCGCGGCCGCCGTTCTCACCGCACAGACCATCGGAGTGCTGGTCCTGCACTCCTGGCTGCTGAACCGAATCGACCAACAGTTGATGGAGTTCACCCTCCCCGACCGCGCCAAGCTGCCCAGCAGACCCGCCCCGGACTCCGTCACCCTGCCCTCGGACTTCCGGCTCACCTTCTACGACGCCTCGGGTGACCAGCGGGGAACCCTGGGCGATGGGGAAAAGCCGGGGCCGAAGCTGCCGCATTCCACGAGCGCACTCCGTCTGACCAAGGGGCACCAGGCCGTTGTCCCCGCCGTATCCGGCGACGGCCACTGGCGGGTGCTGTGGAAGAACGGACCCGTCGAGGACACCAGCTTCGTGGTCGCCCTGCCCCTCGACACCGTGGAAGGGGCCATGGACAAACTCCTGGCCCTCAACGTGGCCGTCTTCGCCGCGACCGTGGTCGGGCTGATCGCCGTCGGCCGGTGGGTGGTCCGCCTCGGCCTCCTTCCGCTGACCCGGATGGAGCACACGGCTCAGGACATCACCGCCGGGGATCTGAGCCTGCGACTGTCCGACACCGATCCGCACACCGAGACCGGCCGCCTGGGCACCGTACTGAACGACATGCTCGACCGCCTCCAACAGGCCCTGCGACAGCGAGAGTTCTCGGAGGCCCGGCTGCGTCGCTTCGTCGCCGACGCCGGACACGAGCTGCGTACGCCCCTCACCTCCATCCAGGGCTTCGCCCAACTGGCCCTGCGCCACCCGGACCGCCCCGCCGCACAACGCCGGGAGGCCGACGAACAGGTCGCCAGGAACGCCGAGCGCATGAACCTCCTCGTCGACGACCTGCTCCTGCTCGCCAAGCTCGACCAGGAGCCCGCGTACCGCAGCGTCCCCGTCGACCTGCTGGCCCTCGCGGCTGACGCGGTGAGTGCGGCGGCCGTACGCGCAGGCGGCGAGTATCGCGTGACGCTCAGCCCTCTCGACGAGAACGACGAGAACGACGAGAAGACCGAGGACTCCGAACTCGAGGTCGTGGAAACGGTGGGAGATCCCCACCGCCTGCTCCAGGTCGTCAACAACCTGCTGTCCAACGCGCTCGTCCACACGCCCCCCGGCCCCCCTGTCGACGTGCGCGTGGGCACCGCCCGCGCAGGGGCGACGACGGGCGGCACCGACCGCCCCGGCCGCACCAGCGCCTCCCCGTCCCTGGCCGAGGGCGCACCGATCCACGTGATCGAAGTTGCCGACCAGGGGCCCGGGCTGCTGCCGGAGGAGGCCGAGCGTGTCTTCGAGCGCTTCTATCGCGTCGACCCCTCCCGCTCCCGTGACCACGGCGGCAGCGGCCTCGGCCTCGCCATCGCCACGGCGATCGCCCAGGGCCACGGCGGCCGCCTGGAACTCGACACAGGAGCCGGTCCGGGATGCACGTTCCGCCTGGTTCTCCCCGCCCGTGAATGACCGGTACGCATGCGGTCCTGGTGCTGATCGCTGACATCGCGTTCACCGAGATCCGGTTCTTCCTCGGCAACGGCTTCGCCGGACAGCCTCGACTCACTGGAAGACCGGTACGACTTCCTTGATGAACAGCTCCAACGACTTGCGCTTCTCCTCGTGCGACATGCTGTTGTCGATCCAGAAGCTGTACTCGTCGACGCCGAGTTCCCTATAGGAGCGCAGCCGTTCGATGACCTCGGCCGGGGTGCCGATCATCGCGGTCTTGCGCAGTTCCTCCGGCTGGAACTCAGGCCGGCCTTCGAACTTCGACTCCGGGCTGGGCGGCAGGAACCCGTTCCGTGGGGTGGTCTTGTTGCCGAACCAGGCGTCGAAGGTCCGGTAGAAACGGTTGATCGCCTCCGCGGCCGGGCGCCAGCCGTCGGGCTCGTCAGGGGAGTGGACATGTGTGTGCCGCAGCACCATCAGGTCGGGACGCGGCACCTCTGGATGGTTCGCCACGGCGGTGTCGAACTTCCCCTTGAGGTCGGCGACTTCCTCGTCGCCCTTCATCAGCGGGGTGACCATGACGTTGCAGCCCTGCGCCACCGCGAAGTCGTGGGAGGCAGGGTCGCGAGCGGCGATCCACATGGGCGGGGTGGGCTGCTGCACCGGCTTTGGCACACTGGTCGAGGTCGGGAACTGCCAGATCTCGCCGTCATGGGCGTAGTCGCCCTGCCAGAGCGCGCGGACCGCCGGCACGAGCTCACGCAGGTGTTTGCCGCCGTCGGCGGCCGGCAGTCCGCCTGCCAGTCGGTCGAACTCGAACTGGTAGGCGCCCCGGGCGAGTCCGACCTCCATCCGGCCGTTGCTGATGACATCGAGCAGCGCGCATTCACCGGCGACTCTGAGTGGGTGCCAGAACGGGGCGATGATGGTCCCGGCACCCAGGCGGATGGTCGAGGTCTTCGCGGCCAGGTGGGCGAGCAGCGGCATCGGGCTGGGGGAGATCGTGTACTCCATCGCGTGGTGCTCCCCGATCCACACGGTGCCGAACCCGCCGGCCTCGGCCATCAGGGCCAGCTCGGAGAGGTTCTCGAAGAGCTGCCGGTGGCTGACCTCCTCGTCCCAGCGCTCCATGTGCACGAACAACGAAAACCTCATGACTGCTCCTCGTCTGCTGCGATGACCAGGTGGCGGACGGTGCCCTGGTCGCTGTGCTCGTCGGCTCTCACGCCGACCTGCCCCGCGCGGGCGGCGTCCATCTAGGCGATGGTGATGGAGACCTGTGGCATGTCAGCTCCGCATCGTGAACGGGTCGGCCACGGGCTCCTCGCTCGTGTTGATCCAGACGCTCTTGAGCCGCGTGTACTCCAGAATCGTCTCGGTGCCGTGCTCGACGCCGACGCCGCTGGTCTTGAAGCCCTGGCGCGGTGACATCGGGGACATGGCCCGGTAGGTGTTGACCCACACGGTCCCGGCATCCAGCCGCGCCGCCATCCGGTGCGCCCGTGCGAGGTTCGTCGTCCACACGCCGGCCGCAAGACCGTACTCGGTGTCGTTCGCCAGACGTACGACCTCCTCCTCCGTGTCGAACGGCATGACCGCCAGGACGGGCCCGAAGATCTCCTCGCGCACGACGCGCATGCTGTTGTCGACGTCCACGAGGACGGTCGGCTCGTAGAAGTAGCCGCCGAGGCCGCCGTCGGTGGCCCGTCCGCCGGTCAGCACCCGGGCACCTTCGCCGCGTCCGAGGTCGACGTACCCGGCGACCTTGTCCCGCTGGCCTTCGAAGGCCAGCGGACCGAGCTCGGTCTTCTCGTCCATCGGGTCGCCGATACGGATGGTCCGGGCGCGTTCCGAGACACGCTCGAGAAGCTCGTCGTAGACGGACCTGTGCGCGAACACCCGGCTGCCGGCGATGCAGGTCTGTCCGGCGGCGGCGAAGATACCGGCGACGACGCCCATCGCGGCGTTCGGTAGGTTCGCGTCCTCGAACACGATGTTGGGCGACTTGCCGCCGAGTTCGAGCGTGGAGCCGATGAAACGGCTCGCCGTCGCGGCGGCGATGCGCGCCCCGGTGGCGGTGCTGCCGGTGAAGGAGATCTTCGCGAGGTCGCGGTGGTCGACCAGGGCCTGCCCGACCTCGGCGCCGAACCCGGTGACGACGTTCACCGCACCCGGCGGGAATCCCGCCTCGAGCGCCAGCTCGGCGAGCTTGAGCACCGTGGCCGAGGTGTACTCCGAGGGCTTGATCACGACGGTGTTGCCGGCGCAGAGCGCGGGCGCCAGTTTGCTGCTGGTCAACGTCAGCGGAGAGTTCCAGGGCGTGATCGCTCCGACCACGCCGAGGGGCTCACGGGCCGTGTAGTTGAGCACTTGTCGGTCGGAGGTGGGGATGAAGTCGCCGTGGATCTTGTCGGCCAGCCCGGCGTAGTAGTAGTAATACTCCGGCAGGGTGGCCAGCTGCCCGCGCATCTCGCGCAGCAGTTTGCCGTTGTCCTGCGTCTCCATGCGGGCCAGGTCTTCGGCGTTCTCGGCGATCAGGTCACCCAGGCGCCGCAGCAGGTGTCCGCGCCGCGTCTGGCTGAGGTCGCGCCAGCGCGGGTCCTCGAACGCCTTCCTCGCGGCGGCCACGGCTTTCTCGATGTCGGCGGCGTTCCCGCGCGCGGCCCGATAGAGGACCTCGCGGGTGGCCGGGTTGGTGCTCTCGAAGTACTCGCCCGATGCGGGCTCGACCCACGTCCCGCCGATGAAGTGCTGCAACGTGGTGAGGTCAGACATGTGCGCACTCTCCGATGAAGGTGGTGAGGGAGTCGACGAACGCCTCGGGGCGCTCGGCGGGCAGCATGTGACGTGCCTGGGGGATGACCTCTGCACGGCAGTCGGGAAGCGCCGCGGCGAGCCGGTGGGCCATCTCGGGGGTGGACCCAGGATCGTTCTCGCCCGTCACCGCCAGTGCGCGTACGGCGATGGCGGCCAGGTCCGGCGCGAGTTCGGCGTCCGCTGTGGCGAACACGCGATAGCAGTTGAGGAAGGACCTGACGTCGTTGGACAGCAGCGTGGCCTCGGTGCGCGCCACCTGTTCGGGGCCGACGTCGGTGCCGGCGTACCACCGCTCCAGGGACGCGGCCGCGCTCGCCGTGAAGTCGGCCTCCGCGGTGCGTAGCCGGTCGATTACGGACGCCCGCTCCTCGGCCGTACGCTCGCACACCGAACTGACCGAGGTCAGCGTCGCCACCAACTCCGGGTGGTGCAGCGCCACATGCTGGGCGACGAGTGCCCCGAGCGAGAATCCGACCAGGTGCGAGCCCGTCGGGATCTCGCCGACCACCCCGTCGGCCAGGTCGGCGAGTGTCACCCCGTCGCTCACCGGCGGGCGGGTGCCGTGGCCCGGCAGGTCGAGGGCGATCACGGTGAAGCGGTCGGCCAGAAGCGCGGCGGCCGGCTCCCACATGGTGTGGTCGAGCCCGACGCCGTGCAGCAGGACCACGGTGGGCTTGCTCATGAACGCCTACTGCTCGGTCGAGAGCGGTGCCAGGCGCTGCTGGGGGCGCCCCTGGGCGGCTGCGGCAAGCGCGATGACGATCTCGTTCGGGTGGGGGGCGTCGCTGATCCGGATCTCGATGCTCTGGTGGTGCGAACGGATCGTGGCGTCGGTGATGTGCTTCAGAGGGATGTCGAAGACGATGCCGGCGGGCCCGCGCTTCTCGACCGCGGGCAGCAGGGTGGTGGCGTTCGCGGCCTTGCGGAAGTGGTCGCCGAACTGGAGTGTGTGGATCAGCGCCGAGCCGTGCTCGACCTCGCCGTCCAGGCCGACGATGGCCGCCTTGCCGTACGCCTCTGCGGGGGATTCCAGGGCGTCGAGGACCGCTGGGGCCAGCAGTGCTCCGAGGTCGGAGGCGTTCGCGTCGATTCCGGGAGTGAGGTCCTCGACGAAACCCTGCCCGGCCCACGGGTTCTCGATCACGGCCGCGACGACGGCGACCCGGGCGGGACGACTCACTTCGCGTCCGCCTTCGGTGTGGATCTCCTCGACGACGGTCACGATCTTGCGGACGTTCATGAAGGGACTACCTCCAGGGTTTCGGTGCTGATGACGGGGTCGGTCATGCGGTCCCCGATACGGGGGTGCGGGCGCGGCCCCGTCGACGCGGCGGCGATGACGACGATCTCGTCGGCGCGCGGGGCGTCGGAAACACGGGCGCTGATGGTCTGGTAGTGACTGCGCGTCGCGGCATGTGTCTTGTGCCAGAGCGGGACGATCAGTGTCTCGCCGGCCTCGGCGCGTGTGTCGGCGAAGCAGATGATCGACTCGCCCTGGAGGAACTCCCGGACCAGGTTGCCGAAGTACGGAGTGTGGATGAGGGCACCGGCGTGCTCGATCTCGCCCCCCGTGCCGACGATGGCGGCCTTGCCGAACGATTCGATCTCGTTCACGCCACCGAGGGCGCCGATGAGCCGGCCGGTCAGCAACTTCGCGAGCACCGGGGCGACTTGGCCCTGTTGTTCGGACAGATCGGCCGAAGGGCCGACGCCCACCCAGGGGTTCCGGATGACGGCGGCGACGCTGGCTCGCCGTGCGGGCTGTGCGGGCGCCTCGCCCGCCTCGGTGAGGACGACGTCGCGGTAGAGCACGAGTTTGCGGAGACCGATGCTGTCGTCAAGACGATCCATGATGCGCTCTTGCATGCCACAGGACGATAGGGACCCCTCTCGCATCGGTCAAGGTGTCGAGCTGGAGGACTCTGTCGAGCCCCTTCCCGGCAGCTGCATGCATTCCATTCAGGGCCACTGACCTGTGTGTTTACGTGCGGCCGCACACGAATTTACGATTCGCTTACATCGACCTCTTGACGCTCAATCCGCGACCTGCCTTACTGCCACTTGTATGCCAGCATCGGTGGCCATCGGCCCCGCGGACCCAAGGAGTTTCATGTCCAGTGACCTTGGAACAGGCGCGGAAACGACGCCCGCCACGCCGTCGGGGAGCGGTGGGGAAAGCCCCACGGATGGCACCGGCACCGGCACCGGCCACGACGGCGGCGGCAAGCTCGGCTCCGTTTTCTGGACCTCGATCGGTATCTCCGCCGTCTTCGTAGCCTGGGCGGTGCTCTTCACCGACAACCTGAACGAGGTCACGAACGACTCGCTGAACTGGGTGACGGCCACGTTCGGCTGGAGCTACCTGGTGGTCACGCTCGCCCTCCTGGTCTTCCTGGTGTTCCTGGCCTTCAGCCCCGCAGGCGACCTCCGACTGGGCAAGGACAGCGACCGTCCCGAGTTCTCGACGCCGACCTGGTTCGCCATGATCCTCAGCGCTGTCATGGGTATCGGACTGGTCTCGTACGGTGTCGCCGAACCGATCTCCCACCTGGCGACGCCACCGCACGGTCTCGCCGAGCCGAACACCCCTGCGGCAGCGGTGCGCGCTCTCCAGTACTCCTACTTCGACTGGGGCCTGCACGCCTGGGCGATCTTCGCCGTCTTCGGTCTGGCCATCGCGTACTCGACCTACCGCAAGGGCCGGCGCACCCTGGTGAGCCAGCTGTTCGTGCCGCTGCTCGGCGACCGCGTGAACGGGCCGATCGGCAAGGCGATCGACGTGCTCGCCGTGTTCGCGACGCTCTTCGGCACCACGACGTCCCTGGGCCTTGGAGCTCTCCAGGTCAACAACGGTCTCGGCAGGTTGTTCGGGGTCCCGGTCAACTCGGTGAGCCAGGTGCTCATCATCGCCGCCGTCACATCGGTCTTCACGCTCTCGGCGGTGACCGGTGTCAGCAAGGGCATCAAGTTCCTGAGCCAGGGCAGTTCGCTGCTGGCGGCCGCGCTGTTCGTCTTCATGCTGATCGTCGGCCCGGCCGTGTTCCTCGCGAACCTGTACATCGAGTCCGTGGGCCAGTGGGCCACCGACTTCTTCCGTATGAGCCTGCAGGGCACCGCGTTCGGCGGCCTCGAGTGGATGCAGTGGTGGACCTACTTCATGATGGCCTGGTGGGTCTCCTGGGGCGCCTTCGTGGGTGTCTTCCTCGCCCGTATCTCACGTGGCCGCACCATCCGCGGCTTCATCACGGGTGTCCTGGTCGTCCCCAGCGTGGTGTTCTTCACCTGGTTCACCGTCTTTGGCGGTACGGCGATCCACCTCGACCTGTTCGAGGGCGGCGACATCGCCAAACAGACCACGGCTGACATCAACAGCGCGTTCTTCGCGACCCTCGACCACTTCCCGCTTGCCACTGTCACATCGGTGATCGCGATCATCCTGGTCGTGATGTTCTTCGTCTCCGGCGCGGACGCCAACACCTACGTGCTGTCCATGATGACCTCGGACGGATCGCTCACCCCGCGTCGTTCGGTACTCATCCTCTGGGGCGTCCTCACGGGTGTCACCGCCGTCGTCCTCATGCTCGCCGGCGGACTGAACGCCCTTCAGAACACCGTCATCGTGACGTCCTTGCCCTTCCTCGTGATCATCGCCGGCCTGGCGGTGTCCTTCTGGAAGGAGCTGAGTGCAGATCGAAAGGAGAAGACCGATGTCGCACTCTGACGCCCGTCGTGGGCTCATCGAGAAGGAGTGGGCCGCGGCCTGGGGCCAGGGTGACGTCGATGCCCTCGACGCGCTGCTGAGCCCGGCGTACCTCCGCCACGGAGGAAACCCGCACCCGCAGGACCTGAACGCCTTCAAAGCCGCGATCGTCTCGACCCGAGAGGCCTTCCCGGACCTGGTCACGACCATCGACGACATCGTCGTCGAAGGCGACAGGGCCGCGATCCGCTGGCACAGCAGCGGAACCCATGTGAACTCGTTCCTCGGTGTCCCTCCCACCAAGCGGCACGTCGAGGTCAGCGGCGCCACGTTCGCCCGCTTCGAGGGGGACCGGATCGTCGAGGAGCACGTGACGTGGGATCCCAGAGCGCTGCTCTCGGCGCTGGGCGTCATCCGGGTGGGACAGGACTGACGATCAAGATGACCAGGAGCATCTCCATGGCCCTTGCCTCGAAGCCCGACCTCGACATGATGAAGCAGGTCAACCGGCAGTTCGTCACCGGTGTCACGGTCGTGACCGCGATGGACGGAGAGACCCCCAGAGGACTGGCCGTCAACGCGTTCTCGAGCATCTCGCTCGACCCCGCCACCGTGATGGTGTGCGTCCAGCGCACCTCGTCCACCCACGACTGTCTGTTCCGGGCGGACCACCTCGCGATCAACATCCTGTCCACGGACCAACTCGACGTCGTCGGTACGTTCGCAAGCAAGGCCGACGACAAGTTCAAGGACCTGGACTGGGAGAGCGGCCCGTTCGGCAGCCCGCTGATCGCCCGGAGCAGCGCGCAGATGGAGGCCGAGATCCGCGAGCGGCTCCAGGCCAGCACTCACACCGTCTTCATCTGCCGCGTGGTGCACGCCGCGGTCGCCGAGCACCATCCGATGGTCTACAGCGCGGGTAAGTTCTTCGACGGCGGCGCGCTCGCACCGCTGGGATGACCGGCGGGCGGCTCGGGAGATGGAGGAGGGTTCGGTGAATCGCGCACAGAGCGAACCGAAGTGGGGGTCCCCCCGGCCGGAGGCCGGGGGAGGGTCGATGCAGGCCAGGGTGATCGCCGAAATGCGCCGGCGGATCATCAAGGGAGACATCGAGCCCGGGGCTCCACTCTCGGAGCTCGCTCTCGCGGAAGAGTTCGGCGTCAGTCGTACGCCGGTACGCGAAGCCCTCAAGCAGCTGCAGACCGAAGGGCTGGTGGAAATCCGGCCCCGCGTCGGGACGTTCGTCACCACTCCCTCCCGCCGCGAAATAACCGAGCTCTTCGAGATGAAGGAGCTCCTCGAGGGCGCGGCCGCCCGCCTTCTCGCCCGGCGGGGCCGGGTCCCGGAGATCGACATGCTCGAGCGAAACCTGCGCGAGGCCGATGAAGCGGTGGCACGGGACGACAGGGAGCGGTACGCGGAGTTGGTCCAGGAGTTCCACGACCTACTCATCTCCGGGGCCGACAACAGCAAACTGGAAGCCCATTACCGGATGCTCATGAACCAGCTGGCCTACTCCCGGCTGGTGAACACGTCGCTGAGTCAGCCTGGCCGCCCCCTCCAGTCGGACCGTGAACACCACCTCGTCCTGGAGCTGATCCTGGAGAAGGACGGCGACAGCGCCGAGCACGTGATGCGTGAGCACGTCAGGGCCAGCCGACGTGCGCTGCTGGCGGGGCTGCCCATCGGCGGTGCGAACGAGAGGTTCGGCACGGCAGGTTCCTGATACCGGGCCCACCCAGCCCGTTCATTGCGCCCACCTGGCCGCCAACGAGCCGTATGCCGCAATCTTCTGACGGTACATCAGGGCCGGGTTCCGCCTCTTCGGGGGCGGCGCCCGGCCCTTCGGCTTACGGGGACCTTCCACCGCTGAAATCCTCCCGTAACTCCAGAGGTGTCTACTCATAGGCAACAATGATTCATCACAGTAGACACCCCATCCCGACCAGGGAGGCCCCATGACGACCGACCCAGCAGCGGACGCCCCCGATCTCGCCGAGTTGGTCCGCGCCGACGGCATCGAGTTCGTGCTTGCCGTCTTCGTCGACCTGACCGGCAAGCCGTGCGCCAAGCTCGTCCCGGCCCAGGCCGTCGAGGAACTCCGCGACGAGGGCGTCGGGTTCGCCGGATACGCGGCCGGCGCCCTCGGCCAGCAGCCCAGCGACCCCGATGTCATCGCCCGGCCGGACGCCTCCTCGTACACACCCGTCCCCTTCATCAAGCCCGGTCTCGCCCTCGTCCACTGCGACCCGTACGTGGAGGGCGAACCCTGGCCCTATGCACCCCGCGTCATCCTGCGCAGGCTGCTGGAGCGGGCCGCGGCCCAGGGACTCTCCCTGGCCGTGGGCGCAGAGGTCGAGTACTTCCTGGTCAACCGGGACGAGCACGGCGTGCTCAGCGTCGCCGATGCCAAGGACACCGCGCGGCAGCCTTGTTACGACGCGCGCGGCCTGACCCGGATGTACGACCATCTCACCGCGGTCTCCAGTGCCATGAACGCGCTCGGCTGGGGCAACTACGCCAACGACCACGAGGACGGCAACGGCCAGTTCGAGCAGAACTTCAAGCACGCCGACGCCCTCACCACCGCCGACCGGGTCATCACCATGCGCTACCTGGTGTCGATGCTGGCCGAACAGCGCGGCATGACGGCCACGTTCATGCCCAAGCCGTTCACCGACCGCACCGGCACCGGCATGCACCTGCACATGTCGCTGTGGCGGGGCGGCGAACCCGCCTTTCCCGACGCCACCGACGGGCGCGGACTCGGTCTCTCCCCGATCGCCTACTCCTTCGTCGCCGGGATCGTCGAGCACGCGCGGGCACTCCAGGCCGTGATCGCGCCGACCGTCAACTCGTACAAGCGCACCGGTGCGGTGAACACCCGCTCAGGTGCCACCTGGTCGCCGCGCGTGGCGAGTTACGGCGGCAACGATCGCACCCACTTCATCCGCGTCCCCGACGGCAACCGCATCGAGCTGCGCGGGGGAGACGGCGCCGCCAACCCCTATCTCGCCGCTGCCGCCGCGCTTGCCGCCGGCCTCGACGGCATCGAACGCGGCCTCGACCCGGGCGAGCCCGGGGAGGCCGGCAAGGGCCCGGAACTTCCGCCCACCCTGCTGCACGCCGTCGAGGCCCTCCAGGCGGACGACGTGATCAGCGGCGCGCTGGACGCAGCAGGCACCGGGGTCAGCCGGTACTTCGCCGACCTCAAGCGTGAGGAGTTCTTCGACTGGCACGCCACGGTCGGCCCCTGGGAGCTCGACCGGTATCTGACCGCCTTCTGACCGCCTTCTGAAGGGACTTGAGATGTGCGGAATCGTGGGGCTCCATCTGCGTGAGCCCTCCCTCGAACCACGGCTCGGCGAACTGCTGACCGCGATGCTCGGCCAGGTCGTCGAACGCGGCCCCGACTCGGCCGGTGTCGCGGTCTACGGCGACCCGCGCCTGTCCCCGCCGGGACGCGCTGTCGTCTCGCTGCTGGGGGTCACGCCGACCGAGGCGGAGGCCGCGCTGCCCGGTGCCGTGGCCGTCGCAGCCGACGCCACCACGGTGGTGCACGGGGACACCGACCTGCTCACAGCCATCCAGGCCGCACTGCCCCACGCCACCGTCATCGGCTCCGGCGTTGACATGGCCGTACTCAAGGGCACGGGAAATCCCGTGGAGTTGGCGGACGCCTTCGGACTCTCCACCGTCACCGGATGGCAGGGCGTCGGCCACACCCGGATGGCCACCGAGTCGGCCGTCACGCCAGAGGGGGCCCATCCCTTCTCCGTCGGCCCCGGTCAATGTCTGGTGCACAACGGCTCCTTCGCCAACCACGCCACCATTCGCCGTGAACTGCGCGCCCAGGGTGTCGAGTTCGACAGCGAGAACGACTCCGAGGTCGGCGCCCGCTTCATCGCGCACCAACTGGAGCAGGGCGCCGACCTGGAGAAGGCGCTGCGGCTGCTGTGCGAGCGGTTCGACGGCTTCTACACACTGCTCGTGTCCACCGGCGACTCCTTCGCGGTCGTCCGCGACGCGATCGCCTGCAAGCCGGCGCTCGTCGCCGAAACCGACGCGTGGGTCGCGATGGCCTCCGAGTACCGGGCGCTGGACGTCCTGCCGGGCATCGAGCACGCCCGCATCTTCGAA
The DNA here is from genome assembly GCF_000716805.1 of Streptomyces yerevanensis. NCBI lineage: Bacteria > Bacillati > Actinomycetota > Actinomycetes > Kitasatosporales > Streptomycetaceae > Streptomyces > Streptomyces yerevanensis. The sequence goes on along the minus strand of NZ_JNWJ01000017.1, from coordinate 124,055 downwards.
CCCGAGCCGGAAGAGGTGTACGTATGGCGACGCTGATCGACCTGGCCGAGACTCCCGTGCGGGACCTCAACCAGGCACTGCACGAGGCGCCGGTGGCGTCCTGGCGCGTGCTCAACCCCCGCGGTGCGCACGCCGTCGCCTGCGGCATCCGTGACAACTTCACCGTCGACATCGAGGGGCACGTCGGCTACTACTGCGCCGGCATGAACCAGCAGGCCACGGTCACCGTTCACGGCAACGCAGGGACAGGGGTTGCCGAGAACATGATGTCCGGCACGGTCCGGGTGCGCGGCAACGCCTCCCAGTCCGCCGGTGCCACCGCCCACGGCGGCCTGCTCGTGATCGACGGGGACGCCTCCGCGCGCTGCGGGATCTCCATGAAGGGCGTGGACATCGTCGTCGGCGGCAGCGTCGGCCACATGAGCGCCTTCATGGGGCAGGCCGGACGCCTCGTGGTGTGCGGCGACGCGGGCGACGCACTGGGGGACTCACTGTACGAGGCCCGCATCTACGTCAGGGGCACGGTCAAATCACTCGGCGCCGACTGCGTCGAGAAGGAGATGAGTGCTGAACACCTCGCAGAACTCGCCGAGTTGCTCAAGGCGGCCGAGCGTGACGAGGACCCTGCCGACTTCCGCCGGTACGGCTCGGCCAGGCAGCTCTACCACTTCAAGGTCGACAACACGACAGCGTACTGAGGGAGTTCGACGATCATGGAACCCGCATCCCACGGCCTGCGCGAGTCGGCGACCTTCGACCGCGCCACCATCCACGCCATCCAGCGCGCCGCCGAGACCGGCATCTACGACATCCGCGGCTGGGGCGCCAAACGGAAACTCCCGCACTTCGACGACCTGTTGCTGCTCGGCGCCTCCATGTCCCGCTATCCGCTGGAGGGTTACCGCGAACGCTGCGACACGGACGTCGTCCTCGGCACCCGGCACGCCAAGCACCCCCTGCGGCTCGCCACCCCCGTCACCATCGCCGGCATGAGCTTCGGCGCCCTGTCCGCCCAGGCCAAGGAGGCCCTCGGCCGCGGTGCCAGTGAGGTCGGCACCTCGACGACCACCGGCGACGGCGGCATGACCCCCGAGGAGCGCGGTCACTCCAAGCACCTCGTCCACCAGTACCTGCCGTCCCGCTACGGCATGAACCCCGACGACCTGCGCGCCGCCGACGCCATCGAGGTCGTCCTCGGCCAGGGCGCCAAACCCGGCGGCGGAGGCATGCTGCTCGGCCAGAAGATCACCGAACGGGTCGCCGGGATGCGGACGCTGCCCATCGGCATCGACCAGCGCAGCGCCTGCCGCCACCCCGACTGGACCGGCCCCGACGACCTCGCCATCAAGATCCTCGAACTGCGCGAGATCACCGACTGGGAGAAGCCGGTCTATGTGAAGGTCGGCGCGACACGGACGTACTACGACGTGAAGCTCGCCGTGCACGCGGGCGCCGACGTCGTGGTCGTCGACGGCATGCAGGGCGGCACGGCCGCCACCCAGGACGTGTTCATCGAACACGTCGGTATCCCCACCCTGGCCGCCCTGCCCCAGGCCGTCCAGGCGCTGCAGGAGCTGGGCGTCCACCGCGAGGTCCAACTGATCGTCTCGGGCGGCATCCGCAGCGGCGCCGACATGGCCAAGGCGCTCGCCCTCGGCGCGGACGCGGTCGCCATCGGCACGGCCGCGCTGATCGCGCTCGGCGACAACCACCCGAAGTATGACGCCCAGTACCGCGAACTCGGCTCCGCCGCAGGCTACTTCGACGACTACCAGGACGGCCGCGACCCCGCCGGCATCTCCACCCAGGACGAGGAACTCGCCGCCCGCCTCGACCCCGCCGAGGCCGGCCGCCGACTCGCCAACTTCCTCCGCGTGATGACCATGGAGGCCCAGACCCTCGCCCGCGCCTGCGGCAAGGCCCACCTCCTCCATCTCGAGCCGGAGGACCTGGTCGCTCTTACCATCGAGTCCGCTGCCATGGCCCGCGTCCCGCTCGCGGGTACGAACTGGATCCCCGGGGAGGGCCTGTGATCGCCGTCGTAGGCGCTGGGCTGATGGGCGCGGCCACCGCCTGGCAACTGGCCCGGCGTGGCCACGAGGTCACACTCATCGAGGCGTACGACATCGCCCACAGGCACGGCAGTTCGCACGGTAGCTCGCGGATCTTCCGGCGGGCGTACGCCGACCCCTTCTACGTACGGCTGACCGGGCAGGCGCACGAGCAGTGGCGGGAGCTGGAGGACGACAGCTCGACTCCCTTGCTGCGCACGACCGGTGGCATCGACATGGGCGAGGACCGCGCCCCGGAGGCGATCGCCGGCCTCCTTGCCGCGGTCGGCGTGCCTCACGAGCTCCTCGGCCCGGAAGCCGCCTCGGAGCGCTGGCCGTACATCCGCATCACGGGCCCGGTGCTCCACCATCCGGACGCGGGCGTGGTCGACGCCGACGAGACCGTCGTGGCCTGCGTACGGCGGGCGATCGAACACGGCGCGGAAGCGATCATCGGCGTGCGCGTCACGGGCATCGACGTCCGGGGCGGCGAGAGGGTTCTGCTGCACACCGACGACGGCCGTGAGATCGTCGCGGACACCGTGGTGATCGCCGCGGGATCCTGGCTGCCCGAGCTCGAACTGCCCGTCGCCCTGCCGCCGTTGCGGGTGACCCAGCAGCAGGTTTTCCACTTCCGGCAGCGCGATCCATCCGTGAAGTGGCCGACCCTGGTCTGGGACGGCGCGCTGCACCTCTACGGCCTGCCGTCGGGAAGCGACGGCGGCCCGCTCCCCGCGGTCAAGGTCGCCGAGCACGACCGCGGCACGCCCACCACCGCCCGTACCCGCAACGGCGTCGTCGACCCGTCGTCGCGGACTCGGGTGAGCGGCTTCGTCCGCGACCGGCTCCCGGGCCTCGAGCCCGACCCGGTGGCCGAAGCGACCTGCCTCTACACCACCACCCCCGACGAGGACTTCGTCCTCGACCGCCACGGCCCGCTGGTCATCGTCTCCCCGTGCTCCGGCCACGGCGCCAAGTTCGCCCCGCTCATCGGCGCGATGGCCGCCGACCTCGCCACCGGCCGTACCGAGCCCCACCCCCGATTCCGCCTGGACCGCGCGGGCTAGGATGCGCCGGTGACCGAGCACCCGGAACCCGCAGCGGACTCCCAGGACTCCGACGACCAGGCGCTGGAGCGCATCATCGCGGTCCGGGCCCGCGAGTACCGGCAGGCGGCGGGGCTGTCGGTCGGCGAGATGGCGCAGCGGGTCGGCATCTCCAAGGCCATGCTGTCGAAGATCGAGAACGCCCAGACCGCGTGCAGCCTCACCACGCTCTCCCGGCTCGCGCGCGGTCTCGACGTCCCGGTCACCGCCCTGTTCCGCGGCATGGACGACGAACGCGAGGCCGTCTTCGTCCCCGCCGGGCACGGCGCCCGGATCGTACGGCGCGGCACCCGCGTCGGTCATGAGTACGCCCAGCTCGGCTCGCTGCGGGGCGCCCACAAACGGATGGATGCCCTGCTGGTCACGCTGACCGAACAGAGCGAGGTCTTCCCGCTCTTCCAGCACGCCGGCACCGAGATCATCTACATGCTGGAAGGCGTCATGGTGTACGGCCACGGCAAGTCCAGCTACACCCTGCGCCCCGGCGACGCCCTGCAGTTCGACGGCGAGGCCCCGCACGGCCCGGAGCGGCTGGTCGAGTTGCCGATCCGCTTCCTGACAGTGACGGCCTTCGGGGACAGCCCGCAGCACTGAAACCCGGTGTTAATCGGCCACGGAAGTGTCTTGTAACGCACCTCCAGTCTACTGCGGTGAAACGATGTTTCTTCCTGCTGGACCTCTCCGCGGAGCGTGCGCATGGACACCGGAAGTACCGCTTGGATGCTCGCGAGCACGGCACTCGTCCTTCTGATGGTGCCGGGCCTGGCGCTCTTCTACGGTGGCATGGTCGCCGCCAAGAGCGTCCTGAACATGATCATGATGACCTTCGGGTCCGTCGCCCTGGTCGGCTGCATCTGGGTCGTCTACGGCTACTCGGCCTCCTTCGGCGACTCGATGGGAGGCGCCGGAATCCTCGGTGACGTCACCGAGTACTTCGGCCTGAGCGACGTCATCAAGGACGACCCGAAGGCCACCATCCCGCTCTCCGTCTTCGCTGCCTTCCAGGCCCTGTTCGCAGCCCTCACCGCCGCACTGATCTGCGGTGCGATCTCCGACCGCATCAAGTTCGGCGCCTGGATGGCCTTCACCGGCATCTGGGTCACCCTGGTCTATCTGCCCGTCGCCCACTGGGTGTTCGCCTTCGACGGCGACGACGTCGTCGGCGGCTGGATCGTCAACGAGCTCGGCGCCATCGACTTCGCCGGGGGCACGGCCGTACACATCAACGCCGGCGCGGCGGCCCTGGCGATGATCCTGGTCCTCGGTAAGCGCATCGGCTGGCAGAAGGGTGCCAAGAACGGCGAACGGCCGCACAACCTGCCCCTGGTGATGCTCGGCGCCGGCCTGCTCTGGTTCGGCTGGTTCGGCTTCAACGGCGGCTCCGCGCTGACCTCCAGCAACGCCGCCTCCGTCGTCGTACTCAACACCTTCACCGCCACCTGCTCCGCGATGCTCGGCTGGCTCCTCGTCGAGAAGCTCCGCGACGGCCATCCCACCAGCCTCGGCGCCGCCTCCGGAGCCATCGCCGGACTCGTCGCCATCACCCCCTCCTGCGGCGCCGTCTCCCCGCTCGGCGCGCTCGCCCTCGGCGCGATCGGCGGAGCGGTCTGTGCCCTCGCCGTCGGCCTCAAGTACAAGTTCGGCTACGACGACTCCCTCGACGTCGTCGGCATCCACCTCGTCGGCGGCCTCACCGGTACCCTCCTGGTCGGCATCCTCGCCACCTCCGACGCCCCGAACGGCGTCGACGGCCTCCTCTACGGCGGCGGTCTCTCCCTCCTTGGCAAGCAAGCGGTAGGCGCCTTCGCCGTCCTCCTGTACTCCTTCGCCGTGACGTGGCTGATCGCCAAGGCGCTCGACAAGACGATGGGCCTGCGGGTGAGCCCCGAGGAGGAGCAGGAGGGTGTCGACGTCCACCTGCACGCGGAGAGCGCCTACGACCTCACGCACCCACCGACCACCGCCCCGACCCCGGAGCCTGCCGCTGCGGGATAGGGGCCGTACGGGAGGACTGCAGCCTCGGGGCGGGGCGGCCGGACATCTGCGGACGGTGCAGCACGAGGTGCCTGCGCCGAGCACACGCGTGCGCGTCCGGTCCGCCTGCCCTCGGCCCCGGGCGCCTGCGGAGAACGGGCACCTGACGGTCAGGGACTCTCCGCCGGGTGACCCCACTTACCGCCTGGGCGCGTGTTTCCCCCACCGCCCCGAAGTCCTGGATGCCGCAGAAGCGGGTCCTGGTTCCGGAGGCCCCGGGCCGCGCGTTCACCGAAGTCCAGTGGGTCACCGCTCAGAGCGAGATCCCCACCTGGCGTGCCGCGTCCGGACGGGCGTTCAACTGCATGGTCGGCCGGAAGCATCCTGACCGGAACCCGGGCCGTGCTTCGGGCACGAGATCAGCGCGGTGCGAAGTCGGGATGCCGATCTGCTCCGATACCGGCAGGCGGGGCGATCGTGTCCGCTGCCTACCGGCGTTGCGGTAGCGCCAGACAGTGGCCAATGCGGTCCGGGCGCCGTGGCCTCAGCAGGGCCCACCGCCGCCGAGAGTTGTCGTCGCACTTCAGGGGAGGGCGGAGGCGTACTGCGACGCCATGCGGCCGCTGCCGGACACGTCGGCGGTCAGTACCCGGTTGCTGTCGGTGGAACCGGTGCGGGCCCGTGTGAACAGTTCGGCGTTGCGTCAGGTCGGGCGGCACTCGGAGTCGAGGACTTCATGCGCGGATCCCGGCGAATCAGCGGCGCCGCCTTGACGTGCACCGAAAAGCGAGAATACCGTTCTCGCATCCAGAGATCGATGTTACCGATCGTGATCGGTGTGATCGGTGCAGCCCGACCGGAGGACCAGATCTCATGCCGCACTTCAAGAAGCCCGCCGAGGGCAGCTGGACCGAGCACCTCAAGATCGGGACGGAGCCGGTCTCCTACGAGGACTCGATCTCCCCGGAGCAGTACGAGCGCGAGCGCGAGGCCATCTTCAAGCGGACGTGGCTGAACGTCGGCCGTGTCGAGCAACTCCCCAGGAAGGGCAGCTACTTCACCAAGGAGCTGGACGCGGCGCGTACCTCCGTCGTCGTGGTGCGCGGCACGGACGGCGAGGTCCGGGCCTTCCACAACGTGTGCCGGCACCGCGGGAACAAGCTGGTGTGGAACGACTTCCCGCGCGAGGAAACCAGCGGTGTCTGCCGCCAGTTCACGTGCAAATACCACGCCTGGCGCTATGACCTCGACGGCAAGCTCGCCTTCGTGCAGCAGGAGGGCGAGTTCTTCGACCTGGACAAGTCCGCGTACGGGCTCAAGCAGGTGCGGACCGAGGTGTGGGAAGGCTTCGTCTTCGTCAACCTCGACCCGGAGAACACCACGCCGCTGCGCGAGTACTTGGGGGAGTTCGCCAAAGGGATCGAGGGCTATCCGTTCCACAAGCTCACTCAAGTGCACAAGTACCGCGCGGAGATCGGCAGTAACTGGAAGCTGTTCATCGACGCGTTCGCCGAGTTCTACCACGCACCGATCCTGCACTCCGGCCAGTACATGGCCGAGGAGGCCCGCAAGATCCAGAAATACGGCTACGAGGCGCTGCACTACGACATCGACGGCCCGCACAGCATGGTGTCCTCCTGGGGCGGTATCGCCCCTCCGCACGACCGCAAGATGGTCAAGCCCATCGAAGCCGCCCTGCACAGCGGCCTGTTCGGGCCGTGGGACGCGCCCGACATCGGTCTGGCCCCGGAGGATCTGCCGCCCTCGATCAATCCGAGCCGGGACAAGCGATGGGGCATGGACTCGTTCGTCTTCTTCCCCAACTTCATGCTGCTGATCTGGCGGCCCAACTGGGTGCTCACGTACCACTACTGGCCGACGTCGTACAACACGCACATCTTCGAGGGGACGTGCTACTTCGTCCCGCCCGAGAACGCCTTCCAGCGCCTCCAACAGGAGCTCGCCGCCGTCTCGTTCAAGGAGTACGGCCTGCAGGACGGCAACACCCTGGAAGCCACGCAGACCATGCTGGAATCCCGCGCGGTGCGGGAGTTCCCCCTCAACGACCAGGAGGTTCTGCTGCGGCACCTGCACCAGACCGCCCGGGCGTACGTGGAAGATCACCAGCGACGCGGCGCCGAAGCCGGTACTCCGGCCACATCCTGACCCGAGGAGAACCGAACCATGGCCAGTGTCTTTCCCGACGGCTTCGAAGCCCTGGAGCCCTTCGCCGACTGGGCGGTCCGGGGCGAGAAAGCCCGCTACGCGAAGCGCCTCGCCAGCACCATGGACGAGCTCGACGCCTTCTACAACGCGGCGTTCCCGCTGCTCCAGTCCAGCAAGGACTATCTGGAGCAGGTCTCCATGGACGACATCTCCGAACAGGACAAGCGGCTGCTGTGGCTGTTCTGCGCGCTGGTGACCGTCGCCTTCCCCGTGGAGGCGTGGCGCCAGCCGAGGGTTCCCGACTCAGGCCCGTCGAGCATCGACGCGATCCTCGAACCGGTCGTGTGACCACTGGCCCGAAGGAGCCGAGCGATGCCCCGACCGCGCACCCCGCAACCGCCCGTCCTGCTCCGCGCCGCGCGCCTGCTCGACGTCGACAAGGGCGAGTACGTCACTCCTGGCGAACTGCTCGTCGAGGGCGAGCACATCACCAAGGTCTCGCCCACCTCCCTGCCCGAGGGCACCATGGTGGTCGACCTCGGTGAACTGACCCTGCTCCCCGGTCTGATGGACATGGAGGTCAACCTGCTGCTCGGGGGTCCGGACCACCGAAGTCCCCTCGTCGCGGTGCAGGACGACCCGGCCGTGCGCACCCTGCGTGCCGTGGCCAACGCGCGCCGTACCCTGCGCGCGGGCTTCACGACGGTGCGCAATCTCGGCCTGTTCATCCAGACAGGCGGACTGCTGCTCGACGTCGCTCTGCAGAAGGCGATCGACCACGGCTGGATCGACGGACCGCGCGTCGTCCCCGCAGGGCACGCGATCACGCCGACCGGAGGGCACCTGGACCCGACGATGTTCCAGGCGTTCGCCCCGCACGTCCTGCCCCTGACGGTGGAGGAGGGCATCGCGAACGGGGTCGACGAGGTGCGGAAGGCCGTCCGCTACCAGATCAAGCACGGAGCCCGGGTCATCAAGGTCTGTGCGTCGAACGGCGTCATGTCGCACACCGGCCCGGCCGGTGCCCAGCAGTACTCCGACGAGGAACTGCGCGCCATCGTCGACGAGGCCCATCGCGCGGGCCGCAAGGTCGCCGCGCACTGCATGGGCGAACAGGCCGTCCGGGCCGCGCTGGACGCGGGCATCGACTGCATCGAACACGGTTTCCTCACCAGCGGGGCCACGCTCGACCTGATGGCCGAGCGAGGCACCTTCCTCGTGGCCACGACATCCCTCGCCGACGACATGGACCTCTCGCAGGCCGACCCCGAACTCCGGGCCAAGGCCGGCGAGGTGTTCCCCCGCGCACGGGCCACCATCTCCGAGGCCGTACGCCGCGGCGTCCGTGTCGCCTGCGGCTCCGACGCCCCCGCGATCCCGCACGGCCGTAACGCCAGGGAACTGGTCGCCCTCGTGAACCGGGGCATGTCCCCGCTCGACGCGATCCGCGCCGCGACGACCGTCTCCGCCGACCTCGTCGATGTGGACGACCGTGGCCGTCTCGACGCGGGCCTGCTCGCCGACGTGATCGCCGTTCCCGGTGATCCGCTCTCGGACATCACGGTCACTACGGACGTCCGCTACGTCATGAAAGGCGGACAGGTCCACCGCGACGACACCGCTGCCGCCTGAGGAGAGCGAGACCCCGCCTTACGCGAGGACCGGGAGGAGCTGCGGCAGATCCGCCGTCGGATGTTGCCGGTCGCCCATTGGACGACGGGGTACGCCTTGTCCGTCGCTCCAGCCATGAGGAGAACGGTACTCTCGTGTACGGAGAATTGTAATGACGCCCAAGCCGTCACCGGTCAAGCCGACGGAAGTGCTGGTCAGGTGCCCCCGCTGATCCCGCCCAGGCAGAACTCCCAGACCTCCTCGGCGGTCACGGCAGTCGCATGGCTCTCGGCAGGCACGCCCGTCGTCTGGGCCGTGAACATCGCGGTCTGCATGACCAGCGACGCCACGCGGCGCGGCTTTGTCGCACGTGTGTCCCCCGACTCCACGGCCTCCTCCACCAGTTCGGTGAAGACGTCGAGCAGCGGCATGTGCGCGGTGGCCACTTGCGCGGGATGCGCGGCGAGCAGCTGCATGGCGAAGTCCGTGAACAAGGGGCTCTGCTTGCCGGGTCGCGGCTGTGACTGCTTGTAGAGCAGCTCCACCGCGATCCGCAGGCGCTCCAGCGGCTTCTTGGCTGCCGATGTCGCTTCGCGGATCTCGGCCGCGGACTTGGCCAGCGCGTCCTCGAACAGGGCGAGCAGCAGCTCGTGCTTGCCGTCGAAGTGCTGGTAGAAGCTGCGCAACGACTGCTTGGACCGCTCGACCACCTCCTGCACGGTGAAGTCGGTGGTGCCCTTCTCGGCGATGAGTTCCTGGGCCGCGTCCAGGAAGCGCTGGATCCGCTGCTCGGCGCGGAGTTTGGCGGCACGGGTGGACCGCTCGACGGCGCGCTGGCGCCAGGCGGGCGGAGCGGGCTCTGCGGGGACGGCGTTCATTTGCAGAACGATACTCCACGCATGTGAAAAGAAAGGGGTGGTGCCCTACCGAATCACGCATCACAAGAAGCAAGACTATTACTTGCCCAAAACGAGAATGCTATTCTCGCCGTGTGTGGTCCGGCGGCGAGCATCCGCTCGGCTCGCGCGGCCGGGCGGACGGTGCGCCATGCGGGAGCGACCGGCTGCCTCCGCCGGGCCACGCCCCGCCGGCCCGACCCGGGCGGCCTCACCTCGGAAAGGCCGGCCTTGCCACCGCTGCCCAGGCCGTCGCACCCGCCCAGCCGACTCGGCTGAAAGGAAGTGAGGACGCACGATGGAGTTCGTACTCGACGAGGACCAGCTGATGCTGCGGCGCAGCGTCCGCGAGGCTCTCGCCAAGTCCCGCTCCCGGAGTGAGCGGGAGCAGTGGGCGCTGTACCAGGGGCTGGGCTGGCTGGAGGCTCCGCCTGTCGAACTCGCCCTGATTCTAGAAGAGTTGGGGTACGTCGCCGACGCCACACCTTTCCTGGCGTCGGCCACGTGGTTCGCGCCACTGGCCGGGCGGCTCCCCGACGGCGCGGGCACCGCGGTCTTCGACGGGGCAGGCCGGTATGTCCTCGACGCCGACCGCGCCGACGAGATCGCGTTGCGCACGGCGGACGGGGTCCGGGTGGTGCCCGCAGGCGAGCTGACCGTGGAGCCGGTCGAGGTGTTTGACCCAGCCCTCCATGTCGCGCACGTACGGGCTCCGGACGCCGCCGACGGCATACCCGACCTCGCCCTCATGGGTCTCGCCGCGACCACGGTGGGCAGCTGCCGGCGCATCCTCGACCTCGTCGTCGCCCATGTGAAGGAGCGCCACCAGTTCGGTCGTCCTCTCGGAGCGTTCCAGGCCGTCAAGCACAAGGCCGCCGACATGTACGTGGCGATCGAACGTGCCCGCGCCCTCACCCACTTCAGCGCGCTCACCCTCGCCGAGTGCGACGGCCGCCGCCACCGCGCCGCCCACATGGCGAAGGCCGCGGCGGGGGAGTGCCAGCGTCTTGTCTTCCGGCACGGGCTGCAGCTCTTCGGCGCCATGGGCTTCACCTGGGAGAACGAACTCCAGATCCACCTGAAGCGGGCCAAGGCGTGCGACCTGTTGCTGGGCACCGCCGCCACACACAGGAAGGCGCTGCTGACCCGATGAAGCTCGCCGACGATCCCGACGTCCAGGAATTCCGCACGCAGTTCGCCGCCTTCCTCGACGCCCACCTGCCCACCGAGGCGGAGGCGAGCGAGCGATCCCGCTCCAGCGCCCACGTACCCGAGTGGGCCAGGCGCTGGCAGCGCGCCCTCTTCGATGCGGGCTGGCTGCTGCCGGGACAGCCGCCGGAGTTCGGCGGACGCAACGCAAGCCTGCCCCAACAGCTCGCTCACCTGGAGGAGTTGGCGCGTCGCCGCATCTACCACAGCTTCAACCCGCAGGGCCTCGGCATCGTCGCCGCCTCCCTCATCAGCTTCGGCACCGAGGAGCAGAAGCAACGCTGGGCGATACCGGTCCTGCGCGCCGAGATCACCGCCGCGCTCGGCATGAGCGAACCCGGCGCGGGTTCCGACCTGGCCTCGCTGAGCACCCGCGCCGTCCTGGACCCGGACGGCGACCACTTCACCGTCAACGGCCAGAAAGTGTGGACCTCCGGCGCTCACGACGCCGACATCCTGCTCACCTTCGTCCGCACCGACCCGGACGCCCCGAAGCACCACGGCATCAGCGTCCTGGTGATCCCCACCGACACCGATGGTGTGGTGCGCCGCCCCTTCGGCTCCCTGGCCGCGCCCGACGACCTCGACTTCAACGAGGTGTTCTTCGCGGACGTCCGCGTCCCGCGCGAGAACCTCATCGGCCCGCTCAACGAGGGATGGCGCGTGGCCAACGGATCGCTCGGGCACGAACGCACCCTGCTGTGGCTCAGCTTCGCCGAACGCCTCGACGACCTGATCCGCGACGCCCCGAGCGAGGAGGAGTGGTACGCGACCCTTCTCATGGACGCCCAGGCCCTGCGCCTGCTCGGGTACCGCCAGCTCGGCCCCGACCGGGACCCCGCGGAGATCTCCGTGCTCAAACTCCTCGGCTCCGAGACCGTACAAGAGGCATCCCTGCACGCACTGGAAGCACACGGTGCGGATGCCCTGAGGCACCCCGTGCGCACGGGCCCGTATCACCACATGAACGCCGAGGACTTCATCGCCAGCTGGTTCGAGCGGTACGCACGCAGTTTCGCCGGCACCATCGCGGGCGGCACCAGCGAGATCCAGCGCAACATCGTCGCCGAGCGCATCCTCGGCCTTCCACGCTGATCGCCGCCAAGCCAACCCCGTACGGCTGATCACCGTACGGGAGAAGGGACATGATCATGGATCAGATCCTGTACGAGGCGAAGGACGGCATCGCCGCCATCACGCTCAACCGGCCCGAGGTCGCGAACGCCCAGACCATGGCCCTGCTCGACGACCTCGACGTCGCCTGGACCCGGGCCGCGCAGGACGACGACGTCCGGGTGATCGTGCTGCGCGCCAACGGTCGGCACTTCTCCTCCGGGCACGACCTGAAGGACCGCTGGCCCGGACCCGGCGAGCTGACCCTGGAGTGGATCTACAACACCGAGGCGCGCCGCTATCTCGACTACTCGCTGCGCTGGCGCAACGTGCCCAAGCCGTCGATCGCCGCCGTGCAGGGCAAGTGCATCGCCGCGGGGCTGATGCTGTGCTGGCCGTGCGATCTCATCGTGGCCGCGGACAACGCCGAATTCTCCGACCCGGTCGTGCACATGGGCATCGGCGGCGTCGAATACCACGGCCACACCTGGGAGCTCGGCCCGCGCAAGGCCAAGGAGATCCTCTTCACCGGACGTCCCCTCACGGCCGGTGAAGCCGAGCAGGTCGGCATGGTCAACCGGGTCGTCCCCCTCGATGAGCTCGACGACGCGGCCCTGGAGCTGGCGGGGCGGATCGCGAAGATGCCCCCCTTCGGCCTGCGGCAGGCCAAGCGCGCCGTCAATCAGAGCCTCGACGTGCAGGGCTTCTACGCCGCCCTGCAGTCGGTCTTCGACATCCACCAGACCGGCCACGGAAACGCGCTGAGTGTCGACGGCTACCCGATCCTCACCCGCCTCGACGAGATGAAGAAGCAGCTCAAGCAGGAGGGGTGAGCGCCGGCGCCGGACGGATCCGCTCCGGGCGCGGCTACGGCCGCCCGTCCAGGCGCTCGAGGTCCGCACTGAAGCGCTGCAGACAGTGGGCGAAGGCGGCGATGTCCGCGTCGTCCCAGCCGGCCATGATGCGGTCCAGGCTCGCCACGATGCCCCTGCGCTCCGCGTCGAGAAGCCGCTCACCCTCTGCCGTGATCCGGAACTTGCGCGCCATGCCGCCTTCGGGATCGGGGATGTGCTCGAGAAGGCCCGCGCGAACGGCGGCCGCCGTCTGCCGGTTCAGCGTGGAGGCGTCCAGGTCGAAAGCGTCACAGAGCCGGCCGATGGACAGGGGTCCCTCGACGCGGATGCGGCTGAGCAGGATGTACGCGCTGCGGTCCAGGAGGCTGTCCTTGCGGCGCCCTTTTCGCTTGTGCAGGTGCAGATGGCGGCCGAGGAGCATCTGCTCGTACTCCACTTGGTCCGTGGCCCGGTCAGCCGCACTGCTCACGCGCACTCCCGTTGGCCGCCTCGTCGAATCCCTCGTCGTCCAGGCCGTCCTCGAGTTCCACCTCGAAGGTGTTGAAGGCCATGGCAAGGGTGCCGTATCCGCCCACCGTGAACACCAGGTCCATCATCTGCCGGTCGTCCAGGCCCTCCTGCTCGGCCAGCGCGGCGTACGTGGCGTCGGACAGGCGCGAGTCCCGGTCGAGTTCGTCGACCGCGCGGTTGAGCAGCGTGTCCGCTCCGGCCCGTACCGCCGCGATCTCATCCTCCGTCGCGCCCTTCCGGCGTGCCCCCGCCACGTGCTGCGCCCACTCGTACCGGCAGCGCCGCCGCCAGGCGATCCGCAGGATCGCCAGCTCGCGGAGTTTCGCCGGCAGCGTGCTCTTGGCCGCGAGGTGGGTGCTGAGGGTGAGGAAGGCCTTCGTCAGCTCGGGATGGTTGAGCAGGAAGCTGATCGAGTTGGCGTGCGGGACGGTGCGGCCGCCCGTCATGGGGAAGATGGCGTCCTGGTTCCATTCGGCATACGGCACGGGGTCGAGTCGCGTCATGTGTTGCGGCCTCCGTTCACTCCGAGAATCTGTCCCGTGATGTACCCGGCCTCCTCGGAGGCCAGGAAGGCGCACGCCGCCGCGATGTCCTCGGGGCGGCCGACCCGGCGCACCGGGGTGCGCGCGATGTGGTCCTCGACCGTCCCGCCGAGCAGCCGCCGGGACTCCGCCTTGCGGAGCATGGGGGTGTCGACGAAGCCCGGTGGCACCGCGTTCACCGTGATGCCGGCCGGGCCGAGTTCGAGGGCGAGGGACTTGGTCAGGCCGTTGACCGCCGACTTGGCGGCCACGTAGTGCGCCATGAACGGCTGCCCGGAGTGCGTGCTGGACGAGGAGATGTTGACGATGCGGCCCCAGCCGGCCGCGGTCATGTCGGGCAGCGTGGCCTGGATGCAGTGGAAGACCCCGTGGAGGTTGACGTTCACGACCCGCAGCCAGGCCTCGAAGGACAGCTCGGCGAAGCGCTTGAAGCCGTCCACGCCGGCCCCGTTGACCAGGATCGAGATGGGCCCGAGTCGCTCACGTACGGTGTCCATCGCCTTGTCGACCTGTCCGCGGTCCGTCACGTCGGCGGTCACCGGGAGCACGCCGTCGAGGTCGGCGGGCGCGAGGTCCACGGTCGCGACGCGATGCCCGTCCGCCGCCAGCCGGCAGGCGACTGCGTGCCCGATGCCGGACGCGCCGCCGGTCACGACCGCGGTCCGCGGCGGCGTCGCCGCGCCGCTCATCCGAAAGCCTCGTCGCCGACGACGGTGGTGCGGTGCAGCAGCCGTTCGGAGGAGCGGTCGTACGGCAGCGCGCGGTGCAGGATGGCGGTGTTGTCCCAGGCCACGAAGTCGCCGACCTGCCAGTCGTGGGTGTAGCGGAACCGCTCCTGGGTGCACCACTCCTGCAGCTCGTCCAGCAGCGCGCGGCCCTCGCCGGGTGCCATGCCGACGATGCGGTCGGCGGTGGTGCCGATGACGAGCGAGCGGCGGCCGTCGCGGCGCCGCCACACCAGGGACATCTCCCGCTCGGGCAGGCTGCGCCAGCGCGCCAGCTCCTTCTCGCTCGGGTCGGGCTTCGCCCGCAACTGGGCGGCGGCGAAGCTGTGCACGACGCGCAGGCTCTCGTAGCGCTTGCGGTCCTGCTCCGGCAGGTTCTCGTACGCGGCATAGGTGTTCGCGAACTCCGTGCCCCCGCCCGTCATGGCGACATGGCGGGCCGTGAGGGTCGTTGCCTTCACCGGGATGTCGTCGTCCGTCGTGCCGTCCAAGTGCCAGTGGAAGGTCCCTCGCAGGTACTCGGCCGAGGGGTTCTTCGACGGGTCCAGGGAGATCGGGAAGATCCTCTTGCCACGGACGCTGACCACCTCGCCCAGCTTGGAGCTGAGGGCGATCTGTTGCTCGTCGTCGAGGTTCAGCCCGCGGATGAGCAGCACGCCGCGCCACTTGAGGGCTTCGGCGCAGCGGGCGACGAGCTTCTCGTCCAGCGGGTCCGTCACGTGGGTGAACTCCACTCCCAGGGACGGGTTCAGGGCATGGGTCTCCGGCATGAAACTCCCCTTCCAAGTTACGAGAACAATATTCTCTGCATGTCGGCACGGGAAGGGTGCAGCATCAGATTCTCCTGTTCGGATGGTTGATTCGCTCAAAGAGAGAATGTAGTTTCCGTCGCAGTCGAGGTGCAGAACCGAGGAGGCCGGATGCGATTCCAGGACAAGGTCGCCATCGTCACGGGCGCCGGGCAGGGGATCGGTGAGGGCTACGCCCGCGCCCTCGCCGCCGAAGGCGCGCGGGTGGTGGTCGCCGAGCTGAACGAGACCCAGGGGCAACGCGTCGCCAAAGAGCTCGACGGTGCCCTGTACGTCCGCACGGACGTCTCCGACCCGGCTTCCGCGCAGACCCTCGTGGACACGGTGATGGGCGAGTTCGGGCGGATCGACTGCCTGGTCAACAACGCCGCGATCTTCCACGACATGCGCCGCGAAGGGCTCACCACAGTCGACTACGACTACCTGGACCGCTTCCTGAAGGTGAACCTGCTCGGCGCCCTCTACGTGACCCGCGCCGCGCTGCCGCACCTGCAAGAGGGCGCCGCCATCGTCAACCAGTCCTCCACCGCCGCCTGGTCGGCCACCGGCTTCTACGGCATGGCGAAGGCCGGCATCAACCACCTCACCGTCTCCCTCGCCGCCGAACTCGGCGACCGCGGCATCCGCGTCAACGCCATCGCACCGGGCCCCACCGACACCGAGGCGACCCGGCACATCATCCCTGCCGAGCATCGCGACGCCATGCTGCGCACCTTCGCCCTCAAGCGCATGGGCACCCCGGCCGACCAGGCCGGAGCCCTGCTCTTCCTGCTGTCCGACGAAGCGAGCTGGGTCACCGGGCAGATCGTGGCCGTGGACGGCGGATCGGTGGTGCGGCTGTGAACGCATCGCCCGCCACGACCCCGTTCACCGGCCGCCTGCTCATCGACGGCGAACTGACGACGACGAAGGCCACCTACCCCACTCTGAACCCCGCGACCGGCGAAGTCCTCGGCCACGCCCCCGACGCGACCGCCGCCGACGCCGAGACCGCCATTGCCGCCGCCCGCCGCGCCTTCGACACCACCGCCTGGGCCACCGACACCGAGCTGCGCGTGCGCTGCCTGCGCCAGCTGCACGCCGCCCTCGACGAGCACCGCGAGCAGCTGCGGGACCTGACCATCGCCGAGGCCGGCGCGCCCCGGATGCTCACGCACGGCCCGCAACTCGACGAGCCGCTCGGCCTGCTGACCTACTACGCCCGCCTCGCCGAGACGTACACCTTCACCGAAGACCTCGGCGAGAGCGAGCAGCGCGGGCAGCGCCACCACCGCTGGGCGGAGAAGGAGCCGGCCGGCGTCGTCGCCGCGATCCTGCCGTACAACTTCCCCAACCAGCTGGCCCTCGCCAAGCTGGCCCCGGCGCTCGCCGCCGGCTGCACCGTCGTCCTCAAGGCCGCCCCCGAGACCCCGCTGACCACCCTCGCCCTCGCCGACCTCATCGCCGGGCACACGGACATCCCCCCAGGGGTCGTCAACATCATCAGCTCCTCCGGCGTCGAGACCGGCAAGGTCCTGACCACGCACCGCGACATCGACATGGTCACCTTCACCGGGTCCACGGCGACCGGACGGCGCATCATGGCCGCTGCCGGCGACACCGTGAAGAAGGTGTTCCTGGAGCTCGGCGGCAAGTCCGCGATGATCGTCCTCGACGACGCCGACTTCGCCAAGGCGGCCATGTTCGCCGCCTTCACCATCTGCTCCCACTCCGGCCAGGGCTGCGCCCTCACCTCACGGCTGCTGGTGCCGCGCGCACACCACGACGCCATCGTGAACCTCGTCGCCGCGGGCATGGAGCGGGTACGGGTCGGGGACCCGGCGGACCCCAAGACCGCGATGGGGCCGCTGATCTCGGCGCGTCAGCGCGAGAAGGTCGACGGGATGGTGCGCCGGGCCGTCGAGGCCGGCGCGACACTGGTCGCGGGCGGCAAGCCGATCGACCCGGGCTTCTTCTACGCCCCCACCCTCCTCGCCGGCGTCGATGAGGACAGCGAGATCGCCCAGGACGAGGTGTTCGGCCCGGTCCTCGCCGTCATCCCGTACGACGACGAGGACCATGCCGTACGCATCGCCAACAACTCCGTGTACGGGCTCTCCGGCGCCGTGCACAGCGCCGACGAGCAGCGGGCGATCCGGGTCGCCCGCCGCATCCGCACCGGCACCTTCTCCATCAACGGCGGCAACTACTTCGCACCCGACGTGCCCTTCGGCGGCTACAAGCAGTCCGGCATCGGCCGCGAGTCCGGCCGCGCCGGCTTCGAGGAATTCCTGGAGACCAAGGCGTTCGCGACGGTGGTGGGCAAGGCATGAGCGGGCCCCTCGAAGGCATCCGCGTCCTGGAAGTGGCCATGTACGGGTTCGTGCCCTCGGCGGGCGCGGTGCTCGCCGACTGGGGCGCCGACGTGGTCAAGGTCGAGCACGCAGTCACCGGCGACCCGCAGCGCGGCCTGCGCCAGACCGGCACCCTGCGGGTCGAGGGCGATCCCAACCCGAACGTCGCCCACGCCAACCGAGGCAAGCGCAGCATCGGCCTCGACATGTCCAAGCCGGAGGGCCTGGAGGTGCTGCACGAACTGGTGCGCAGCGCCGACGTGTTCCTCACCAGCTTCATGCCGGCCTCCCGGGCCCGTCTAGGCATCGACGTCGACGACATCCGCGCGGTGAACCCGAAGATCGTCTACGCGCGGGGGAGCGCCCTCGGCGTCCTGGGACCCGAGGCCGACAAGGGCGGCTACGACATGACCGCCTTCTGGGCCCGGGCCGGGACCGCCGCCAGCATCACCCCGCCCGGCGCCGACGGCATGATCATGCCGCCCGCGCCCGCGTACGGCGACACCATCTCCGGCACCAACCTCGCCGGCGGCATCGCGGCCGCGCTGCTGCGCCGCGAACGCACCGGCGAGGCGCCGGTCGTCGACGTGTCGCTGCTGGGCAGCGGCGTGTGGGCGATGGGCCACGCCATGGCCGTATCGCTGCGCCTCGAGAAGACCTGGGAGGCGCCGCAGCCCGGCGCGCACGGCTCGCCCGCCAACCCGCTCTCCGGCCTCTACCGCACCGCGGACGACCGCTACATCTCGTTCGTCATGCTGCAGCCCGCGAAGTTCTGGCCGGACGTCTGCCGGCACATCGACCGCCCCGAACTCGCCGACGACTCGCGCTTTGCCACCGCCGAGGACATCGCGGCGAACACGGCGGAAGCCGTGAAGATCCTCACCGAGACCATCGGCCGGCGCCCGCTCGCCGAGTGGAGCGAACGGTTCGCCACCCTCGCCGGACCCTGGGCCCCCGTCCAGGACACCCTGCAGGCCGCCGCGGACGCGCAGGTGCGCGCCAACGGCTACATCACCCGGGCCGGAGAGCTCGAACTCGCAGCCAGCCCGGTGCAGTTCGACACCGAGCCCGCACACCTGGAAGCCGCCCCGGAATTCGCCGCCCAGACCGAGCAGGTCCTCACCGAGCTCGGCTACGACTGGGACCGCATCCTCGCCTTCAAGGCCCAGGGTGCGGTCACGTGACCCGTTGAGTCCAGGAGGACCAATGCGCAGGTTGCTGATCGGAGTGGTCACCGTGCTCGCGGTGCTGCTCGCCGGCTGTTCCACCCGCTCGGACTCGGGCAGCGGCGAGCCCGAGGAGACCAGCGGCGCCGAGTCGAGCGCTCCCGCCGTCGACGGCCCGGACTTCGGGACGCTGAAGAACGTCTGTGGCAAGGGCGATGCCAAGGCGGTGAGCCAGCAGGGCGTCACCGGCGACAGGGTCGAGCTCGGGGTCTTCACCGACCAGGGCTTCACCAAGAACTCCGAAATGGTCGACGCAGCGAAGGCGTTCACCTCCTGGTGCAACGACAACGGCGGCATCAACGGACGCAAGCTCGTGCCCGTCATCCGCGACGCGAAATTCCTGGAGGTCCGCCAGCGCATGCAGCAGGCATGCAAGGAGGACTTCATGCTGGTCGGCGGTGGTGCCTCGATGGACGGGCTCGGCACCAAGGACCGGCTGCGCTGCCTGCTTCCCGCCTTCCCGGCGCAGTCCAGCTTTGCCCCCGCCGTCGGCTCCGACCTGCAGGTGATGTCCGCGGGCCCGTTCTCCGGGCATTTCCAGTACGCGGGGTTCTACCAGTGGCTGCTCAAGGAGAAGTTCCCCGGTTCCGCGCAGCACGTCGGCATCATCTCGGGCGACAGCCCGGTGACCAAGGTCCTGGCCGCGCAGTACAAGGAGTCGATCGCGACGCTCGGGGGAAAGGTCAGCTACTCCGACCTCTACCCGGCCACCGGCGTCTCCGACTGGACGCCGTACGCGCAGGCCTTGAAGAAGGAGAAGGTCAAGGGCCTGGTCTTCCACGGCGACTTCGCCAGCCTCGCCAAGCTGGAGCAGGCGCTCACCAGTCTCGGTTATGCGCCCGACTGGATCGACGCCAACAGCAACGCCTACTCCCAGAACTTCATCCAGCTGGCGGGATCGGCGCTCGGCACCCAGCACAACTACACCGAACTGTTCGCCACGCACCCGCTGGATGCGAGCAAGGAGAATCCCGCGGTCGAGAAGGTCGAGGCCCTGTTCGCGAAGTACGCGCCGGGCAAGCCCCTCACGTATCCCGCGCTGCGCGCCTTCTCCGCCTGGCTGCTGTTCGCCACCGCCGCCCGTGACTGCGACGAGCTGACCCGCCGTTGCGTGTACGACAACGCGCTGAAGGTCACCGACTGGACCGCCGGGGGCATCCAGGCCCCGTTCGACGTGAGCAAGCAGAACGTGCCCGGCAAGTGCTATTCGGTTGTCGAGGCGACGCCGAAGGGCTGGAAGCCGGCCTCCTTCGAGCAGGACAGCGGCCCGTATCGCTGCGACGCACCCGTGGTGAAGTTCAAGCGGAGCTACACCGAACCGGCCCGGCTCGCCGACGTAGGCAAGTCCCTGTCCGACCTCAAGTGACGTAAGGAGCGTGACCGCGGTGAAAGTACGCGTCGATCCCGAGCGCTGCCAGGGTCACACCCTGTGTGCGATGCGCGCCCCCGAGGTGTTCGAGCTGAGTGACATCGACGGCCATTCGTCGCCGGTGGCCGAGGAGGTGCCCGAAGAGCAGCAGGACCGGGTGATCGATGCCGTCCGCTCCTGCCCCGAGCGGGCCATCAGCGTCATCTGAACTGCAGGCACAGGCAGGGACAGGGAGAGAGCGATGAGCAGCGAGCAGACCGACGACGGCCGGCTGCGGCCCAGGATCCACTTCGACCGCCACGCGCCCGAATACCGCGACCGGTTCGAGGAGATCACGCACGATCTGCACGGCCGGTGCCCGATGGCCTTCAGCGACACGTACGGGGGGCACTGGGTGGCCAGCGGAAACCGGGAGGTGGCGACCCTCGCCCGTGCCGCCGACGTGCTGTCCAACGACCACGACGTGCACGGCGAGCGCCGCGGCTATCAGGGCATCAACATCCCCGCACCGGACCGCGGCCGCGGCATCCGCGGCGGCTTTCTGGAGATGGACCCACCCGAGCAGCGCGCCTACCGCGACGCGCTCAACCCGTATCTGTCACCCGCCGCCGTCGCCCGCTGGATCCCGTTCGTCGACGAGGTGACCCGCGCCTGCCTCGACGAACGGATCGAGCAGGGGCGCATCGACTTCGTCGACGACCTCGCGAACATCGTGCCGGCCGTGCTCACCCTCGCGATGATGGGCATTCCGCTGACGAAGTGGGAGCTGTACAACGAGCCCGCGCACGCGGGCGTTTACACCCCGCCGGACTCGCCCGACATGAAGCGGGTGGTCGAGGCGCACATCGCGATGATGCGGGACCTCGCGACCACCCTCCACACCGTGCGCGCGCAGCCGCGCCCCGGGCTGGTCGACGCCCTGATCCGGCTGCGGATCGACGGCGAGCCGGCCCCGGACGAGGAGCTGCTCGGCGCGCTCGGGCTGCTCATCGGGGGCGGCTTCGACACCACGACCGCCCTCACCGCGCACGCCCTGGAGTGGCTGTCCGAGCACCCGGACGACCGGGCCCGGCTCAGCGCCGAGCGGGGCCCGCTGCTGGACTCCGCCACCGAGGAGTTCCTGCGCTACTTCACGCCCGCGCCCGGAGACGGCCGCACGGTGGCCGAGGACTGCGCCCTTGCGGGTGCCGAGCTCAAGGAGGGCGACCGCATCTGGCTGTCCTGGGCGATGGCCAACCGCGATCCGCAGGTCTTCCCCGACCCGGATCGCATCGACCTGGCGCGTACCGGGAACCGGCACGCCAGCTTCGGCCTGGGCATCCACCGCTGCATCGGCTCCAACGTGGCCCGCAACGTCTTCAAACGGATGCTGCTGCACGTCCTCGACCGCATCCCCGACTACGTCTGCGATCCCGAAGGCACGATCCACTACGACACCATCGGCGTGATCCAGGGGATGCGGAAGCTCCCCGCCACGTTCACGCCGGGCCGGCCGCTGGGCCCCGGCCTCGACGCGACCCTGGACATGCTCCAGCGCGGCTGCGACGAGCACGGCTGGGCGAAGCCGATCACCGAGCGCAAGGCCGCCGCGAAGCTTGACGGAGAGAACGCCGACCGTGAATGAGTCCGCACCGGAGGACCGACCGGCCCCGCAGATGGCGCCGGAGACGGAGTTCTTCTGGACGTCCGGCGGGGATGGGCGGCTGCGCTTTGCGGAGTGCGAGGCCTGCAGCGCACTCATCCACCCGCCGCAGCCGGTGTGCCGCCACTGCCGGGGCCGGGACTTCGCCGTCCGTGAGGTGTCCGGCCGGGCCACGCTGATCGGCTTCACCGTCAATCAGCGCTTCCCGTTCCCCGGGCTCACCCTGCCGTACGTGATCGGGCAGGTGGCCATCGAGGAGGATCCCCGGGTCCGGCTCACCACGAATGTCGTCGGGGCGGAACCGGCGGAGCTCGAGCTCGGCATGCCGATGGAGGTCACCTTCCAGCAGGCGGGCGAGGCGTGGCTGCCGCTGTTCCGGCCGGTTCCCGACGCGCCTTACCGGCCGCTGCCGGCGGACGCGCCGCCCCGGCCCCGTACCCGGCGGGCCGGCCCCAAGTTCGAGGACAAGGCGGTCATCAGCGGCGCCGGCGCCTCCCGCATCGGCCGCCGGCTGATGCGCCCCCCGCTGGAGCTGACCGTCGAGGCGTGCGAACGCGCCGTCGCCGACGCCGGCCTGACCTTCGACGACATCGACGGCCTCGCCACCTACCCGGGCGCCGGCCCGTTCGGCGGCTTCGCCGAGGGCGGTGTCAGCGCGCTGGAGGCCGCGCTCGGCCTGCACCCGGTGTGGCACAACGGCGGCGGCGAGACCTTCGGCCCCGGCGGCTCGGTGATCGCGGCGATGCTCGCCGTGGCCGGCGGCCACGCGCGCCATGTGCTGTGCTTCCGCACGGTGTGGGAGTCGACGTACGGCGAACTGCTCAAACGAGGCCGGATATCAGCACCGCCGCCGAGCGTGGACGGCTGGCTCAAGCCCTTCGGCTGCGTGTCCCCGTCTCACACCCTCGCCATGAACGCCCAGCGCCACTTCCACCGCTACGGCACCACCCGCGAGACCCTCGGCCGGATCGCCCTCAACCAGCGCGCCAACGCCGCCCTGCACCCCGACGCGGTCTACCGCGACCCGCTGACGATGGACGACTACCTGGGCGCCCGCCCCATCACCACTCCCTTCGGGCTCTACGACTGCGACGTCCCCTGCGACGCCTCGGTCGCCGTCGTGGTCTCGGCCGCCGAGACGGCACCCGACCTGGCGAAGCCGCCGGTGCGCGTGGAGGCCGTCGGCACCCAGATCCTGGAGCGGCCCGAGTGGGACCAGTCCACCCTCACTCACGAGCCCCAAGTCCTCGGCCAGGCCGCCCACCTGTGGACCCGCACCGACCTGCGCCCGGCCGATGTGGACGTGGCCCTGCTCTACGACGGCTTCACCATGAACTGCCTGTCGTGGATCGAGGCCCTCGGCTTCTGCGGCATCGGCGAGGCCAAGGACTTCCTCGACGGCGGCAAGAACATCGCCCGCGACGGCGTGCTGCCTCTGAACACCCACGGTGGACAGCTCTCCCACGGCCGTACGCACGGCATGGGTCTGCTCCAGGAGGCCGTGCTGCAACTGCGCGGCGAGGCCGGGGCCCGCCAGGTCGCCGGCGCCCGCTGCGCGGTGGTCAGCAGCGGCGGACTCACCCCGAGTGGCGTGCTGATGCTGCGGAACGACGCATGACGGCCCCCACGGATCCGCTCACCGAGGACTCCGCCGGGCCACCCGTGACCGTCGCCGAGCGCGTCGTACGCGTTCTCGGCATGCCGCTGTCCGCCCGGGTCGCCGAGGCACCCGACCCCCGGGCGGTCGTTGTCGCCCTGCACGGCGGCGCCACCCACTCCGTGTACTTCGACCACCCCGGCCACCCGCGCCTGTCCCTGCTGCGCACCGCCGCCGCGCTCGGCTTCACCACTCTCGCACTGGACCGCCCCGGATACGGCACCTCGGCGCCGCACCAGAGCGAACTGGAGTCGGCCGAGCACCGCACCGAAGTCGCCTGGCGCGCCGTGGACGCGCTGCTCGCCGGGCGTGAAAGGGGCGCGGGCGTCTTCGTGTGGGGGCATTCGGCGGGGTGCGAACTGGCCCTGCGGATGGCCGCGGACGACGCGCGCGGCCCCGACCTGCTCGGACTGGAAATCGCCGGAACGGGTCTTGAGCACCACCCCGGCGTACTCGGCGCCCTCGACGCCTGGGGCCGCGACTCGCCCGGCGGCAGGACCGGACTGCGGCGCGCCCTGTGGAATCCCCCGGACGCCTACCCGCCCGATGTGCACGGCGGCCGCCACATCGGCGCGCCGTCACCGGCCTATGAAGGGCGGCGGCGCGAGTGGCGGGAGATCTTCAGCAGCCATGCCGCCCGCGTCCGCGTGCCCGTGCACATCACGATCGCCGAGCACGAGCGGGTGTGGGCCACGGGGCCGCAGGCGCTGGCTGACCTGAGCCGCCCCTTCAGCGCCGCCCCGCGCGTGATCGCCGAGGAGCAGGCGGGCGCCGGGCACAACACGAGCGTGGGCCGCACCGCCCTCGCCTACCACCTCAACGTGCTGTCGTTCGTGGAGGAATGCGTGCAGAGCATCGAGGGCGTACCCGGACTCGGAGGCGGCGATGAGTGACGCGGACGCCACGGCCCTGCTGGCGGTCCGGCTGGTCCTCGGGACCGTCATGATCGTGCACGGCCTGAACCACTGGCGCGGCGGTGGCGGCATCGACGGCACCGCGAGGTGGTTCGGCGGGCTCGACCTGCGTCGGCCGCGGCTGCAGGCATGGCTCAGCGTCGGCACCGAGGTGGGCGCCGGCACGCTGCTGCTGCTCGGCCTGTGCACGCCGCTCGCCTGCGCCGCCGTCGTGTCGGTGATGCTGGTCGCCGGGCTGCTCGCGCACCGGCGCAACAGCTTCTTCGTCTTCAAGGACGGCTACGAATACGTCCTGGTCCTCGCCGTCATCTCCCTGGCCCTGGCCGCCTGGGGCCCCGGCGACTACGCCGTGGACACCGCCGTCGGCATCGAGGTGACGGGCTGGGCGGGCGCGGGCCTCGCGGCCGGCCTGGCCGTGGCCGGCACGGCCGGACTGCTGGGCGCGTTCTGGCGGCCGCGGCGCCGCTGATGAAGAGGGGCCGGCCTCTCCCGCGCGATCCGGCGCGTCCGTAAGGTGACAGGGTTCACGGTCACCTGCGGGACGAGAGGGTGAAGCCATGGATTCGGTGCGGCACGAGCAGATACTGCGGGCGGCGGTGGACGTGTTCGTCGAGCGCGGCTACCGGGGTACGTCGATCGACGCGGTGGCGGAGCGGGCGGGACTGACCCGGCAGGGCGTGCTGCACTACTACCCGAGCAAGAAGCGGCTGTACTTCGCTCTGCTCCATTTCCGCGAGGCGCTCACCCGGCAGCATGTGGACCATGACGACGAGCCACCGGACATGGCCCGCCGCTTCGCCGAGGCCCTCGAGTTCGACCTGGGCATCCCCTCGCTTGCGCAGGTGCACAGCGTCGTCATGGCCGAAGCCGCCATCGGACAGGAACCCGCCCGCGGGTTCGCGCGTGCGCGCAGCCGCGAGCTCAACGAGATGATCACCTGCGAGCTGACCGCCTGCTACGGCCCCCGGCTGCCCAGCGGGCTGACCGCGCGCGCGGGCGCCGCCGCGCTGCTGGCGCTGGTGGCGGGGCTCCAGCAGCAGTGGCTGGTGCAGGCGGACGAGGAGGAGACCTATCCTGTGCTCGTCCGTGACTCGATCAGGGCGCTACTGCTCGGGTCGACCGAGGCACCCGCTGCCGGTGAGCGGGGCGGACAGGCCCGTACCGCTGGATGACCGGGCGGTGCGGACGGCCAGAGGTCAGCGCGCGCTGTCGGACGGCAGTGGTACGCGGCGCGCGCTCGTGTGCGCGCGCAGGAAGGCCGCGGTCGCGCCGGTCTGGGCCAGACCCAGCGCGGACGCGTCCTCGTGCACTCGCAGGTCCACCGTGACTCCGGAACGAGCCGCGCGGGCCGCGAACCCCAGCGCGTCGTCGAGCAGCACATCGGTGCCGGCGGCCTGCAGTTGCAGAGGCGGCAGGCCGTGCAGATTGCCGTGCAGTGGGCTCAGCAGCGGCTCGTCGCGGGCGGCTCGGCCCGCATACGACGCGGCGCGCCGGTGCAGCACATCGACGTCCGTCGTACGGTCTGCTGCCGCGTTGAGCAGCAGGCTCGGCGCGGCGAGGGTCAGGTCCAGCAGCGGCGTCAGCAGAGCCGCGCACACGGGCAGGTCCAAGCCCTCGTCGCGCAGCCGCAGCAGCAGCCCGGCGGCCAGTCCGCCCCCCAGCCGCTTCCCGGCCAGGGCGACGGGGCCGCGCTCGCGTGCGTACGCATACGCCGTGCACACGTCGTCCAGGGCTGCGGGGAAGTCGGCCCGATAGCGTGCGCAGACCACGGTGCAGCCCGTCGCCCGGGACAGCTCCCGGGCCATGGGGAGCGCGTCGTGCGGAGTGCCGCCGAGCCGTGGGTCCCCGTGGACGTACAGCACCATGTGGTCCACCGCCCGGCCCAGCGGATGCACCTCGGGCCCGAACGGCCCTTCCGCCACGCGAAGGTCACTTGCCATGTGCCATCATCCTCTCCGCCGCCTGCCAGTGCTCATCGGCGACCCAGAGGCGGGCGAAGGCCCGCGCGGCCTCCCGCGGCGGGCAGCCGGGTCGCATTGCCTGTTTGATCTCCCGCGACGGACGGCAGGCAAGCCGGCGCGCCAGCTCCCGCCATCCGTCGGCGAACTCTGCCCGCGCCAGCACCCGGTCCACCAGGCCCGCCCGCTCGGCCTCGTACGCGCCGAGGGCCTCGCCGGTGCCCGCCAGCAGCAGCGCACGCCCAGGGCCGACGAGGGCGGCGAGCCGCTCGGCGCCGCCCCAGGCAGGCATGATCGACAACATGACCTGGTTGAAGGCGATCCGGATGTCGTCGGCGGCGACGCGGATGTCGGCGGCCAGCGCGAACTCTGCGCCGCCGCCGAAGGCGTGCCCGTTCAGCGCGGCGACGACCGGGCCCGGGAAGGCGGCGATCCGGTCGCAGATGGCCCGCATCCGCAGGGCCATCTCCAGCGCGCCCTCCTCGGTGCGGATTTCCGCGAGCTGCTTGAGATCACCGCCGGAGACGAAGGCCTTGTCGCCCGTGCCCGTCACGACCAGCGCGTGGACCGTGTCCGCCGCGTCGGTGACGGTGTCGAGTGCCTTCTCCAGGCCCGCCATCGTGTCCGGCCCGATGGCGTTGCGCACGTGCGGGCGGTCGATGGTGATGACGGCGAGCCCGTCGTCGAGTTCGAGGTCGACCATGTCCGGCCTTTCAGTCGTCGTAGACCACACAGACCTGTGGCGTGATGGGCTCGCCCTGGCAGGTCAGCACCCAGCCTTCGGCGACCTCGTCCTCGTCGAGGGCGTTGTTGACGCGCATCTTCGCCTCGCCCTCGGTGATCCGCGCCATGCAGGTCGCGCAGTCGCCCGCCTCGCAGGAGAAGGGCGGAGCGAATCCGGCGCGCCGGGCGGTCTGGATCAGCGTCTCGCCGGCTCGCTGGGGAACGGTGCGCTGATCGCCGCGCAGCCTGATGGTGACGGTGCCCTCCTGCCGCACCCGATCGGTCTCCGGCGCCGGCGCGGGCGGTGCCCCGACGGGGGTGAACCGCTCGACGAGCAGCCGTTCGTCGGGTATGCCGAGGCCGGCGAGCTCCCCGCGCACGAGAGCCATGTACGGCTCGGGGCCGCAGACGTAGAAGTCGCCGTCGAGCGCCCCGGCCGCCACGGCCCGTATCTCGTCCGCGCTCACCAACCCCTGCCGGTCGTCGAGATGGTGGTGGAGGCGGAAGCGGTCCGGATGGCGGTGCGCCAGGTTGTCCAGCGCGTCGCGGAAGATGACCGAGTCGGCGTCCTGATTGGCGGTCAACACCCGCACCTCGCGCCCGGTCGTCGCCAGCGCGCTCTTGACCAGTGAGAAGACCGGCGTGATCCCGCTGCCACCGGCGAAGGCGACCACCGGGGTGGCGTTCTCGCGCAGGCAGAACGAGCCGCTGGGCGAGGTGACCTCCAGCGTGTCCCCGGCCCGCAACTCCTCGTGCATCCAGGAGGATACGACCCCTCCTGGGACCCGCTTGACGGTCACGCACAGCTCGTCGTCCACGTCCGGTGAGCTGGACATCGAGTAGCTGCGCAGCGTTCCGCACGCCCGCACGGTCACGAACTGTCCTGCCTGGTACGGAAACCACGTATCGAGCGCGAAGGTGCGCACGTCCGGGGTCTCTTCGACGATCCGCGTGATACGCACAGGATGGAAACCGTGGTCGCGTGCCATGTATGGAACTTACCTTCTCTACATGAGAGAGTGCAATTCTCATGTAATGAGGAGGCGGTTCATTCCATGGATGCGATCCCGGCCACCGCGCTCAGGACGATCTCGCCCGACTTGGTCCGGCGTTACGAGGAGGAAGGCTGGTGGACCCGCGAATCGCTCGGCGACCTGCTGACCCGCGGCTTGCGGTCAACCCCTGACGTCGAGTTCCGCGTGCACTCGCGGGTGCGCCCCTGGAACGGCACCTTCGCCGATGTCGAGCGCACCGCCCGGCGGCTCGCGGCCGGGCTGCGGCGCCGCGGCGTCGGCCCCGGCGACGTGATCGCCTTCCAGTTGCCCAACTGGATGGAAGCGGCGGCTGTGTTCTGGGCGTCGGCGTTCCTCGGCGCGGTCGTGGTCCCGATCGTGCACTTCTACGGGCCGAAGGAGGTCGGCTACATCCTGCGTTCCACCCGGCCGCGGGCCTTCTTCGCCGCCGAGGGGTTCGGCCGCCTGAAGTTCGACCCGGCGCTCAGCGCCGACGTCCCGGTGGTCGGCGTGGTCGGAGGCGGCGTGGGCCGGGACTTCGACGAACTGCTCGCGGACGAGCAACTGCCCGGCACGCTCGACGCCGACCCGGCCGCGCCCGCGCTCGTCGCCTTCACCTCCGGCACGACCCGCGATCCCAAGGGCGTGGTGCACAGCCACCAGACTCTCGCCTGCGAGACCCGCCAGCTCTCCGGGGCCTATCCGCCGGACCGGGGACGGCAGTTCACCGTGGCGCCCGTCGGCCACTTCATCGGCATGATCAACGCGTTCCTCATCCCCGTACTGGACGGCTCGCCCGTCAACCTCGGCGACGCTTGGGACCCGGCACAGGCTCTCGACTTGATCCTGACCGAGGGGCTGGTCGTCGGCGGGGGAGCCACGTACTACATGACCAGCCTGCTCGACCACCCCGACTGCACGCCGGAGCACATCGGCCGCCTGAAGTACGCGGGGCTCGGCGGCTCCGCCGTCCCCTCGGCCGTGACGACCCGGCTGGAAGCGCTCGGGATCACGCCGTTCCGCTCGTACGGCTCCACCGAGCACCCGTCCGTCACCTGGACTCCCTGCGACGGTCCTGCCCGCATCCGCCTGCACACCGACGGCCCGCCGCTGGACGGCGTCGAGCTGCGGCTCGCCGACGACGGCGAGATCCTCACCCGCGGCCCCGACCTCTGCCTCGGCTACACCGACGCCGAACTCACCAAGGCGGCCTTCGACGCCGACGGCTGGTACCGCACCGGCGACATCGGCGCGGTGGACGAGGACGGCTGCCTGACCATCACCGACCGCAAGGCCGACATCATCATCCGGGGCGGGGAGAACATCGGCGCCCTTGAGGTCGAGGAGATCCTCCTCACCATGCCCGGCGTCGCGGAGGCCGCCGTGGTCGCCGCCCAGGACGCGCGCCTCGGCGAGCACGCGGCCGCTGTCGTACGGATGCTGCCCGGGCAGCGCCCGCCGGGCCTGGAGGAGCTGCGGGACCACTTCGCGAAGGCGGGCCTGGCCCGGCAGAAGTGGCCGGAGGAAGTCCATGCCGTCGAGGACTTTCCGCGCACCGCCAGCGGCAAGGTCAAGAAGTTCGTGCTCCGCCAGGACATCGCCTCACCCCGCGCGTGAGAACGTCACCTCGGCCGTGGCGTGGCGGCGCTCGCGCGCGGTGGCGAGGCTCAGCTCGGCGCCGTCCGCCGTCGGTGCCCCGGCAGCGGCGATGTGTTCGCCCGCGAAGACGGGCCGCCGCAGCCGATAGGACAGGGAGCGCAGCTGCCGCTCGGGCGCGTACCGGCGCACGAGTTCCAGCATCAGCAGCGCGAGCAGCGGACCGTGCACCACCAGGCCCGGGTAGCCCTCCTCGTCGCGGCAGTACGGGACGTCGTAGTGAATGCGGTGGGCGTTGGCGGTGAGGGCGCTGATACGGAAGAGGAGGCGCTCGTCCGGCTGCAGAGCCAGGCACCACGTGCCGGCGGCCTCGGGCCGTGCCGTCGTGTCGATGTGCTCCGGGTGCCGCTCACCGGCGCCCCGCCCGGAGCGGTAGACGATGTCCTGCTCCTCGACGAGACAGACACGGCCGGACTGCCGGAACTCCTGGCGCGCGGTGACGAACAGCAGCTCGCCGCTGCGCCCGTACTTGGGGGTGACCGCGTGCAGGCTGCTGATCCGCTCGGCCGGCTCGCCCAGGCGCAGCGGCTCAGCGACGTCCAGGCGGCCGCCCGCGAACATCCGCCGTCGCCGGGGGATGGGCGGCAGGAAACGAGCCTCGCGGAGGTGCCCGTCGGGCCCGAGCTCGCTCTGCCGGGGCCACTCGAGGAAGTACAGCCACTGCCACAGCGGCGGCAGCGGGTCCCCGGGCTGCGCGGCAGGCGCGGGAAGGTCCAGTGCGGCGGAGAGAGCCGCGGCGGGCGCGGCAGGGAGCGTGTCCTCGTCCACGACGGGCG
Source organism: Streptomyces yerevanensis (assembly GCF_000716805.1). NCBI lineage: Bacteria > Bacillati > Actinomycetota > Actinomycetes > Kitasatosporales > Streptomycetaceae > Streptomyces > Streptomyces yerevanensis. The sequence goes on along the minus strand of NZ_JNWJ01000017.1, from coordinate 93,222 downwards.
CAGGGTGCCAGGTGTCGACGTAGGAGCTGAGAGTGGGGGAGGACGTCATGAGCGCTCATGATGACAAAGGCGTGGCCGACGCGGGAGATTGGTATGAGCATGAGCACCCTGGATGCCCTGACACCTGAGGAGCAGTTCGTCGTCAAGACGGTGCGAGACTTCGTCGACAAGGAAGTGAAGCCGGTCGTCAGGGAGCTGGAGCACGCCGACACCTACCCCGAAGCGCTGATCCAGCAGATGAAGGAACTGGGCATCTTCGGGCTCGCGGTCCCCGAGGAATACGGCGGTACCCCCGTATCCACCCCTTGCTATGTCCTGATCACCGAGGAGCTGGCGCGCGGCTGGATGAGCCTGGCCGGCGCGATGGGGGGCCACACCGTCGTCGCCAAACTGCTGCTGCACTTCGGCACCGAGAAGCAGAAGCGCCGCTACCTGCCTCGGATGGCCACCGGTGAAATCCGCGCGACCATGGCGCTGACCGAGCCAGGCGGCGGCTCCGACCTCCAGGCCATGCGCACGGTAGCGCGCAAGGAGGCGGACGGCAGCTACGTGGTGAACGGGACCAAGACCTGGATCACCAACTCCCGCCGCTCGCAGCTGATCGCCCTGCTGTGCAGGACGGACCCGGAGGCCGACCCCACCCACAAGGGCATGTCGATCCTGCTGGTCGAGCACGGCCCGGGCCTCACCGTGTCCCGTGACCTGCCGAAGCTCGGCTACAAAGGCGTCGAGAGCTGCGAGCTGTCCTTCGACGGCCTCCGGGCGCCGGCGGACGCGGTGCTGGGCGGCGCCGAGGGCCGGGGCTTCGCCCAGATGATGAAAGGGCTGGAGACCGGGCGCCTTCAAGTGGCCGCCCGCGCCCTGGGCGTGGGCCGCGCCGCCTTCGAGGATGCCCTCGCCTATGCGCAGCAGCGCGAGTCCTTCGGCAAGCCGATCTGGCAGCATCAGTCGATCGGCAACTACCTCGCCGACATGGCGACGTCACTCACGGCGGCCCAGCAGCTCACGCTGCATGCCGCACGCGAATACGACGCGGGCCGCCGCGTGGACATGGAGGCCGGGATGGCGAAGCTGTTCGCCTCGGAGACGGCCATGCGGATCGCCCTCGACGCGGTGCGCATCCACGGGGGGTACGGCTACTCCACGGAGTTCGATGTGGAGCGCTACTTCCGGGATGCTCCGCTGATGATCGTGGGGGAGGGGACCAACGAGATCCAGCGCAACGTGATCGCCGCCCAGCTGGTCAAGCGCGGGGGACTTGGGTGAGGGCGTCGTCGAGCGCCGCCAGCGCGGGCTGAAGGGCGCCGAGCCGCGCGCCGGACTCGTCCGCCAGGTGCCGCACCACCGCGAGGTCCTTGTCCAGGAACTCCCTGACACCGGTGATGAAGCGATGGGCCGATCCTCGTGCCGCGGCGCCCGCCAGGGCCCGGCTCGCCGCGCTGCCCTCGCCGAGCGCCGCCAGCAGCACCGACTCGTCCACGCCGAGCTCCTCGCCCAGCCGAGCCGCCTCCGCGATGAGCCCGAGCTGCGCCGCGAACAGCGCGTTGTTGACGAGCTTCACGCCCTGCCCGGCGCCTACGGGCCCGACCGGCAGGATCGGGTCGGCGTAGGCCGCGAGCACGGGGCGCAGCCGCTCGACGACGGCCTTGTCCCCGCCGGCGAAGACCGTCAGGCGGCCGGCCGCGATGTCGTGCGGCCCGCCGCTCACCGGCGCGTCGAGCACGTCGACACCGCGCGTGGCGGCCCGCCCGGCGATCTCCCTGACCGTGCGCGGACTTGCTGTGGTGTGCACGACGAGGGTGGCCCCTGCCGGCATCGTGTCGAGCAGTTCGCCGCCCAGGCAGACGTCCCGCAGCTGCTGGTCGGTGAAGACACACACGACGACCGCGCCGACCCCTTCGGCGGCGTCCTCGGCGCGGCCGACCGCCGGCGCGGCTGCCTCGGTCAGGGCGGCGCGGCGTTCCGGCGTACGGGCAACGGCGCGCACTTGGTGTCCTGCTGCGGCGAGACGGCCGACCATCGGCAGCCCCATCCGTCCAGCACCGACGAAGCCCAGCTTCACGTCAATCTCCTTGCGGTCAGCGCGAACCGTACTGTTGATTCACCATGACGAGAATCATATTCTCGTTTTGTGAGAATCACACATGCGCGCGGCAGGAGGAGCTCCGTGGACCAAGCTGATCCCCTCAAGGACGCCTGGGCCGTACGCCGAGCTGTGCTCGGCGACGCTTATGTCGATGCCGCCGCCGGCGATCCGCGGCCTGTCGCCGGCGCGTTCCAGGACTACATCACTGAAATGGTCTGGGGCGTATGGGCCCGCGGAGGCGCGCTCACCCCACGTGACCGCAGCCTGCTGGTCCTCGCCATGACCGCCACCCTCGGCCGCATGGAGGAGTTCCGTACCCACGCCGCCGCCGCGCCACGCGCTGGGGTCACCCAGAAAGAGCTGGACGAACTGTCGTTCCAGATCGCCGCCTACTGCGGTGCGCCGGCGGGTGTCGCCGCGCGTCGTGGTCTCGCCGAGACCGAGGAGGCGCGGAATGCCGCGCGGCACGGGGCGCCGGATGGCGCGAGGGGCGGTGATTGAGCGTGGCCACGGTCGGATTCATCGGGCTCGGCAACATGGGCGGTGCGCTCGCAGTCAACCTCGTGCAGCGCGGCCACCACGTCGTCGCGCACGACGCGGCAGGCCCGGGGCGGGCACCGGCGGGTGCCGCGTTCGCCAAGGACGTCGCCGAGGTGGCCCGCAGGGCACGGACGGTGGTGTTCTCGCTCCCCGACGGGCAGATCAGCGAGAAGGTCGCACGGGAGGTCGCGGAGACGGCGGGACGCCGTGCCGGATACGTCGTGGACACCTCCACCGTCGGCGTCGCCGCGGCCCGCCGTATCGCGGAAGTCCTCGCGGCGGAGGGGATCGGCTACACCGACGCTCCCGTATCCGGCGGCGTGGCCGGGGCTCGCGCCCGGACGCTCACCGTCATGTACGCCGCCCCGGACGGCATCTGCGCCGCGGTCGAGCCCGTGCTCGCCGATCTCAGCGACCGGCGCCGCAGGGTCGGCGACCGGCAGGGCATGGCGCAGGCGCTCAAGCTGGCCAACAACTTCCTCTCCGCCGCCGCGCTCGCCGCCGCCAGCGAAGCTGTCGCGTTCGGACGCGCCGCCGGCCTCGACCCGGAGCTGCTGCTGGACGTCGTCAATGCCTCCAGTGGCCGCAGCGGCGCCACCGAGGACAAGTTCCCCCGCCACGTCCTCACCGGCCACTACGACTCCGGGTTCGCCAACTCGCTGATGGCCAAGGACGTGGATCTGTACCTGCGGACCGCTGCGGAGCTGGACGTCCCGGACGAAGTCGGCGCGCTGGTCGGTGCGTTGTGGCGGCGGTTCGCGGACGCAGAGCCCGGCGCCGACTTCACACGCGTCTATCCCTTCGTCGAGGCGCACGGCGGCATCGGGAACGGGGGCGGCCGCAGCCTTGCCTCGCCACAGTAGCGAGAATAAGGTTCTCTCAATCAGCAAAGGAGGATCTCATGCCCTCGCGCACGCTGCCCTTTCCGCTCTTCGACGCTGACAACCACCTCTACGAGACCCGCGAGGCCCTGACCAGGTTCCTCCCGAAGGAGTACGACGGGGCGATCGAGTACGTCGACGTCCGCGGCCGCACCAAGATCGCCATTCGGGGGCAGATCAGCGAGTACATCCCGAACCCGACCTTCGACGTCGTCGCCCGTCCCGGCGCCATGGAGGAGTACTTCAAGGTCGGCAACCCCGACGGCAAGACCCGCCGGGAGATCTTCGGCGAGCCGATGCGAGCCATCCCCGCCTTCCGCGAGCCGGGCCCGCGGCTTGAGCTGCTGGACGAACTCGGCATCCAGCGCTCGCTGATGTTCCCGACCCTCGCCAGCCTCATCGAGGAGCGGATGAAGGACGACCCGGAGCTCATCCACGCGGTCATCCACGCCCTCAACCAGTGGCTGCACGAGACCTGGGGCTTCGTCTACAAGGACCGCATCTTCACGGTGCCGGTGATCACGCTGCCGTTCGTGGACAAGGCGATCGACGAGCTGAACTGGGTGGTGGAACGCGGCGCCCGCGCGATCCTCGTGCGACCCGCGCCCGTGCCAGGGGTGGGCGGCGTCACCCGCTCCTTCGCCCTGCCCGAGTTCGACCCGTTCTGGAAGCGGGTGCAGGAGACCGGCGCCCTCGTGACCTTCCATTCCTCCGACAGCGGCTACGCCAACTACGCGAACGACTGGGAGGGCAGCACCCGTGAGTTCCTGCCGTTCAAGCCGAACGCCTTCCGGCAGGTGAACGAGTGGCGGCCGATCGAGGACGCGGTGTCCTCGATGATCTGCCACGGCATGCTTTCCCGCTTCCCCGAGCTGAAGATCGCGGTGATCGAGCAGGGAGCCGCGTGGGTGGAGCCGGTGCTGGGCCGGCTCGCGGATGTGTACAAGAAGATGCCGCACGAGTTCCAGGAGAATCCGGTCGACGTCTTCAAGCGGCACATCCACATCAGCCCGTTCTGGGAGGAGGACATGGCCGCCCTCGGCGACCTGATCGGCATCGAGCGGATCCTCTTCGGCTCCGACTACCCCCACCCGGAGGGCCTCGCCGACCCGGTGACGTACGTCGACTTTCTCGGCAAGCTCGACGACACCGACAAGGCCAAGGTCATGGGCGGCAACCTGGCCCGCCTGATGGCCTCGTGAGCGGGTCGAGGTGGCGCAGCATCCCTGAGCTGGCGCTCAGCGCCGCCGACCGGTTCGGTGACGCGGAGGCGGTCGTCGACGGGGGAGTGCGTCTCACCTTCCGTGAGCTGGCCGATCGCATACGGGTGGCAGCCGGCGCCTACGCCTCGGAACTCGGCATCCGCAAGGGCGACCGAGTGGCCCTGTGGGCGCCCAATTCCGTCGAGTGGATCGTCGCGGCGTTCGGGCTGCTGGCTGCCGGAGGCGTGCTGGTCCCCGTGAACACCCGGTTCAAGGACGCGGAGGCGCACGACATCGTGCGCCGCAGCGGGGCCAAGGCGGTGCTTGTCGAGGACGGCTTCCTCGGCCGCGAGTTCACGGCACCGGACGGTGTGCCGGTCGTCGACGTGCGGTCCGGTTTCCTCGCTGCCGGCAGTCCGCTGGAGCGGGATGTCGGCGAGGACGACCTCGCCGACATCATCTTCACCTCTGGGACCACGGGCCGGCCCAAGGGCGTCATGACCACCCACGGCCAGACGCTGCGCCTGTACGACGAGTGGTGCGACCTGGCCCAGCTGCGCCGCGGCGACCGCTACCTGATGGTCAACCCGTACTTCCACATCTTCGGCTACAAAGCCGGACTGGTCGCCTCCTTCCTGCGCGGCGCGACCATGCTGCCGGTCGCCGTCTTCGACCCCGGCACGGTGCTCGACCTCGTGGAGCGCGAGCGCGTCACCGTACTGCCGGGGCCGCCCACGCTCTACCACGCGCTGCTCGCGGCCCCGCCGGGCCGGGACCTGTCGTCGCTGCGCGTCGCCGTCACCGGCTCCGCCGACATCCCCGTCGAACTGGTCCGCCGGATCACCACCGAACTCCCCTTCCAGCACCTGATGACCGGCTACGGCCTCACCGAGGCCGGCACCGTGACCGCGTCCCGCCCCGGCGACCCGTACGAGGCCGTCGCCACCACCGTCGGCCGCCCCTGCGAAGGCTTCGAGGTACGCATCGCCGAGGACGGCGAGGTCCTCGTCCGCGGCTACGCCGTGATGCAGGGCTACCTCGACGACCCCGCCGCCACCGCCGAGGCCGTCGATCGCGACGGGTGGCTGCACACCGGCGACCTGGGGGAACTGGACGAGGAGGGCCGGCTGAAGATCGTCGGCCGGAAGAAGGACATGTTCATCGTCGGCGGCTTCAACGCCTACCCGGCGGAGATCGAGGGCTTCCTGCTCGAGCATCCGGCCGTGGCGCAGGCCGCCGTCGTCGGGGTGCCGGACGAGCGGATGGGGCAGGTCGGTAAGGCGTTCGTGGTGGCACGACAGCAGGTGACCGCCGACGAGCTGATCGCCTGGAGCAAGAAGCGGATGGCCGGGTTCAAGGTGCCCCGGTACGTCGAGTTCCGCGATGCGCTGCCGCTCGGGGCCACCGGCAAGGTGCTCAAGAACCGGCTGGCCGCCGAGGAGGTGGCACCGCAGTCATGACCGATGCCGACGACGTGCGTACCCCGTCCGGCCTGCCGCTGAAGTCCGTCTACACGCCGGACGACGTCACCCGGCAGCCGCCCGCGCCCGGTGCGTACCCCTTCACCCGCGGCAATTTCCCGACCGGCTACCGGGGCCGGAAATGGACCCGCCGCCAGTACTCGGGCTTCGGCACGGCGGAGGAGTCCAACCGCCGCTACCGCTACCTGCTCGACCAGGGCTCGACCGGCCTGTCCGTGGCCCTCGACCTGCCCACCCAGTGCGGCTACGACTCCGACGACCCGGAGTACGGGGACGAAGTGGGCCGGGTCGGCGTGGCCGTGGACACCCTCGCCGACGTCGAGATCCTCTTCGACGCGATCCCGCTCGACGAGGTCAGCACGAGCTTCACCATCAACGGCACGGCGGCGATCCTCCTCGCCCTGTACGTGGCCGCCGCCGAAAAGCGCGGCATCCCGCGCGCGAAGCTCACCGGCACCATCCAGAACGACATTCTCAAGGAGTACGCCTCGCGCGGCACCTGGATCTGGCCGCCGGAGCCGTCGCTGCGGCTGATCGCGGACACCATCGAGTTCTGCGCCGGGCAGGTGCCCCGCTTCAACGCCATCTCGGTGGCCGGCGCCCACTTCCGCGACGCCGGGGCCAACGCCGTACAGGAGATGGCGTTCACCCTGGCCGACGGCGTGACCTACTGCCAGACGGTCCTGGAACGCGGGCGGATGACCATCGACGACTTCGCCCCGCAGATCTCCTTCTTCTTCTACACGCACGGCGATTTCTTCGAGGAGATCGCCAAGTACCGGGCCGGGCGCAGGCGGTGGGCGAGCATCGTCCGCGACCGCTTCGGTGCGACGACCGACAAGGCCTGCATGTTTCGCTTCGGCTGCGTGGCCGGCGGCGCGTCGCTGTACGCCCCGCAGGCCCGCAACAACACCGTGCGCGTCGCCTATGAGGCCCTGGCCTCGGTGCTCGGCGGCGTCCAGTCGATGTTCACCGCGGCCTGGGACGAGCCATTCGCGCTGCCGAGCGAGGAGTCCGCGACGCTCGCGCTGCGCACCCAGCAGATCCTGGCCGAGGAGACGGGCGTTGCCGCCGTCGCCGATCCGCTCGGTGGCTCGTACTTCGTCGAGGCGCTTACGGACGCGACCGAAGCGAAGGTGATCGAGATCATGGACGACCTGGAGCACCACGGCGGCATGGTCCACGCCATCGAGGACGGCTACCTGCAGGGCCTCATCGCCGACGAGGCGTATCGCACGCACCAGGACATCGAGTCCGGCGTCCGCCCGGTGGTCGGCGTCAACCGGTTCACCACCGATGAGCCGGCCCCCGACATCGCCACGTACGAACTCGACGCCGCAGGACGCGAGCGCCAGCTGAAGCGGCTCGCCCGGGTCAAGGCCGAGCGCAGCGCCGCCGGCGTGCGGCGCACGCTGGAAGCACTGCGGCGGGCTGCTGACACGCCGGACGTGAACCTTGTGCAGCCGCTGGTGGACTGCGCCGCCGCGTACTGCACCGTCGGCGAGATGTCCGACGTGCTGCGGGCGGCGTGGGGCGAGTTCCGGCAGCCGGTGGTGTTCTGATGGGCGCCCGCATACTCATCGCCAAGCCCGGGCTCGACGGCCACGACCGTGGCGCGAAGATCGTCGCGCGGTCGCTGCGGGACGCCGGTTTCGAGGTCGTCTTCACCGGCATCCGGCAGCGGGTGCCCGACATCGTCGCCACCGCCGTGCAGGAGGACGTCGCCCTCATCGGGCTGAGCATCCTCTCCGGCGCGCACATCGCCCTGACGACCCGCACCGTCGAGGTACTGCGCGCCGCCCGCGCCGGCGACATCGCCGTCGTCGTGGGCGGCGCGATTCCCGCCTCGGACATCCGCCGCCTGCACAAGGCGGGCGCGGCGGCCGTGTATCCGACCGGCACCCCCCTGGACGAGATCGTGACCGACATCCGCCGGCTGACCGCCGCGCCCGACCGATCGTGAGGACCGAAACCGTATGCGTATCGGAGTGATGACCGGCCCGGAGCGGGGCGACAGCGCGCGTAAGGCCGCCCGGATGCTCGACGACGCGCGCTGGGCCGAGGAGGCCGGCTTCGACACCGTGTGGGTGCCGCAGGTGCCCACGGACTTCGACGCGCTCACCGCCATCGCCCTGATGGGCACGGTGACCACGCGCATCGAACTCGGCACGGCTGTCGTGCCCGTACACGCCCAGCATCCGATCGCCCTCGCCCGGCAGGCGCTGTCCGCGCACGCCGCGGCCCAGGGCCGGCTCGCGCTGGGCGTCGGCGCCTCGCACCACTGGATCGTGCGCGACATGCTGGGCCTGCCGTACGAGAAGCCCGCCGCCTATCTGCGCGACTACCTCGAGGTCCTGGGTACGGGCGTGAGCGGGGCGAGCTCGGTGGACGTGACCAACGAGCGCTTCACCGTGCACAATCCGCTGGGCCTCGCCCCCGTCGCCCCGCTGCCCGTCCTGGTGGCCGCGCTCGGTCCGGTCATGCTGCGCATCGCGGGGGAGCGGGCCGACGGCACCGTGCTGTGGATGGCGGACGAGCGGGCCGTGGCCGAGCACGTCGCGCCACGTATCACCAAGGCCGCTGCCGCGGCCGGACGGCCGGCCCCGCGCATCGTCGCCGGCATACCGGTCTGCCTCTGCGAGCCGTCCCGCGTCGACGAGGCCCGCGAGCGGGCCAACCGCATCCTGGGCGAGGCGGAGATATCGCCCAACTACCAGCGCCTGCTGGAGTACGGGGACGCCCGCGACGTCGGCGACCTGTGCGCGGCGGGGGATGAAAAGGCGATCGCGGCCCGCTTCAAGCGCTTCGCTGATGCCGGCGTGACGGATCTGTCGGTGCGGCTGCTGCCGATCGGGGAGGGGCGGGAGCAGCTGGTGGCGTCCAAACTGCGGACACGGGACGCGGTGGCGGCGATCGCGCGGGAGTTCCGGTGAGGGATCCGGTCCGGGACGGGGATCCGGTGCGGTGCGGTTCGGCCTCCGGCGTCGGGGACGCCCGTGGCCGGACCGGCCCGCTGGCCGGGCTGCGCGTCCTGGAGGTCGGCCACATCCTCGCAGGCCCGTACGCGACCATGCTGCTCGCCGACCTCGGCGCCGAGGTCACCAAGGTCGAACCGCCGGGCGGCGACCTCTCCCGCCAGGTCTCCGACGCGTACTTCGCCAGCCTCAACCGGGGCAAGCGCTCCGTCCGTCTCGACCTGACCACCCCTGTCGGCCAGGCCCGCCTGCACGACATGGCCCGCGACGCCCACGCCCTGCTGGTGAACCTCAAACCCTCCGCCATCCGCCGCCTCGGCCTCACCTACGAGGCCCTCGCCCCGGTCAACGACCGCCTGGTCTGCGTGGCCGTCACCGGCTACGGCCTCGACGGCGCCGACGAGCCCGCCTTCGACTACGCCATCCAGGCCGCCACCGGCGTCGCCGCCCTGACCGGCGACCCCGAAGGGCCGCCCCAACTCCCCGGCTACTCGGCCGCCGACAACTCCGCGGGCCTGACCGCCGCTCTCGGCCTCCTCGCGCAGGTGCACTCCGGACGCGGCGGCCAGGTCGAGGTGACCTTGCGGGACGTCATGCTCTCCCAGCTCAACTACCGCGCCTCCGCCTGGCTCAACGAGAGCACGGCCCCGCAGCGCCGGGCGGGCGGCGCGCACTCGTATTACGTACCGGCACAGCTCTTCCCCACGGCCGACGGCCACCTGGCGCTGTTCATCACCCACGACACCTTCTGGCGCGCCTTCGCCACCGAGGCCGACGTGGACCAACCGGCCTTCGCAACCATGGCCGAGCGCTCGGCCCGCCGCGAGGAGGTGGTGGCCGCCGTCACCAAGGCGCTGTCGGCGGACACCGCGCTCGGCTGGGAGGCCAGACTCCGTCCGCTCGGGGTCGCCGCCGCGGCGGTACGCACCCTGCCGGAGGCCTTGGCCGCGGACCCCTCCGTGATCGTCCAGGCGGGCCGATTCCGCCTGATCGGGAGCCCGATCCGGGTAGCCGGCCACACGCCGTCGTACGCAGACCCGCCACGTCTCGGCGAACACGAGGAGGCCACATGATCCGCGTCGTCCAGTGGGCCACCGGCACCATTGGCGCCCGAGCCCTGCGCGCCGTCATCGAACACCCGCAGCTGGACCTGGCCGGCGTCCATGTCACGGGCGAGGACAAGGCCGACGCGGACGCGGGCACCCTCTGCGGCCTGCCCCCGACCGGCATCCACGCGACCACGGACCCCAAGCAGATCCTCGCCCTGGGCGCCGACTGCATCCTGCACATGCCCCGCGTCCTCGACGTCGATGAGCTGTGCACCCTCCTCGAATCGGGCGCCAACGTCGTCACCACCTGCGGCGCCCTCCACCACCCGCCGAGCATGGACCCGGACGTACACGCCCGCATCGCAGCGGCCTGCACCCGGGGCGGCACCGCCGTCCACGCGACCGGCAGCAGCCCCGGCTTCATCACCGAGGCGCTGCCGCTGACGCTCGCCTCGATCCAGCGCCGCCTCGACCGCCTGGCCATCTCGGAGTACGCCGATCTGTCGCAGCGCCCCTCACCGGAGATGCTCTTCGACCTCATGGGTTTCGGCCGCGCCGCCGCCGGACCCGACCCGCGCCGACTGGCCCATATGCGGGAGAGCTTCGGCCCGTCGCTGCGGCTGCTGGGCGACGCGCTCGGGCTCCGTATCGACGCGGTGGAGGCCACTGGCGACGTGGCGACCGCGCGCAAGAACACCCGAATCGCCGCGGGTGTCATCGAGGCCGGCGGCGTCGCCGCACAGCGCACCACCGTGGCCGCCATGCACGACGGCCGCCCGGTGCTGAGCTTCACCGCCACCTGGTATTGCACCTCGGACCTGAACCCTGCCTGGGAGCTGCGCCCCACCGGCTGGCACATCGCGGTGGACGGCGACGCCCCACTCGACATCGACCTGCGCTTCCCCATCCCACTGGAGCGGATGGCCGACATCTCCCCGGGATACACCGCCAATCGTGCGGTCAACGCGATCCCGGCGGTGGTCGCCGCCCCGCCGGGCATCCATTCGACGCTCGATCTCCCGCATCTGGTCAGCGCCCTGCCGGAGTCCTAGTGGCCGCAGGTTCGGCTGCTGCCGTGGGGTCGTCCGCCTGGGCTGCGCCCGGCCCGGCCGGGACGACGGGAAGTCAGTGAGGACTCGCCGCGGCCTCCCGCAACAGGTCGCGGGTGCGGCGCACCGATGCCGCCGGATCCGGCCCCGCCGGGACGATCGCCGCCCAGATGTCCGTCGCGCCCGCGTCCAGCAGCGACTTCAGTTGCTTGCCCACCGATTCCTCGTTGCCCACGATCGCCGCGTCCGCAGGAGAATCGGCGCCGCCGATGTCCAGGATGCGCTGGTAGCTGGGCATGCCCGCGTACGTTCCTGAGGTCGCCGCGACCGCCGCCCGCGCCTCGGCCGTGTCGTCGTGCACCACCACCGGCAGCCCCGCGACGATCCGCGGGGCCGGGCGCCCTACCGCCTCGGTGGCGGCGGTCAGGCGCGGCGCGATGTGTTCTCCGACCGCCCGCGCGGGCGCCATCCACAGCACGGTGCCGTCGGCGTACTGGCCGGCGACGCGCAGCATGCGGGGCGACAGGGCCGACAGCAGGACGGGCACGGGTTGGCCGACGGCCGTCATCCGGCCGCCCGCGCTGCGCGTCGTCCACTCCTCGCCCTCGAAGTCGACGTCTTCGCCGCGCAGCAGGGCGGTGAGGATGCGGACGTATTCCTCCGTGCTCTGGCCGGGGCGGTCGTACGACAGGCCGTACACGCCGCGGATCAGGGCCTCGTGCGACGGCCCGATGCCGAGGGTGAGGCCGGGGCGGCCCATCGTGGCGGCGGCGGAGGCGGCCCGGTTGGCCTGCAGCAGCGGATGGCACGGGTAGGTCTGCAGCACCGCCGTGCCCAGCTCGATCGTCGACGTCGCGCGGCCGGCGTGTGCCATGGGCGTCAGTGGATCGCCCAGCACGGTCGAGGCGTACCAGAGCGAGGTGAAGCCGTCCGCCTCGGCGCGCTGCGCCTGCCGGACCAGCTTGTCCGGCGTCGCCGCGCCGCCGGTCAGGCCGATGCGCATGTGCCGCCTCCTGTGTTCCAGCGGGTGGGTGCGGGTGCGTCCGGCAGCAGGGGCCGGGCGTACGAAAGGTCGTCCAAGTCGCGAGTTCCCTTGAGATATCCCTGGTCGCGGAAGGCCGTCGACCGCAGGACGGAAGCATCGGCGGTGAACATCACCTCGACCGTCGAGCGGCGCACCGCGATCCGCCAATGGCCGTCGCGACGCTCCAGCCGGTCGAGATAGCGGCCGCTGATGAACTGCGCCGTGCGGTCGTCGGTGCCGAGGAGGATGACGATCACGTAGCTCTCGCAGTGCGCGGTGTCGCCGTCGATGTCGCAGGAGTGGGTGGTGATGTTGTGGGTGTGGACGCGGGAGGTGGCGGCGTGGACCTGGTTGGCCCAGCCGGCATAGGCGGGCCCCGAGTTGATCGTCGATCCGTGCTCGTCGGTGCCGTCCGGGTGGTAGGCGCTGGTGACGAGGTCCGTGTCGTGGCGGTCGCAGCCCCGGGCATGCCGGGCGATGCAGTCGAGGATCTCGATGCGGTCCTTGAGATACCGCACGTCCTGGCGCAGAGCATTGTCGTCGGGAGCGGTCATGCGTCATCCCTTCCGGTCGAGTCGGCGCGGACGACCACCCACACCCGGCCCAGGTTTTGCACCCTCCCGAATTCGGAACTGCTGTCACCCGCACGCTGCGCGGTGACCCGCAGCACCGGGAAGTACGTCCTGGGCTCCCGACAGGTCTGCGTGGCCCGGACCTCGGCGGCTGGGCGGGCAGGTCCGACAGAGTGGGCGGTGAAGTCGCCGCTGCCGGCGAAGCCCCACTCTGCGGCCACGATGCGGCCCGCCCCGGGTGGCGCCGTGATGTGCGCCCGGAAGCCGACCGCACGCCCTGCCGCCACTTCGATCCGGTCGCCGCCCGCGACAGCGAGGTCGACCACCGGCTGGATGCCGCGCTGGACCCCGGCTTCGCCGACGACCGCGACCTGCCCGCCGGACACGGCATACCGAGTCGACCTGGCGGGCGCCACGCCCCTCTCCACCCATGCGCTGACGTCGCGCAGCGCCTGCTGCACCATGCCCATGGCGCCCGCCGCCGTCCCGACGAACTGCCGTCGTGACCATCGACCCATCACACGTCCTCCGTCTCAGGGCATGCCGCCGTCGACCCGCAGGGTCGCGCCGGTGGTGTACGAGGCGGCGTCGGACATCAGGTACAGGGCGGCCCCGACGACCTCGCGCGGATCGCCGATGCGCCGCAGCGCGTGGCCGCGCACGCCGGCCGCCAGGGCCTCGGGGTCGTCCTGCCAGTGCCGGGTGGCCCAGGTGGCGAACGGGCCGCACATCAGGGTGTTGACGCGGACCGTCGGACCGAACGCGTGCGCCAGGCCCTCGGTCATCGCGTTGAGCCCTGCCTTCGCCGCCGCGTACGGCACGATCGGTGCGCGGGGGCGTATGGAGCCGGTGGAGCTGACGTTGACGATCGACCCGCCGCCCGCCTCGGCCATCCGCTGTCCGACCAGCACCGACAGCCGGAAGGGCCCTTTGAGGTTGAGGGCGACGACGGCGTCGAACATCTTCTCCGTCACCTCGCCCAGATCCTCGTACACCGGTGACATCCCGGCGTTGTTGACCAGCACGTCCAGCCGGCCGAAGCGCTCGTGCACCGCGTCCACCAGCTCCGGCAGCTGCTCCCAGCGGCCCACGTGCACGGCATACGGCAGGGCGGCGCGGCCGGTCTCCTTCTCGATCTCGCGGGCGGTGGCGGCGCACGCCTCGTACGTCCGCGAGGCGATGACGACGTCCGCACCGCAGCGAGCCGCGCCGAAGGCCATCTCGCGGCCGAGTCCGCGGCTGCCGCCGGTGACCAGCACCACGCGCCCGCTGAGGTCGAACAGGCCGTCCGCGTATCCCATGTGCGTTGCCCCGATCGACAGGTCCGGCAGTGCGTGCGAGATTAGCATTCTCTTTATAGAGAACGGAACTCTTGCACAGGAGGTGGATGTTGTGACTGCGACCGACCCCAATCCCCCCACGCTCGCCGAGCGCGCCGTGCGCCGCCGGATGGCGGCCGCCGAGGAGGGAGCCCGCGCCGAGGTGGACGCCCTGCTCGACGCCGGGTTGCGGTTGATGGCCGAGGGTGGCCGCCGCTCGCCCCGGGTCGCGGACATCGTGGCCTCCGCGGGCCTGTCCAATGACGCCTTCTACCGGTACTTCGACGGCAAGGACGCCCTGGTCGAGGCGATCGTCGAGCGGGGCGCCAGAGAACTCGCCGCCCGGGTCCGCCGACGCTTGCAGCGTGCCGCCGACGCCGCCCCCGAGGAGCGGCTGCGCACCGGTGTCGCGGCAGTGGTGCGGCAGGCGACCGACCCCGGCCTGGCCGCACGCATCCGCGCCGTGCTGTCGGCGGGGGTGGCGCCGGTGCCGGACGCGGGGCATGTGATGGTCGTGCTGGTGGACGACCTGGGGACGCTGTTCGCTGCCCCCGCCCGCGAGTTGGGGGCCGCGGACCCGGAGCGTGCCGGGCGGACGGTCGCCGGCGCGGCGATCGCGGCGCTGCAGCACTGGCTGCTGGCCGGCCGTACGCCGGATGAGGCGGATATCGAGCAGCTGATGCGCTTCCTGGTGGCCGGCGCCCGGGTCTGAGCCGCCCGGTAGCTTGCGCCAACAGCGATTCCTGGACGGGAGAATGTCATTCTGCTAGCTTGCGAATACCGTTCTGACTTCTCCGGAAGGGACGCCCCATGTGGGACTTCAGCACCGACGCCGCCTTCCAGGCCCGCCTCGACTGGGCCGACGCCTTCGTACGCGACGAAGTCGAGCCGCTCGACGTGCTCTTCCCGGGCAACGCGGACCCGTACGACCGCACCAGCCGCGTCTACACCGAAGGCGTCCGCCCGCTCCAGCAGCGGGTGCGCGACCAGGGGCTGTGGGCCGCGCATCTGCCGCCCGAGCTCGGCGGCATGGGCATGGGGCAGCTTCAACTCGCCCTGCTCAACGAGATCCTGGGCCGCTCCGGCTGGGCCCCGATGGTCTTCGGCACCCAGGCCCCCGACTCCGGCAACGCCGAGATCCTCGCCCACTACGGCACCGAGGAGCAGCGCAAGGAGCACCTGCAGCCGCTGCTGGACGGCCACATCGTCTCCACCTTCGCCATGACCGAGCCGACCGGCGGCGCCGACCCCGGTGGCTTCACCTGCCGGGCGGTCCGCGACGGCGACGACTGGGTGATCGACGGCGAGAAGTGGTTCGCCTCCAACTACCCGCACGCCGCCTTCGTCATCGCCATGGTGATCACCGATCCGGACGTCCCGGTGTACCAGGGCTCCTCGATGTTCATCATCCCGGCCGGCACCCCCGGCATGGAGATGGTGCGCGCCACCGGCCTCGCCGGTGAGCCGCTCGGCGAGGGCGCGCACGCCTATCTGCGCTTCACCGGCTGCCGGGTGCCCGCCGAGAACCTCCTCGGCGAGCCGGGTACCGGCTTCGCCATCGCCCAGACCCGCCTCGGCGGCGGACGCCTGCACCACGCGATGCGGACGGTCGGGCAGTGCCGGCGGGCGCTGGAGATGATGGCCGAGCGCATCGCCGGCCGGCGCACCCGCGGCCGCCCGCTCGCCGACCAGCAGGCGGTACGGCACGCGCTCGCGGACAGCTGGATCCAGTTGGAGCAGTTCCGCCTCCAGGTGCTGCACGCTGCCTGGCACGCCGACAACGCCGCCCGTACCGGCACCAAGGAGGACGCGCGCGCGGCCCGGCTGCACATCTCCGCCGTGAAGGCCGCCACGCCCACGATCCTCGTCGACATCGCCTACCGCGCCATGCACCTGCACGGCGCGCTCGGCGTCTCCAACGAGCTCCCGCTGACCCGCATGTGGCAGGCCGGCCCCGTGCTCGGCGTCGCGGACGGCCCCACGGAGGCGCACAAGGACGTCGTCGCCCGGCTGCTGCTGAAGGACGTGGAACCCCCCGACGACCGGCTGTTCGGCTCCGCACACCTGCCGGCCCGGCTCGCCGCCGCCCGCGAGAAGTACGCGGACCTGGTCCGGTCGGAGGAGGCGACGACCCGGTGACCGACACCCTGGCACTCCTCAACGACTGGCCGGGCCTTGCCGGCCTCCCCGGTGACGGACCAGTCGTCGGGCTGCCTCCGCTCACGGGCGGCGGGCAGAACATTCTCTCCCTGCTGCGTCGCGCCGACGGCACCGAACTCGTGCTGCGCATGCCCGGCCGCCACCTCAAGGAGCGCGCCGCCGACGCCTTCCGCCGCGAGAGCGGCGCGCTCGCGGCCCTCGCGGGCACCGACGTACCGCATCCGCGCCAGTACGCCCACAGCGGCGACGACGACTCCCCGCTCGGCGGGCCCTTCTCCATCCTGGAGAAGATCGACGGCTTCACCCCACAGGGCCGCTTTCCCGGCCGCTACGCCGAGGACCCCGACTGGCGCCGCCGCGCCGCGTTCGCCCTGGTGGACGGGGCGGCGAAGCTCGCCACGGTAGATCCGTACGCGGTCGGGGCGGGCGAACTCGGCCGCCCCGAGGGCTGGGTGGAGCGCCAGCCGGAGCGCTACCTGCGCATGCTGCACGGCTACCGCGGCAGCGCCGCCTACCGGGAGGCCGAGTCCCCGCACGTCGACGCGGTGGCCGCATGGCTGTCGGCCCATACCCCGAAGCAGGGCCGCACCGGCATCGTCCACGGCGACCTGCAGTTCGCCAACGTGATGCTGTCCCACGACGCCCCGCGACTGGCCGCGATCATCGACTGGGAGATGGCCTCCCTGGGCGACCCGCTGCTCGACCTCGCCTGGATCCTCACCGCCTGGCGCGAGGACGGCGACCCGCCCGGCGGCGAGCCATACCTGAAGCCCTGGGACGGCATGCCGTCGCGCGCCGAACTCATCGCGTACTACGCCGAGTCCACCGGCCGCGACATCTCCGCCTTCCGCTGGTTCGAGGTGCTGGCCTGCTTCCGGCTGGCCGCGCTGCTGGAGGGCAGCTGGTACGCCGCCGTGGAGGGCCGCCGGGACCGGGAGACGGGCCAGGCGATGCACGGCTACGCGCAGTGGCTGTGGGCGAAGGCGCGCGTGGAGATGGCCCGGGACTGAGCGGAGGGGTTGGCATTGCGTATCGACAAGGGACAGGTCGCGGTCATCACCGGCGGTGCCAGCGGCATCGGCTACGGCCTCGCCGAGGCGCTCGCGGCCCGTGGGGTCCGGCTGGTCGTCGCGGACATCCGTGAGGACGGGCTCGCGGAGGCGCAGGAGTCGCTGCGCGCGGCCGGTGCCGAGGTCACCGCCGCAGTCACCGACGTCAGCGACGCGGCGTCGGTACACCGCCTCGCCGACCACGCCGTCGCCGTGTACGGACGGGTGGACCTGGTGTGCAACAACGCCGGGGTCGTGTGCCCGGCCGCGCCGATGTGGGAACAGGACGACCGCACCTGGGAGCGGATGATCGGCGTCAAGCTGCGCGGCGTCGTCCACGGTGTGCGCGCGTTCGCGCCGCTGCTCATCGCGCAGGGCGCCGGGCACTTCCTCAACACCGCCTCCGCAGGCGGCCTCGCCCCGCTGCCCGGCCGCACGCCCTACGCCGGCACCATGCACGCGGTCGTCGGCCTGACCGAGACCCTCGACGCGGAACTGAAGCAGGTGTCGCCGACGCTCGGCGCGACCGTGCTGTGCCCCGGTCTTGTGGACACGCCGCTCGGCGAGAACTCGGCCGCCCTCGGCGCGATCCGGCTCCCGCCGGGCGCCGACTCGATGCGCAGTGCGGCGGCCGGTCGGGACGGTATCCTCACTCGGCGCGAAGTCGCGGAGGCGGCGCTGGCCGCAGTGGCGGCGGGCCGGGTGTACACCGCCCCGGGCGCCGGCGTCGCCCGCCGCGCCCGGACCCGCGTCGAGGGCCTGTTGGCCGACATCGCGGCGGGGGAGGGGGCCCCACCGGGGGTGCACCCGGCGGGATCCGCCTGACCCGCGCTCAGGTGGGGCGACGGCCGCCGGGGTGGGCTCGTTGCTACTTCGGCGGGAACCTCAACGCGCCGTCCAACCGGACGACCTCGCCGTTGAGGTAGTCGTTCTCGCACAGGTGCTGCACCAGGGCCGCGAACTCCTCGGGACGCCCCATCCGGCGCGGATGCGGTACCTGCGGGCCCCAGTACGCAGAGAGCTGGTCGGCCGCCTTGCCGTAGGCGGGCGTGAGGACCGTGCCGGGGGCGACCGACACCACACGGATGCCGACCGGCGCCAGATCGCGCGCCGCGACCAGGGTCATCGCGGCCACCCCGCCCTTCGCCGCGGCGTAGGGGAGCTGCCCGATCTGGCCTTCGTAGGCGGCGATCGACGACGTCGTCACCACGACGCCCCGCCCTTCGTCCTCCCCGTACGGCTCGGTGCGGGCCATGGCGGCGGCGGCGAGCCGCATCACATTGAACACGGCGGTCAGATAGTGCTCGACCGTCGTCCGGAAGGCGTCCAGCGACAGCGGCGTGCCGTCCTTGCCGACCAGCCGGCCGCCGCCGGCCGGACCGCCGTGGCAGTCCACGCAGATCCGGAACACCCCCGCACCTGCCGCCTCGTCGACGGCCGCCCGCACCGACTCCTCGTCGGCCGCGTCGGTACGGACATAGCGCACGCCATCCAGCTCGCCCTCGAGGGCCTTGCCCTTGTCGTCGGCCACGTCCGCCACGACGACCCGGGCACCGGCGGCGTGCAGCCGGCGCACCGTCGCCTCGCCGAGGCCGCCCGTACCGCCGACCACCAGTGCCGAACTTCCCTGTATCAGCACACCCTTCCTCCTCCTTGTAAGTCGAGATCTACCTGAGAGAGAATAATGTTCTCATGAATATAGCCGTGATTCTTGAAATGGCGGCCGCTTCCGCGCAGCCTCCGTCCGTCGCGTGCGCGGGCCGCAGGCTCGACGCGGCGGAGCTGCTGCGCCTGTCCCGGCACGCCGCCGACCGCTTCCGCGACCGCCCCGCGGTCCTGTATACGGGCGCGAACCATCTCGCCTATCCCGTAGCCCTGTTCGGCGCGGCACTGGCCGGCGTCCCGTTCGTTCCGCTGAACTACCGGCTCGGCGAAGACCAGCTGGCCGCGCTGGCGACCCGCCACCCCGGCGCCGAGGTGCTGCGCCCGGACGAGCTCGACGCGCTGCTTCAGGCGCCGCCGGGCGACGCACCGGCCCCCACATCGCCGGACAGCCGGGACGCAGTGGCGGTCATCCTCTACACCAGCGGCACCACCGCCGCCCCGAAGGCCGCGCTGCTGCGCCACCGCCACCTGATGGCGTACGTCCTCGCCACGCAGGAGTTCGGCGCGGCGGATCCTGCCGACGCGGCGCTTGTCGCGCTTCCGCCGTACCACATCGCGGGGTTGATGAACCTGCTCAGCAATCTCTACTCGGGGCGGCGCGTCGTGTACGAGCCCGCTTTCGACGCCGGCCGCTGGCTTCGGACCGTACGCCAGGAGCGGATCACCCACGCCATGGTGGTGCCGACGATGCTGGCCCGTATCACCGAAGCGGTCGGCGCGGGCCCGGCCGACGCCCCCGCGCTGCGCAGCCTGGCCTACGGCGGCGCCCGCACGCCGCGCCATGTCATCGAGCGGGCCTTGCGCCAGTTCCCCGACACGGGGTTCGCGGGTGCCTACGGGCTCACCGAGACGTCCTCCTCTATCGCTGTTCTCGGCCCGGACGACCACCGGGAGGCGATGGGCTCGACGAATGACGCCGTGCGGGCCCGCCTCGGCTCGGTCGGGCAGCCGCTGCCCGGCGTGGAGGTGGAGATCCGTGACGATTCGGGGGCCGCCGTGCCTGCGGGCTCCAGTGGACTGGTCTTCGTACGCGGCGAGCAGATCTCCGGCGAGTACGGCGGAGCCGAGCGCGGAGCGGACGACGGCTGGTTCGCCACCCGGGACCAGGGCCGCATGGACGCGGACGGCTACCTCTTCATCGAGGGGCGCGCGGACGACACCATCATCCGCGGCGGCGAGAACATCGCTCCTGCCGAGATCGAGGACGTCCTCATGCGCCACCCGGACGTCGAAGAGGCCGCAGTCGTCGGCGTCCCCGATGCGGAGTGGGGGCAGCGGATCGTCGCCGTCCTGGTCGGCACCGCGGACCCGGACGAGATCCGGGCGTACGCCAGGGAGCGGCTGCGCTCGTCGAAGACCCCCGACACGGTGGTGGTGCGTGCCGAACTGCCGCGCACCACCACGGGCAAGCTGCTGCGCCGCACCCTCGTCACCGAACTCGCCGACCACGCCGCGTCAGAAGGGGATCCGACCCATGCCTGAAGCGCCGAAAGCCGTCATCACCGCCGCGCTGCGTACGCCCATCGGCACATCGATGAAGGGCACCTTGCGCGACACCACCGCGTACGAACTGGCCGAGCACGTCGTACGTGCCGCCGTCGACGGCCTGGACCCGCAGGACATCGACGACCTGATCCTCGCCGAGGGCCACTACGGCGGTGGCGTCATTGCCCGGCACACGGCCGTCCGCCTCGGCCTGGCCGAAGTGCCGGGCCTCGCGGTCAACCGGCACTGCGCCGCCGGCCTTTCGGCCGTCCAGACCGCGGCGGCGAGCATCATGGCCGGCATGGAACGGCTGGTGATCGCAGGCGGCGTGCAGTCCTTCTCCACCGCCCCGAAGAGCGCCTACCGCGTCGACGGCGAGTGGTGCGAGCCGTGGACGCCGCCCACGCACCCGGACCGGCCGAACGCGCCGAACCTCGACATGTCGATCAGCGTCGGCTGGAACACCGCCGTCAAGGCCGGGCTCAGCCGGGCGGAGCTGGATGCCTGGGCGCTGCGCTCGCACCAGAAGGCGATCCAGGCGCTGGACGAGGGCCGGTTCAAGGAAGAGACGGTGCCGATCGACACCCCGCACGGGACGTTCGCAGCCGACGAGCATCCGCGCCGCGGCACCAGCCTGGAGAAGCTGGCAGCGCTGCGGCCGCTGCACCCGGAGATCGAGGGTTTCAGCATCACCGCAGGCAACGCCTCCGGCGTCAACGACGCGGCGGCGATGCTGGTCGTCGCGAGTGACCGGCTCGGGCTTCCGGCCCTGGCCACGGTGCGCTCCTGGGCATCGGTCGGCGTGGACCCGGCGCTCATGGGCCTGGCGCCGGTCACCGCCATCCCCAAGGCGCTGGCGCGGGCCGGGCTTTCGATGGCGGACGTGGCCCTGTTCGAGATCAACGAGGCGTTCGCGTCCGTACCGCTGGCGGCGATCAAGGAACTGGGCCTGAACGAGGAGAAGGTGAACGTCAGCGGCAGCGGCTGCTCCCTCGGCCACCCGGTGGCCGCCAGCGGCGCGCGGATGCTGGTGACCTTGGTCCACGAACTACACCGCCGCGGTGGCGGCGTGGGCGTGGCGGCGATGTGCGCCGGCGGCGGGATGGGAGCGGCGACAGTGGTGGAGGTGAACTGAGCCGCCGCCCGGCTCGTGCCCCGTGCCGCGCGACGAAATCGTTGATCACGTCGGAGTCCATCGTTACCGTGGCTCGCCGTACTCGATGACCACGGTCTCGAGGAGCGACAGTTCGCGCAGCGTCAGCGCACGGCCTTGTCGCCCCGTGACAGCGGGATGCCGGTGCCGGCGTGCAGCGCGTGTGCGCGCAGTGGACTGACGGAACTGAACGCCCGTACACCGGAAACGGATCCGCTGGACGCGCTCCGGGGTCAGCTGGCGGTCCTCCGCGAGAACCAGCAGAGCACGGTACGCGACTTCCTCGCATCCGTGGTTCCCGCGCTCGGACGCTGAAGCTTGCCATCGATGCGAACGGGCGGATCCAGTGTGGGCAGCCGGTCGCTCAGCGGGAGCTCGGCGCGGCGCCTCGCGGCGTACGGGACGGCGCGAGCGCAGGGTCGCCATCTCGCGCCGCAGTGATGGGTCGTGCTGTGGGTACGGGGACCACTCAGTCCCGGAAGCGCAGCAGTGCTTCCTGGGCGAACGCGGCCGCCAGCGCTCCCTGCCGGCTCAGCACGTCGCCCAGACCGTACGCGCGGCCGTGGGCGGCGAGTGGGCTTCGCTGGCGCAGCAGCAGCCAGTCGTCCGTGCGCAGCGGACGGTGGAACCACACGGTGTGCGAGGTGACCGCGGAGGCGAAGGCGCCCCCCGCGTCCCGCTGGGACAGGCCGTCCACCGGGCGCAGCGCCGTGCCGATGAGGGTCAGGTCCGTGGCGTACGCGAGAAGCGCCGGCCCCAGCTCCGGTGCGACGGGCGGGGTGCGCAGCCACAGATCCAGCGTCGGCGGGCCCACGGCGGGCGCGTCGAGGTCGGCGTGCGAACGCGCCTGGAAGGGCAGAAGGTCAAGCGACAGGGCGTGCTCGGGCCCGGGAAGGTCCGGCAGGGGAGCGGCGGTCTGGCGGTCCGGACCGTCCTCCCACGTGTGCATGCTCGCCGTCGCGACCGCCACCGTGCGGTGCCCTTGCGCCGCCTCCAGGCGGACGGTCGCGAAACTGCGGCCTTGGTGGGGGCAGTCGGTGGTATACCTGACCGGCTCTTCGCTGCTCCCCTCGCGTACGAAGACCGTGTGCAGTGACTTGACCGCCTTGCCGGGGGCGGTGAGGCAGGCCGCCTGCACGAACTGCGCCAGTAACTGCCCGCCGTAGAGCCGGTGGTACGGAAGCTGCTGCGAGCGTCCCTCGTACGCCTGGTCCCCGACGGGCTTGAGGACCAGGCAGTCCAGGAGGTCGGTCCAGCGGTCTGTCATGTTGTCGGCTCCCATCGGATGTCCGGCGGGACGGGGATCACAGGTCTACGAGGCGGGGCGCCGCGCCCCGGGTGGCCAGCACCCGGCCCGCCTCGCGGGTGAGTTCGCGGGTGCTGCCGAGCAGGCCGTCGAGGACGAGCGTGCGTTTGACGTGCCGGTGCAGCGGGTGCTCGGCGGTGAAGCCGAGACCGCCGAGCGCCTGCTGGCAGTGGCGGGCGGCGGTGAGCGCGGCCCGGCCGGCGGCGGCCTTGGCGAGCAGTGAGCTGAGGTCGCCGTCGGCGTGCACCAGCGTCGCCTCGGCGCCCTCCAGGGCGACCAGGGTCTCGGCGAGGCGGTGGCGGAGGGCCTGGAAGGAGGCGAGCGGGCGGCCGAACTGGTGCCGGTCCAGGACGTGCCGGCGGGCGAGCGCCAGCATGGCGTGGCCCGTGCCCAGCAGCCACCAGGCCAGCGCCTGCCGGCCGAGCGTCAGCGGGACCGGGGCGCCCTCGGCGACGCTCAGGAGCGGAAGTCTGGGGTCGACGGCGGTGCCGACGGCGGTGGCCTCGCGGCTCCACTCGACCCACTTCCCGCCGGCGTATGGCATGGGGAGCGCGCCGCCGAGCGGGCGGCCCATCTCGTACAGCAGCACGTCGTTGACCAGCGGCGCGTGCGCGCCCGTCTCGCCGAGCAGGCGGAAGACGGCGCGGATTGCGGCGGACGGTTCCTCGGCCAGCATGTCGGGCCACCCGAGTTCGGTCAGTGCCGCGTCGAGTCCGCCGCCGGAGGGCGTGGCGGTCATCGTCTTGCGCAGGGTCTCCTCGAGCAGTTCGCGTTCCTCGGCGTCCACGGCCCTACTCCTTTCCCAGCCCGAGCAGGCGCCGCGCGACGATGTTGCGCTGCACCTCGGCCGTGCCGCCGTAGATGGTGGCGGCCCGCGAGTAGAGGTATTCGGTGCGCCAGGCGGAGTCGTGCAGTTCGACGGCGCCCGGCAGCACATCCCGGACGGTGTCGAGAAGTTGCTGCTCCGCCGTGGCGAGCAGGATCTTGTCCACCGAGGTCTCCGGGCCCAGCCGGGCGCCGTCGGCGAGCCGGTGCTGCGTCGTGAGCGAGCGGCAGCGCACCGTATGCAACGCGAGATACGCCTCGCCGAGGGCCGCTGCCTCGTCGCCGGGCGCGGCGGCGTCGTCGAGCAGCCGGTCCAGGCGGGTGTACAGGTGCGCCACGCGGTGCCAGAAGCAGGTGGAGCGCTCGTGCGGCAGCAGGTCCATGGCCAGCCGCCAGCCGTCGCCCGGTCGGCCGAGGATCCGGTCGGCCGGAATGCGCACGTCGTCCAGGAACACCTCGGCGAACTCGTCGACGCCATGCATCGTGCGCAGCGGGCGGACCGTGATCCCAGGAGTGTCCATGTCGAGGAAGAAGGCGCTGATCCCGGCATGGCCCGGGTCGGGACCGGTACGCGCCAGCAGGACACACCGCGCCGCGTACTGCGCCAGGCTCGTCCACACCTTCTGCCCGTTGATCACCCAGGTGTCGCCGTCGCGCACCGCCCGGGTGGTGAGGGAGGCCAGGTCGCTGCCGGAGCCGGGCTCGGAGAAGCCCTGACACCACTGCTCCTGTCCGCTCAGCAGCCGCGGGACCATGGCGGCGGCCAGGGCGGGGGGCGCGTACGACAGCAGGGTGGGCACGAGGACCTCGACCATCGAGTACAGGCCGGGCTCGGCCAGTTCGCGCGCGGCCACCTCCTCGCCGAGCACGGCCCGCAGCACGCTCGGCCCGCCGCGTCCGCCGACCGCCTCCGGCCAGCCGTAGCGCATCCATCCCGCGTCCCACAGCTCGCGGCGCACCCGGTCGAGCTGGGCGACCTGCGCGTCGAGCGAGCCGTCGTAGCCCGCGCCGGGGGACAGGTCGTGCTCGTCCAGCCAGGCGCGCAGCCCGCTGCGGTAGGTGTCGGCTGGGGGTCCGGGGGTCATCCCCCGGGAAAACACAGTCACGGCCGGGAGCGCTCGAAGGCGTGCGGGATGCCCGAGTCGTGGGCGCCGCTGCGGCGGATGAAGGTCATGGCGCGGGTGCGCAGCCGCCAGCCGTCGGGGGTGCGCACGTAGGTGTCGTTGTAGTAGCCGATGCGCATGGCGTGCGTGGCGTCCTCCACGAAGCACAGTGGCTGGATGCCGGTGGCCGTGCGCCGGTCCTCGGCGAAGTCGACGGCGGGCGTGCCGGTGAGGAAGAGCCCCTTGGGTGCGGCGGCGGTCAGCTCAGGGAAGTCGTCGAGCGGGTAGGTGTCGCCGAAGGCGCTGTAGCTGCCGTCCGGCGTGAAGACGGCGAGCACGCGGTCGATGTCGCCGCGGGTCATGGCGACGGCGTAGCGGGCCAGCAGCTGCTGGATGTCGGCCAGGTCCTCGCAAGCGTGGGGGAGAATTGAATTCTCGCTCATAGCGTATGACGTTTTCATCTCAGTGGGTCGGCGTCAAGGCGGCGGTCACCGGCGCAGCTTGGAGAAGTCCCAGCTGGTCACCTTCTCCGGCGTCAGCCGCAGCCAGGCGTGCCGACCGTCGTGCCGGAAGACGCTCCCCGCGTACTTGTCGGCGAACAGCCGCTCGGGCGTGCGTAGTTCGTCGTTCGGTTCACCCCTGCGCGGCGTCTCGCCGACCACCTCGACACGGCCGCGCAGCTCGACCCCGCGGAGCCGGGTGAAATCCAGGCCGCCGTCATCCACGATCGCACTCGCCCTCGGATCGCGTCCGAGATCGGTCCACCGCTGGCTGTGCAGCAGCGAGTTCAGCCAGATGTGCGTGCCGTCCCAGACGAACCACAGGGCGCTCACATGCGGCTGCCCACCAGGGCCGATCGTGCCCAGCCGGCAGACCGGCCCCGCCTGGAGGAAGGCGTCGAGTTCGGGCCGCGTCATGGCGATGGCGGCCCCGCGGCGCTGTGCAGGCATATGGTCTCCCGTGTCCGGATGGTTGATTCTCTGATTGAGAGAAGCTAATTTCCAGCCGTGGGGGCCGTCCAGCGCACCCGCACACGGACGGCCGGGAGAACGGACGCCTGATGGAACAGTTCCTCACCTTTGGGGTCGTCGGACTGGCCACGGCCGCGATCTACGCGATCATCGGCAGCGGCCTCGTCCTCACCTACACCACCGCCGGCGTCTTCAACTTCGCGCACGGCGCCGCCGGGATGATGGCCGCCTTCGCCTACTGGCAGCTCGCCTTCGGCTGGGGCTGGCCGGTGCCGCTCGCCCTCGCCGTCGTGCTGCTCGTCCTCGCCCCCGCCTTCGCCCTGTTCGTGGAACGAGTCCTGATGCGGCCGGTGCAGTCGCTGGGCGAGGCCGAGCGGCTCGTCATGACCGTCGCCCTGCTCACCGGGTGCATCGCCCTGGCCCGCTGGATCTGGGACCCGAACACCCCCCGCCCGCTGCGCCCGTTCTTCGCCGACCAGCCGGCCTTCCACCTCGGCCCGGCCCCCGTCACCTGGCACCAGGCGCTCACCCTCGGCGTGGCCGCCCTCATCGCCGCCGGGCTGTGGCTGCTGCTGAACCACACCCGCGCCGGCACCGAGATGCGCGCCTGCGTCGACGACCGCGCGCTCGCCCGGCTCACCGGCGCCTCGCCGCAGCGAGCCGCCCGGCTCGCCTGGATCCTCGCCACCCAGCTCGCCGCCGTCGGCGGCATCCTGATCGCCCCGAACATCGCCCTCGACGCCCAGCAACTCTCCCTCCTCATCGTCAGCGCATACACGGCCGCGGTCTTCGGCAGGCTGCGCAGCCTGCCTCTGACCTTCCTCGGCGCACTCGTCGTCGGCTGGCTCGAGAGCTATCTGACGGGCTATCTGCCGCAGAACGACTATCTCCCGGGCCTGCGCCTGGCTGCCCCCGCGCTGCTGCTCTTCCTCGCCCTCCTCGTCTTCCCGCACCGCCGGCTGCGCGGCCGCGAACGGCGCCTGGTCCGCGTGCCGCTGCCCACGCCGCGCGGCAGCCTCGTCTTCGCGGGGTGCGTGGTGCTGCTCGCGGTCCTCCTGGCCACGGTGCTCGACGAGGAGGGCCTCATCTCCTACGGGCCCGCCTTCTCGCTCGGCATCGTCGCCCTGTCCTACGTGCCGCTGGCCGGCTACGCCGGGCAGATCTCGCTGTGCCAGCTGAGCATCGCGGGCATCGGAGCCGTGGTGTGGGCGCACCTGGGCGGCGCCGGGCAGCTGTGGGCGCTGCCCGCCGCGGTCCTCGTCGCGGCGGCCGTCGGCGCGGCCATCGCCGTACCGGCGCTGCGGCTGTCCGGGATCTATCTCGCCCTCGGCACCGCGGCGTTCGCCGTCGTCCTGGACCGGTGGGTGTTCACCCTGCCGTCCTTCGAGGTGCTCGGGGTGCGGATCGCGCTGTTCGACCAGGGGTCCGTGGAAGTGCAGGGACCGAATCTGTTCGGATGGCGGCTCGACTCCCCGGCCGAACTGCTCGTGCTGTCCGCTGTGGTCATGGCCGCCTCCTCCCTCGCGGTGGGGTGGCTTCGGCGCGGGAGGTTCGGCCGGGGGCTCATCGCGCTGCGCGACAGCGAGGCCGCGTACGCGACGCTCGGCGGCCGGCCGCTCGCCGCGAAGGTGGCGGTGTTCGCCCTGTCCGCGGCGATCGCCGGGCTCGGCGGCGCGCTCTACGGCATGCAGCAGCGCACCGTCACCGCCGAGCAGTTCAACCTCCTCGCCAACCTGCCGGTCTTCCTGGTCGCGGTGATCGGCGGCCTCGGCGCGGTCGGCACCGGCCTGTTCACCGGCTTCGCCTACATCGCCCCGCCCCACCTCCTAGGACACCTCGGCACGTGGGCCCACGACGTCTCCACCCTGGGCATCGCCCTCGCCGGCATGGGCCTCGCGCACAACCCCGCCGGCGTCGTGCCGGGACTGCGCGAGGAGTGGGCGCCGCTGGCGCGCGACCGCGTGCTGCTGCCCGTAGCCTGCGGCGCTCTCGGGCTGCTGTGGCTGCTGTACGGGACCGGGCTGATCGGCGGGGCGATATTCCTCGTCGCCGCGGTGCTGGTCGCCGTCGCCCTGCGGATCCGGGCCACCGCTCGCCAGGACGGACCGCGGCCCGCTCCCGACCCCGTCGAGTGGTGGGGGATACGGCGGCCCTGGCGGGCCGAGGACCGGGAGGTGATCGCGCGTGGCATCGCTGCGGGCTGACGACGTGACCGTCACTTTCGGCGGCATCCGGGCGCTCGACGGCGCCGGTTTCGCAGCCGGGGCCGGGCGGATCACCGGGCTCATCGGGCCCAACGGGGCGGGAAAGTCCACCCTGTTCGATGTCGTGTCCGGGTTGCGCAGGCCTCGCACCGGCACCGTCGTGCTCGACGGGCGCGACATCACCCGCGACACCCCGGCCCAGCGGGCCCGCCGCGGCATGGCCCGCACCTTCCAGCGCCTGGAACTCTTCGGCCGGCTGAGCGTCCGCGACAACCTGCTGGTGGCCGCCGAACTCGGCTCCCGGCGGCGCGAGGCCCACCGCATCGCCGACGACCTCCTCGAACGCATCGGCCTCACCGCCGACGCCGGCACCACCGCCGACGCCCTGCCCACCGGCGCCGCCCGCCTCCTGGAGGTGGGCCGGGCGCTCGCCGGCAAGCCCGGCGTCCTGCTGCTCGACGAACCCGCCGCCGGACAGGACGCGCAGGAAACCCTCCGCTTCGCCGCCCTGCTGCGCGACATCGCGGCCGACGGCTGCGCCGTGGTCCTCGTCGAACACGACATGAGCCTGGTGATGAGCGTGTGCGACCAGGTGCACGTCCTCGACCTCGGCAAGGTCGTCGCCGTCGGACCGCCCGAGGAGATCCAGCAGGACCGGACCGTACTCGCGGCCTATCTCGGGGAGTCCTGAACCCATGACTGGTGCTACGGCTGCCGACAGCGCGGCCCCGCTGCTTGAACTGCGCGGCATCAAAGCCGCATACGACCGCATCACCGTGCTGCACGGCGTCGACCTCACCGTCGCCGCCGGGCAGGTCGTGGCACTGCTCGGCCCCAACGGCGCCGGCAAGACCACCACCTTGAACGTCATCGCCGGCGCTCACCGGCCCAGCGCCGGCACCATGCACCTCGGCGGCCGCGACACCACCGGCGCCGAGGCGCGGGACCTGGCGCGGGCCGGGGTCTGCCTCGTCCCCGAAGGCCGCGGCATCTTCCCGAACCTGTCCGTGCGCGACCACCTCCGCATGATGACGTTCACCGGCCGCGACCGGCAGGAGATCGAGGAGATCGCCTACGCCCGCTTCCCCGTGCTCGCCCGCTGCGCCCACCGGCCGGCCGGCACCCTGTCCGGCGGCCAGCAGCAGATGCTCGCCCTCGCCCGGGGCCTGGCCACCGATCCCGCCGTCCTGCTCCTGGACGAGCTCTCCATGGGACTGGCCCCGGTGGTCGTCGCCGAACTGTACGAGGAAGTCGCCCAGCTGGCCCGACAGGGCATCGCGGTGCTCGTCGTCGAGCAGTTCGCCGCCGCCGTACTGAAGATCGCCGACCACGCGGCCGTGCTCGCCCGCGGCCGGGTCCAGTGGCAGGGCCACTCCGACAGCTCCCTGCACGCCGAACTGTCCTCCTACTACCTGGGGAGCGCCGCATGACGCCGCCGCCCGACACCGTCCACGCCGAGGCGCCCGCGCGCAGTGACCGCGCCGGCCGCTTCGCCCGCGACCTGGCCGCCCTGAAGATCCCCGACCCCGCCACCGCCCGCAACACCCTGTGGCTGCGCACGGGAGCCGTGTTGATGCTGGCGGGCCTGTGCCTGGGCGCCCTCACCTATCCACTCGCGCACGCCTCCGACAACCCCCTCGCCCAGCGCGACGCGCTCGCCATCGGGATCACCGGCGTGGTCTGCGCGGTGGTGGGCGGCGCGCTCTACCTGCGCTACTCACTCACCGGCTTCCTGCGGTTCTGGCTCGCCCGGCAGGCGTACGACCTGTCCACGCTGGGCGATCGCCTCGCCGCGGCACCCGGCCCCGCGGCGCCCGCGGACCCGTCCGCCGTCCTCGCCACCGCCGAAGGAGAACCGAACCATGGCGCCACCAGCCCCGCGTCCCGGTGACCAGCTCGCCTCCACCGTGTGCACCACCCGCGTCGTCGTGATCCGCGCCCCGGCCGGCAAAGACACGTCCGTCGAATGCGGGGGCAAGCCCATGGTTCCGGCCGAGGGCGCCCCACCCCCGCCCGTCACCTCGGACGCGTCCCCGGGCACGGTCCTCGGCAAGCGCTACGTCGACGCCGACGACACTCTCGAGCTGCTGTGCACCTCGCCCGGCGCCGGACAACTGACGTCCGGAGGAGCCCCGTTGACCATCAAGGCGGCGAAGCCCCTGCCCGCCTCCGACTGACCGCCACCGGTCACCCCGTACGACCACGCGAGAGGAAGCTCAATGCAGCGCGACGACATGATCCTCATCAGCGTCGACGACCACATCATCGAACCCCCCGACCTGTTCGTGATGCACCTGCCCGCCCGCTACCGCGACGACGCCCCGCGGCTCGTGCATCGCGACGACGGCAGCGATGTGTGGACCTTCCGGGACGCCGTCCTGCCCAACGTCGCCCTGAACGCGGTCGCCGGACGGCCGAAGGAGGAGTACGGCCTGGAACCCCAGGGCCTCGACGAGATCCGCCCCGGCTGCTACGACGTCGACGAACGCGTCGCCGACATGAACGCCGGCGGCGTCCTCGGCTCGATGAACTTCCCCTCCTTCCCGGGCTTCTCGGCCCGCCTGTTCGCCACCGAGGACCCGGACTTCTCCCTCGCGCTGGTGCGCGCGTACAACGACTGGCACATCGACGACTGGTGCGGAAAGCACCCGGGCCGCTTCATCCCCATGGCGCTCCCCGCCATCTGGGACGCCGAGCTCTGCGCGCAGGAGGTGCGCCGCGTCGCGGAGAAAGGCTGCCACTCCCTCACCTTCCCCGAGAACCCGGCCGTCCTCGGCTACCCGAGCTTCCACAGCGACTACTGGGACCCGCTGTGGCGGGCGCTCAGCGACTGCGGCACCGTCATGAACCTGCACATCGGCTCCTCGGGCCGGCTGTCCATCCCCGCCAAGGACTCCCCGCCGGACGTGATGATCACGCTCCAGCCCATCAACCTCGTCCAGGCCGCCGCCGACCTCATCTGGTCGCGGGTGCTGAAGGAGTTCCCCGACCTGAAGATCGCCCTGTCCGAGGGTGGCACCGGCTGGATCCCGTACTTCCTGGAGCGCATCGACCGCACCTACGAGATGCACGCCACCTGGACGCTCCAGGACTTCGGGGGGAAGCTGCCGTCGGAGAAGTTCCGCGAGCACTTCCTCACCTGCTTCATCAGCGACCCGATCGGGGTGAGGCTCCGTCACGACATCGGCATCGACAACATGTGCTGGGAGGCCGACTACCCGCACAGCGACTCCATGTGGCCGAACGCCCCCGAGGAGCTCGACAGAGTGCTGCGGGCCAACGACGTGCCCGACGACGAGATCAACAAGATGACGCACGAGAACGCCATGCGCTGGTACCGGTTCGAGCCGTTCCAGCACATCCCGCGCGAGCAGGCCACGGTCGGCGCGCTGCGCAAGGCGGCCGAAGGACACGACGTGTCCGTCAAGGCACGCAGCCACCAGGTGGTCGCCCCGGCGGACAAACTCAACGCCTTCCGCAAGCGGGCCGAGGCCGCGGTGACCGCTGCCGCATCCGACTAGAGACCGACGACGGGTGATGTCCGCACGGAGACCTGGGTGTCGCGGTGGCGGTCACCGCGAGCCGGTCGTCGGCTGGGGCTCGGCCGTCGGCGCGGGCGCACCCTGGTCGGCGGGCGGCTTGCGGCCACCCATGAGATACGTGGCGAGTGACAGAGCCACGGCCAGCGCGATGAGCGCGCACACACCTGTCCAGCCGAGGTGGGTGTAGGCGCGGGCACCGAGCCAGGACCCGGCGCTGGCGCCCAGGAAGGAGCAGGTCATGTAGCCCGTGTTGAGGCGGCTGTGCACCTCGGGGCGCAGGGCGAAGATACGGGCCTGGTTGGCGACCTGTCCGCACTGCACCGCTACGTCGATCAGCAGCAGCCCGGCGGCCAGTCCCACCATCCCGGCAGGGCCGCCCAGCGAGCCGGCGGTCAGAACGGCCGCCGCGGCGAGCGCGCCCGCGATACACCACAGGTTGACGCGGTCGGCGCCGTACCGATCGACCCAGCGCCCGGCCGCGGGCGCGAAGAACATGCTGCCCGCACCGACCAGGGCCAGCACACCCACGGCCTGGGTGCCCATGTCGTAGCGCGGGCCGGTGATCAGCAGGGCGACCGCGGTCCAGGCCGCGCTGAAGCCACCGAAGACGGTGACCTGGAAGAGCACGGACCGGCGCAGCTCGTTCTCCGTGCGCAACAGGCGCAGGGTGTCGGCGAGCAGCGTGGCGTACCGGTCGCGGGCGGCCGGGGTGGCCGTGGGCAGGACGAGACCGAGTGCGACGGCGAGCAGCGCGGTCAGCGCGGCGGCGATCAGGTACGGGGCGCGCCATCCCAGGTGCTCGCCCAGTACGCCGCCGAAGGCGCGGGCCAGCAGAATTCCGCCGATGAGCCCGGCCTGGAGCGTGCCGATCACGCTGCCGCGTCGCTCGGGCTCGACCAGCCCGGCCGCCATGGGCAGGAGGATCTGCGGAACCACGGTGGCCAGGCCGACCAGGGTGCCCGCGGCGAGCAGCATGCCGGTGGCCGGGGCGAGCCCGGCGGCCAGGAGGGCCAGGCTGGTCACGGCGAGCAGCACGGTGATCAGCGGTCGGCGCGGCAGGCGGTCTCCGAGAGGGACGAGCAGGAAGATCCCGGCTGCGTAACCGAGTTGGGTCACCGTCGCCAGGGTCGCAGCCGTGGCCGGGGAGACGCTGAAGCTCTGGGCGATCAGTGGGGTGATTGCCTGCGGAAAGTAGGCGTTGGCCACGGTGACGCCGCAGGCCAGCGCCATGAGGAGGGGCAGCCTGCGCCCCAGGCCCGCCGACGCGGGAGATACGAGTGATGTGTTCCGGGACATGACGACCGAGAACTCCTGTCGACGCGCGGCGTACAACTTCGATCGAACCAGTTGGTTCGCTTTCGGGCTCAGAGTTGCACGTCGAGTTCGCGACGGTCAAACGAACCAGTTCGTTACCATGGGCGTATGGCATACGACTCCGCGGCGACCAAAGAGCGCATCATCGCGGCCGCCACCGCGGAGTTCGCGGCGCACGGCGTCGCCGGAGCCCGCGTCGATCGCATCGCCACCGAGGCGAAGGCCAACAAGCGGGCCATCTATGACTACTTCGGCGACAAGAACAAGCTGTTCGCCGTCGTACTGGAACACAGGCTGGCCGAGCTGGCCGAGGCCGTCCCGCCCTCCGCGGACCTGCCCGCCTACGCCGAGCGTCTCTTCGAGTACCACCGGGCTCACCCGGAGGCGCTGCGTCTGGTGATGTGGGAGGCCCTGGAAGCCGGTGACGGTCCCGTTCCCGCGGAGGAGGAGCGCACCCTGCACTACGGGGACAAGGTGACCGCCGCGCAGGCCGGTGACCCGAACGACGACGCCCGTACGCGCGTCTTCTTCACTCTCGCCCTCGCAAGCTGGAGCATCGCCATGCCCCAGCTGCGGCGGATGGTCCTCGGACCCGACTTCGGTCTGGACGAACTGCGGCGTGCGGTTGCACGGGCTGTGGAATCCCTGCCCGCGGGAGAAGGGCGGTAGTGGCCGCGCTCAGGCGGTGGTGCCCCCGTCGGCCAGGAGGGTGCTGCCGGTCATGAACATCGACAGGTCGCTGACGCAGAAGAACACCACGCGGGCGATGTCGTCGGGCGTCCCGATGCGGCCGATCGGGCTGGTCATCATGAGCGGCACACTGTCCCCCTGGACGGGCACGTCGGCGGCGGCCAGCTGATTCCCCTCGGTCGGGACGTAGCTGGGTGCCACCCCGAGCACGCGGATTCCGTGCGGGGCCAGCTCCATGGCGCTCTGCCGGGTGATGCCGCGTACCGCGTGCTTCGATCCGACGTAGGCGGCAAGTCCCGGAGCGCTGCCCTGGAAGCCCGCGGTGGAGCAGATGTTGACGATCACGCCGCCGTGCCCGCCGGCGCTCATGACCCGGGAGGCCTCGCGGGTGCCCGCGAGG
Organism: Streptomyces yerevanensis; assembly: GCF_000716805.1. Classification (NCBI taxonomy): domain Bacteria; kingdom Bacillati; phylum Actinomycetota; class Actinomycetes; order Kitasatosporales; family Streptomycetaceae; genus Streptomyces; species Streptomyces yerevanensis. Next base: position 59,177 of record NZ_JNWJ01000017.1, on the reverse strand, counting down.
ACGCCTCGGGCGTTCACCGCGAACACCGTGTCCCACGTCGAGTCGTCCATCTCTGCGATCGGGACGCTGGGGAAGACCCCCGCGTTGTTGACCCACGCGTCCAGCCGGGCCCACCGCTCCACGGCGAAGTCCGCCGAGCCGCGCACGCTGTCCGAGTCCGTCACGTCCATCTCGATGCCCACGACGTCGGCGCCGTACCGGTCGGCGAGCTCGGTGGCCGCGGCCTTCGCCAGCTCGGCGTCCACGTCCCCGACGAGCACGCGGGCGCCCGCCTCGGCCAGTCGGGCGGCGATCGCTCTGCCGAGACCGCGCCCGCCACCGGTCACCACGACGCTGCGGTCGTCGAGGTTGGTGAGCTCGGTGATGGAACGGGCGGAGACATCAGGCATGGGCATGGGGCACTTCCTTCGGTGTCGGGTTCATGTGCGTGCGGGTCGGGGAGAACGCGGCCTGAGGCGAGAAGGCGGTCATGGAACGGGCAGCGCCCGTGGTGAAGGGACGGGGCACTCGGCGTGCACAGGTCCGGGGCCGGCGGGGATGGCCGTGCCGTCCGGGAGGACGACGGTCGCCGTCGATCCGGGGGGTACGTCGACGTCGATCCGGAACGTGCCGTCGTCGAGCGCCCAGTTCACGGCGATGGTGCCTTGAGGGCTCTCGAACGATCCGGACGCCCATGTGATGCCGGGGCCCGGGACGGGTGCGACGACGAACGAGTTCCACGCCACGGATCCCGGTGTCTGGCGCAGACCGAGCGTGTGGGTGTGCAGGAACCGGACGACGGCGCCCTTGCTGTAGTGATTCAGCGATGCGGTGGCGTTGCCGTCGGCGTCGATGCCGTCCCAGTCCTCCCAGATCGTCGTTGCGCCCCGGTCCAGCATGGCGAGCCAGGACGGTTCCGTACGCCGGGTCAGGACGGCGTAGGCGACGTCGGTATGACCGGTGTCGGCCAGTACGGGGAGCAGGTCGGCCGTGGACAGGAAGCCTGTGGTGAGGTGATCGCCCGCCTCACGGATGAGCGTCACCAGATGCGCCGCCGCCGCGTTCCGCAGCCGGGGAGGCACCAGGTCGAAGGCGAGGGCCCGCACATAGCCGGCCTGCGTCCCCGCGGTGGTACGCCCCTCGCCGTCCAGGAACTCGGTCTGCCACGCGTCGCGGATGCGTTCCGCGAGCCCGCGGTACCGGTGTGCGTCGTCGTCCTTGCCGAGTACGTCGGCGATCCTGGCGAGGGTGCTCACCGAGCGGTACAGGTACGCGGTGCCGACCTCCCCCTTGTCGGTCATGAACCACGCCACGGGATCGCTCCCCACGGGGTCGATGAGCGATCCGTCCGCCGCGCGCTTCTTCGGCTCGCTCCATTCCCCCCAGTGGAAGGTGCCGTCCCACAGATACGCCTCGTGCGGCCGTGCGGTCTGTGAGCGCTCGACGCGTGACGGGTGCCGCCTCGAGAGCGCGGCCCCCAGCGCGAACTCCACCCAGCGGACCATCGCGTCCCAGTTCTCAGCGAGCGCGACGTCGTCGCCGTAGGTCTCGTACAGCACCCACGGGACGTGCACGATGGCGTCCCCCCACCCGGCCGAGCCCGTGATGTGGTCGACCATCGCATCGGGGTGCTTCTTGAGATGGTTGGGGTCGGGGGAGGAGTTGACGATCCGGCCGTCGGGCAACTGGTCGTCCCGCACCGAGCGCAGCCACTTGCGTGAGAACCCGTCGACGTCGAACAGTCGCACGGCCGTCGAGACGAAGATCTGGTAGTCGCCGGTCCAGCCGAGCCGCTCGCGCGTGGGGCAGTCCGTCGGGACGTCCACGGCATTGCCGCGGAAGCTCCACCGCGCGACGTCGTGCAGTCGCGTCAGATCCGGATCGCTGCAGGCAAAGGTCCCGGCGGAGCGCAGGTCGGTGTGCACGACCCGCATGGAGATCGCCGAAGGGTCCGGCTCCGCGCCGTCGTCTCGCTGGATTTTGGCGTACCGGAATCCGTGGATGGTGTGCCGCGGTTCGAAGCAGCCGGTCGCCGCCCCGTCGGAGACGACCACGTCGCGCTGCACGAACGGGACGGGCGGCTCGCCCGGGCGGGCGCTGTCCAGGTGACTGGTCGTCAGGTCGCCCGAGGCGTCGACGTGTTCCCCGTGGTCGATCACCGTCCGGGTGCCGGCCGGGCCGAGGTCGGTGAGGGCGATCCAGCCGGACGCGTTCTGCCCGAAGTCGACGACGCAGGAGCCGGGCGAGGTCCGGGTCACGCCGGTCGGTTCGAGCCGCTCGATGCGTCGTACCGGGGGCGCGGGCGACCACTCGACCGGCGGTGCCTCCACGGCGTCGACCACGACGGGAGCCGGATCCCGCCGGACCGCAACGAGGTCGGTCGTCTGCCCGTCCATGAGGTCGGCGCGGACGATGGCGCTGGGCCGGGACGACCACCGAGGCCCGGTGCCGACGGTGGTCCAGGTGCCGTCGGGGTGCTCGATGTGCACCTCCAGGCGCGCGGCCGTCCGGGTGCCCCATCGGGCGGGCTTGCGCCACGCCCCCGACTTGCCCCGGTACCAGCCGTCCGAGAGCACGATCTCGATCTCGTTGCTTCCCCAGCGGACGTCGTCGGTGATGTCCTCGGCCTGCGCGTAGAGCGTCTCGGCGTACGAGGTCGACCCCGGCGCGAGTTCGGTCTCGCCGACGCGGCGGCCGTTGAGGTACACCTCGTAGACCCCCAGAGCGGTGGCGTAGAGCCGGGCCCTGGTGCAGGGGCGATCGAGGACGAAGGAGCCCTCCAGCGTGTACGCGGGCCTGTTCGCCTCGGTGGAGTCGGCCTCGTGCTCCGGCGGCGAGATCCAGGCAGCCGTCCAGTCCGGCGCCAGAAGGCCCACTTCGAACTCGTGCTGAGCCGACCACGGCGATGTGTCGTCACCCCGGCGACTGCGTACACGCCAGCTGACTCTGTCCCGGCTCGCCAGTGCCTGCCACGGCCAGGGTATGAACAGATGCCGGGGCGATGCCGCCTGGACGGGGGCCTGGTCGACGCCGTTGATACGCGCTTCGAGCACATATCCGTCCTGCTCCGGCCAGCCCGCGGGCAGTTGCCACGACAGGTGGGGTCGAGCACCGCAGACGACGAGCCGGCCGCCTCCGCTGTCGATCTTCAGGTTTACCGGTGCGTGATCGGACATGTTTCTCCGTATCGTTCCCATGCGTGTGACAGAAGCCGGACGAGGAGCGGATCTCAGCGGACGGAACGTACGCGCGTGAAGATCAGCAGGCCGCCGACCAGGGCGAACACGGCACCTGTGAGATACAGGGCGGTGTAGTTCTTGACGTCGCCCACGGTGCCGAAGGTGATGATGAACGGGGCGATCAGCGGGGCGAGCGCGCTCGGAATCTTCTGCGAGAACGCGACCACCGCCATGTACCGGCCGGCCTCGGTGCGGTTCGGGAGTACGGCCATGGCGATCGCCGAGTCAACGGCGGCGAACGCCGCGATGGCGAGCTGCATGAGCACCGAGCCGACGAAGAGCACGGGGAAGGAGTGGGCGAACGCTTCGACGACGGCGCCGCAGACGAACAGGAGCGCGCCGATGAGCGTGAAGAGCCGTCGGCGGCCGAGTTTGTCCGACAGGAAGCCTCCGCCGACCGCGCCGAGGATGGCCGCGACGACGCCGACCGCGCCGACGACGGCGACCGCTCCCGCGACTTCTTTCACCGGAAGGTCGAGGCGCTGGGCGTAGAAGAAGGTGCTGAAGGTCGTGTTGAAGTACAGCCCCATGAAGAAGACGAACCGGCCCAGCCAGTTCCACCCGAAGTCGGGATACCGGCGCGGGTTGAAGACATAGCTGGCCAGGATCTCTTTGACGGACACCGGTCCGGTGGGGGCCAGGGGGCGCGAGTCGGGCTCCGACCCGCGGACCGCGAACGCCACCGCGAGGACGATGCCGAGCACCCCCGGAATCACGAAGACCAGGAAGTGGCTGCTCAGGGCCGAGGCCAGCGCGACGCCGATGATGGGCCCCACCTGACCCGTGACCCCGGTCAGTCCGGAGACCTTGCCGCGCTGTTCCTCCGGGATGCGGTCGGCCTGGACGGTGATGATCGCCTGGGACGCCGTCGCCCACCCCAGCATCGCGAGCACCCACCCGACCCCGATGAGCAGGAGGCTGGGCGCCACCGAGATGCCCGCCAGTGCCAGCAGGCCGAGGATGCTGCCGCCGATCAGGAACGGACGCCGGCGCCCGAAGCGGCTGCGCGTCCGGTCGCTCCAGACGCCGATGAGCGGGCTGGCGATGAGGAAGACCACCTGGGCGGTCCCGGTGACGTAGCCCAGTACCTCCTCCCGGCCGGGAGCGAGCTCATCGATACGTAAGGTCAGCGTGTACGACAGGGGCAGGATGTAGGCCATGGCGACGCCGAAGTTGGCCGCCATCATCCAGATGAGGTAGCTGTTGCTGACCGGCTCCAGCGGTGGGCCGGGCTCCTCGGGGCGTTGCTCCACGGCGGCAGTGGGCGGCTGAGACGCCGCGGATGTGTCCGGGTGACTGCCGGACAGCGACTCGTCCTGCACGGTGACTCCATTGTCAAGGCGGCTCTAGAGCGTGCGGTGCCGGCGCGAGGGCTGCGGTGCCCGTGCGACGCGGCGTCAGGTTGGGGACTTGTGGTTGCCGAGGTGCGTCCGAAGCGTCCGCGTCGGCACACCCACGGCGTTGAAGCGCGGGATCGTGGAGTCCCTCAGGGCCGGCCACGCCGGGCGACGTCACCGAGCCAGGCCAGGCTCGGCTTGGGGTGGCGCTCGAAGGTTTCCCGGTCGACGGCGATCAGTCCGAACGTGGGCTCCCAGTGCCCCCACTCGAAGTTGTCCAGGGCGCTCCAGTGCAGATATCCCCGTACGTCGATGCCGTCGTCGGCGGCGGCGAACAGGTGCCGCAAGGCCTCCTGCGTGTACGCGATACGACGCGTGTCGTCGCCGGTGGCGATGCCGTTCTCGGTCACCAGGATCGGAATCCCGCCCGTGACGTCCCAGGTGTGACGGACCGCCATGGCGAGGGCGTCGGGGCGGTACGCCGTCCCGACCAGCGTGTTGTCGGGGTGCGGCGGGTGCGGCTCGATGCCGTCCGGGCCGACCCACTGGCTGGAGTACGACTGGACCCCGACGAAGTCGTCACCCTGTGCGGCATCGAGGTAGAGGTCCTCCCAGATGTGTTCGAGCTCGCGGAGTTTCTCCTCGGCGCCGGGCCGTGCGGCGAAGGCCCGGTTCGCCACCGTCCAGCCCACCGCCGCGTCGGTGTTCGCCCGTACGATCTCGCGCGCCGCGTGGTGCGCCTTGACGAGGACGCCGCCGATCGCCGGGTCCGGGGCAGGCAGCGTCGGACGCGTGTCGTTGTCCACGGTCGGGCTCTGCCAGTCGTCCGCGGGACGCGACTGCATCTGGCGCTGGATGGTCATCATCATCGCCAGCATGTTGGGTTCGTTCATGGTGACGATCCAGGGAACGTCGCCCAGGATCCCGGTGACGGTCTCGACGTAGCGCGTGAACCGGTCGACCGCCCGTTCGCCGAGCCAGCCACCCTCCTCGGTGAACCAGTGCGGGTTGGTGAAGTGGTGCAGGGTGACCACGGGTGTCAGCCCGAGACCTCGCGCGGTGTCGATCATCCGCCGGTAGTGCGCGAGTTCGGCCCGCGAGAACTCTCCGGGGACCGGTTCGATGCGTGCCCATTCGACGCCGAACCGGTAGGCGTTGAGCCCGGCGTCCGCGAGGAGACGCATGTCCTCCTCGAAGCGGTGGTAGCTGTCGACGGCGTCCCCGCTGCGCTCCATGCCGGGCATCTGTCCCTCGAGGACCCACCAGTCGCTGTTGATGTTGTTGCCCTCGATCTGGTGCGGGGCCGTCGAGGCTCCCCAGAGGAAAGTCGTCTTGCTGTCCATGGGCGGTCCTTGAGGTGTGGGCGTGTCGTATGCCGACAGCGGGGCTGGTCAGGCCGACGGGGACTTCAACTGCCGTACGAGAGGGGCGGATCGAAGGCCGTGGACGATCTGCGGCGCGGCTGCCGGCGTCGGGCAGCCGCCCCGAGGGCCAGAATGTAACCACAGTGGAAACAATTCGCGCTAGATTAAAGTTCCGGACAGCAGCGGAAGGCAAGCCCCCGTCCGGTGGCGAGCCGCGGCGCAGGAGGCAGCATGAGTTCCCCCACCGGCACCCGTCGCCGGGGGCCGTACGCGACGACGCCGGCCCGGAGGCTGCAGATCGTCCGTGCGGCTCTGGCGGGCTTCGCCGAGCACGGGTACGAGCGCGCCTCCCTGCGGGACATCGCTGCGCGAGCGGGTGTGACCCACGCGGCGCTGCTGCGGCATTTCTCGGGCAAGGAGGAACTCCTCCTCGCCGCTCTGGCCCAGCGTGAGGCGGACGAGGAGGAGCAGGCCGCGCGGATCATCGCAGCGGGGACGGCGGGACCGGCGGTGCTCGGCGCGGTGCTGGCCGACGAGTTCGCGGACCCCGACTACCAGCGCAACTGGCTTGCCCTGGCGATCGCCGCGACCAGCCCGACCCACCCGGCGCACGAATTCTTCGCCGGACGGCGTGACCGGATGCGCACGAGATTCCGCAGCGGCTCCCTGAACACGGCGTACGACAGCCCCGATCTGTCCGCCGACGACAAGGTGGTCATGGTGCTCGCGATGATGGACGGACTCCGGATCCAGACTCTCCTCGACCCGTCGCGCGACTCCCTGCGCCTGCTGGAGATCTTCATGCAGTCGGTCATCGGCCCCGAGGGCGACGAGCAGCCTTCGAAGTGACAGCGCCGGCGCGTCGCGCCGCGTATCAGCTCTGCGGTCTTCTGCTGACGTCGCATCAGGTAACGCTCTGATTACGAACCCGAACCGCACTCTTCCCGCCCTTGCTGTGGCGGCTTACTTTTCGAGGGAAAACCAACCGCGTGGTAACAGTTGGCGGTGTCGCGGCTTCGGCGGGCCGCATCCTCACCGCGCCACCCCCACAGGAGAGAAACCCGATGCTGAAACCCCGTTCCACCGCCACCCGCGAGTTGGTGAACCTCGACGGCCTGTGGAGGTTCGCCACCGCGACCGCCGTCGGTGAGCGCCCGTGGGCCGGACCGCTCGACACCCCGCTCGAAGCCGCCGTACCCGCCAGCTACAACGACCTCTTCACCGACAGCGCGATCCGCGACCACGTCGGCTGGGTCTGGTACCAGCGCCTTGTCCGCGTACCGCGGGGCTGGTCCGAAGACCGGGTGATCGTGCGCGTCGATGCCGCCACGCACCAGGGACAGGTGTACGTCGACGACTCACTGGTCGCCGAACACGTCGGCGGCTACACACCCTTCGAGGCCGACATCACCCAGTACGTCAGTGCCGGACAGGAGTTCCGGCTCACGATCGGCGTCAACAACGAACTGACCAACACCACCATCCCGCCCGGCAGGATCACCGTCACCCAGGACGGCCGCCGCAAGCAGACGTACCTGCACGACTTCTACAACTACGCCGGCCTCGCCCGCTCGGTGTGGCTGTACAGCGTGCCGTCCGTCCACATCGAGGACATCAGCATCGTGACCGGGCTCGACGGCACCAGCGGCACGGTCGAGTACGAGGTCGAGACCAGCGCGCCCGCCACGGTCCGCGTCCGCGTCCTCGATGCCTCCGGGGCCGAGGTCGCCGCGTCCGAGGGGACGAGTGGCAGCGTGCGCCTGGAGGATGTGACGCCGTGGCGGCCCGGTGCGGCGTACCTCTACGAACTCGTCGCCGAGATCGTGGACGGCGACACGGTCCTTGACGCCTACGCCCAGCCGTTCGGCGTGCGCACCGTCGAGGTCCGGGGTACGCGGTTCCTCATCAACGGCGAGCCGTTCTACTTCACCGGCTTCGGCAAGCACGAGGACACCGCCGTGCGCGGCAAGGGGCATGACGACGCGTACCTCGTCCACGACTTCCAGCTGATGGAGTGGACCGGCGCCAACTCCTTCCGCACCTCGCACTATCCCTACGCGGAGGAGGTGATGGACTTCGCCGACCGGCACGGCATCGTCGTCATCGACGAGACGGCGGCCGTGGGCCTCAACCTGGCCGTCGAGGCCGGTCTCACAGGGGCCCCGCAGCGCCCCACCTTCTCGCCCGACACGTTCAACGACGAGACCCGCGCCGCCCACGCCCAGGCGATCCGGGAGCTGATCACCCGCGACAAGAACCACCCCAGCGTGGTGATGTGGTGCATCGCCAACGAGCCGTCCTCCAACGAGGAAGGGGCACGCGAATACTTCGAGCCGCTCGTCGAACTCACCCGCAAACTCGACCCCACCCGCCCCGTCACCTACGCCGCCGTCATGTTCGCGACGTCCGACAACGACCGCATCGCCGAACTCTTCGACGTCCTGTGCATCAACCGGTACTACGGCTGGTACATCGCGACGGGCGACCTCACGACGGCCGAGACGTACCTGGAGGGCGATCTGCGCGGCTGGGCCGAGAAGTTCGGCAAGCCCCTGATCATGAGCGAGTACGGGGCGGACACCATGCCCGGCCTGCACTCCGTGTGGGACCAGCCGTGGACGGAGGAGTACCAGGCGGCCTATCTCGCCGCGAGCCACCGCGCGTTCGACCGGATCGAGGCGGTCGTCGGCGAACACGTGTGGAACTTCGCCGACTTCCAGACCTCCCACGGCATCCACCGGGTCGACGGCAACAAGAAGGGCGTCTTCACCCGCGACCGGCGGCCCAAAACGGCCGCGCACTCGCTGCGGCAGCGATGGCGGGAGCTGGGCGGTCGCAAGCCGTCGGGGGAGGGGAGCTGAACATGCTTCACCGCCCGGAGGTCTTGGCGGGTGCGGAAGTGCCCTCGTAGCGCTGGAGGACCTCCTCCACGAACGCGAGGGTCTCCGCGTGCCGGGTGTTCATGCCCATGGCGTTCTCCATCATGAGCACCCGGCCGAGCGCATTGGTGAGCACGAGCAGCACGGCCGGGGACACCTCGGGCGGCAGCTCCGTGCCCGCCTCCGCGAGGCCGCGGGTGAGTGCCTCCAGTTGGGCCTCGCGATAGCGCTCCGCGTAAGCGGCCAGTTCGGCACGGATCGCCTTGCGATGGTTGGCCAGTGCCGTGAACTCCGTGGTCAGCGCATTGCCCGGGTGACTGCTGAGCCGCCACAGCGCCCGCAGCGGCTGAGGTCCGCCCAGGAGGCGGTCCAGTCGCTTCAACTCCTCGTCCGCGCGCCGCCGCAGCACGGCGAGGAACAGGTCGTCGAGCGTGCGGAAGTAGTACAGGACAAGAGCCGGGGCCACTTCCGCCTCGCGCGCCACCTTCCGTACGCCGACGGCCGCGTACCCCTCCTCCAGCATCAGCCGCTCCGTGACGTCGAGCAGGAGCAGGCGCGTCTTGGAGCTCTCGGTACCCATTCGTCGAGGCGCAGTCATGCCGTCATTGTGCTTGACGCTCCCGGAGAGCGGGTGTTAAACAGTCGTTCAGCACATTCGGTTAAACACTCGTTCAGCATTGAGCGGAGGGCCAGACCGATGGCACCAACCGGGGGCGACACGGCCTACGCCGGCAAGCGCACCTTGCGAGTCGAGGATCCACGGCTTCTGACCGGCACCGGCACATACGTCGACGACGTCGTGCGGCCCGGCATGCTGCAGGCCTGCTTCGTCCGCAGCCCGATGGCCCGGGCCCGCGTCCTCGGCATCGACGTGTCCGAGGCGCTCCAACTCGACGGGGTACACGCCGTGTTCCTCGCGTCGGACCTCAACCCCGGCGTCCATGAGCAGTGGTACACGCTGAACGGACGCGACGACCCGGACACCCCCCGGCCGCCGCTCGCCGAGGGCGAGGTCCGCTTCGTCGGCGACCCGGTGGCGATGGTCGTGGCCACGGACCGCTACATCGCCGAGGACGCGGCCGAGTTGGTCGTCGTCGACTATGAGCCACTGCCCCCGGTCGTCGACTACGCGACGGCCCTGGACTCCACCGAATCGGTGCACGCCGACCGGCCGGACAACCTCGTCGGCCGACTCGGCGGACGCCCCATGGCGGACCTCGATCCGGTCTTCGAGCGTGCGCCGCACGTCGTAAGCCGGACCCTGTACCAGCAGTCCCACGGGCCGGTCCCGATGGAGACCCGGGGCATCGTCGCCGAATACGCCGCGGCCGGCGGGGAGATGACCATCTGGGCTTCCACCCAGTCCCCGCACGAGGTCCGGTCCTTCTGCGCACGTCTGCTCGGCATCGCCGAGCACCGGGTGCGGGTCGTGATGCGGGACACCGGCGGTGGGTTCGGCCAGAAGGTGCTGCCGCAGCGCGAGGACATGTGCGTCATGCTCGCCGCCGCCAGACTGCCCGTCGCGCTCAAGTGGATCGAGGACCGGCAGGAGCACCTTCTCGCGGCCGGACAGGCGCGCCACGAACACGGCGAGGCAAGGATGGCCTTCGACGACGACGGCCGGATCCTGGCCGCGACCCTCGACCACGTCCAGGACGCGGGCGCCTACCCGACACCGTCCCCGGTGCAGAGCGGCATCGCGGTCGGCATGCTCTTCCCCGGCCCCTACCGGATCCCTGAGGGCACGTTCTCGTCGCGGTTCGTGTTCTCCAACACCAGCGGGCGGGTCGCCTACCGAGGGCCCTGGCAGTACGAGTCGATGGCCCGCGAGACTCTGCTCGACACCGCCGCGCGCCAACTGGGCCTCGATCCCGTGGAATTACGGCGCCGGAACATGCTGAGCCGTGAGGAACTGCCCACGGCGAACTTCAATGGCATGCCCTACGACCACATCTCCCCCCGCGAGACCTTCGAGCAGGCCCTGACGATGCTCGACTACGAGGCGTTCCGCCGGGAACAGGGGCGCGCCCGGGAGCAGGGCCGCTATCTGGGCGTCGGCACCTGCACGTATGTCGAACCCACCGCGGGCGCCACGCCGTTCCACGCCACCGAGGGGGCGACGATTCGCATCGAGCCTTCCGGCAAGGTCAACGTGTACGTCGCCGGAGGGTCGTGCGGCAACAGCCTGGAGACCACGGTCGTCCAGCTGACCGCCGACTCGCTCGGCGTCACCATCGAGGACGTCAGTACCGTGCAGGGCGACACGGCTGTCACCCCGTACGGAGCCGGCACCGGCGGAAGCCGGTCGGGCCCCATGACGGCGGGCGCGATCGCCCGGACGGCGGGGGAACTGCGCGAGCGGATCCGCGCGATCGCCGCCCACCGGCTCGAAGTCCCCGTCGAGGAGATCGAGTTCGTCCGGGGGCGCGCGTGGGCCAAAGGCCGCCCCGGCGAGGCCGGACTCACTCTCTCCGAGATCGCCGACATCGCGTACTACCAGGTCCACGCCCTGCCGCCCGGCGTGCCCGCCGGGCTCGAGGCGAGCGGCCGCTACCACACCCCGCACCTGATGATCTGGGCGAACGCGACGCACGTGTGCACGTGCGAGGTGGACGTGGTGACCGGAGAGGTGAAGCTGCTGAGGTACATCGTCAGCGAGGACTGCGGACCGATGATCAACCCGAGTGTGGTGGAGGGACAGATCTTCGGCGGCACCGTCCAGGGCATCGGCGGCGCGCTCTACGAACATCTGGCCTACGACCCTGACGGCAACCCCATCTCGACGTCATTCATGGACTATCTGCTGCCCACGGCCACCGAGGTGCCGGTCATCGAGGTGGGGCACGTAGAGACGCCCAGTCCAGGACCCGGCGGATACAAGGGAGTCGGCGAGGGCGGTGCGATCGGCTCCGCGCCGGCCGTGGTGAACGCGGTCGCCGACGCCCTCGCGCCCCTCGGCGCGCGGATCAGCCGTCTGCCGCTGACGCCGTCGTCTGTCGTCGGCCTCGTGGAGGAGGCCCGGACACGGCAGGCGGTGACCCTGTGAAGCCCGCACCCTTCACGTACCACGCCCCGGCCGACACGGACGAAGCGGTAGGTCTGCTGGCCGAGCTGGGCGACGAGGCGAAGGCCATCGCGGGAGGGCAGAGCCTCGTTCCCATGCTGGCCCTGCGCCTGGCGTCCTTCGGGCATCTCGTCGACCTGCGCCGCCTGGACGAGCTGCGCGGCATCGAACGTCGCGGCGACGACACGGTGTGGATCGGGGCCGCCACCACCCAAGCCACCGTCCAGCGCTCCGACGAGGCCCGCGCCGCCGTCCCGCTCCTCGCCCGCGCCACCCCCTTCATCGGGCACTTCCAGATCCGCAGCCGCGGAACCGTGGGCGGTTCGCTGGCGCACGCCGACTCCGCGGCCGAATACCCCGCGGTGGCACTGACCCTGGACGCCGAGCTGGAAGCACTGTCACCGCGAGGCCGCCGCACTATTCCGGCAGCGCGTTTCCTGACCGGCATGTGGAGCACAGACCTGGCCGACGACGAGCTGCTGACCGGGGTCAACTTCCCTGTCTGGAAAGGACGTTGCGGCTTCGCCATCGAGGAGTTCGCCCGCCGGAGCGGGGACTTCGCCATCGCCGGGGCGACGGTCGCGCTCCGCATGGACGGCGACGGCCGTCTCGACCGGTGCGCCATCGGCCTGTTCGGGCTCGGCCCGACCGCGGTCCGCGCCCGGGAAACCGAGGCCGCGCTCATCGGCTCCGACCTCCTCGAAGCCGACGCCGAGGAGATCGGGCGGTCCGCGACCGAAGGTCTCGGCTCCGTCCCCTCCGATCTGCACGGGTCGGCCCCCTACCGCACCCGCGTGGGCGCCGCCATGGTCGCCCGCGCCTGGCGACGCGCCGTACAGGAGGCACTCCATGGCTGACGTGGACACCGTGGACACCATCGAGATTCACGTACGCGTCAACGGAACCAGCCGCCGGGAGACCGTAAGACCCCGGCTGACCCTCGCCGACTTCCTCCGTGTGAACTGCGGGCTCACAGGCACCCACCTGGGCTGCGAGCACGGCGTCTGCGGCGCGTGCACGGTGCTGCTGGACGGGGAGGCGGTCCGTGCCTGCCTGGTGTTCGCCGTGCAGGCCCACGAGGCGGAGGTGACGACCGTCGAGGGACTCACCGGGCCGAACGGCAGGCTCTCCACGGTCCAGGCGGCGTTCCGCGAACACCACGGACTGCAGTGCGGGTTCTGCACACCGGGCTTCGTCGTCTCGGTCACCGCCTTCCTGGCCGAGAACCCCAAGCCCACCGACGAGGAGATCCGCGAGGCGCTGACCGGGAACCTGTGCCGCTGCACCGGCTATCAGGGGATCGTGAACGCGGTCCGGGCCGCCGCCGACACGGCGGGCACCGCGGTGACGGAGGGCCCGGCATGAAACTGGAGAACACCCTCAGCATTCCCGTGGCGGTGGAGGACGCCTGGCGGGTCCTCCTCGACGTCGAGCGTGTCGCGCCCTGCGTTCCCGGAGCGACGCTCACGGCCAGCGACGGCGACGAACACCAAGGCAGGATCAAGGTCAGACTGGGCCCCATAGGTCTCACCTACAACGGCACCGTCACCTTCCTGTCGCGCGACGAGCAGGCCAGGGTCGTGGTCCTGGAGGCGGGCGGCAGGGAGGCACGCGGCAACGGAACCGCGAAGGCACTGGTGACCTGCCGCCTCACCGACGCCGGCGGCGACCGCACCGACGTGTACGTGGAGACCGAGCTCAACATCACGGGCAAGCCCGCCCAGTTCGGCCGCGGCACCCTCGCCGAGGTGTCCGGTGCGCTGATGGACCGCTTCGCCGAGAACCTCGCCGCCGAACTGACCGCCAACTCCCATGAATCCGGAGGACGTTCAGCACACCCGGCTGCCGCGGAACCTTCAGCGCACCCGGCTGCCGCGGAACGTTCCGCGAATCCCGCTGCCACGGACGAGACCGCCGCCGCCCCGCTCGACCTCATCGACGTGACCGGCGCGGGCCCCCTCAAGCGGGCCGTCCCGATCGCGCTGGCCGCCGCCCTGCTGATCCTCGCCCTCGGCCTGCGCGGCCGACGACGGCACCACCGGTGACCGGGCTTTCCGGCCGCCGAGAACACCTCCTGAGCCTGCCCTTCCACCAGGAACGAGGTACACCATGCCCGGACGAGTCGAAGGAAAAGTCGCTTTCATCACCGGCGCGGCACGCGGTCAGGGACGCAGCCACGCGATCCGCCTCGCCGAGGAGGGAGCCGACATCATCGCCGTCGACGTGTGCAAGCAGCTCGACGGCGTCCAGTTCCCCATGTCGACCCCGGAGGACCTGGAGGAGACGGTCAACCGGGTGCAGAAGCTGGGACGGCGCATCGTCGCCGTGCAGGCCGACGTACGCGACCACGACGCGCTCAAGGCCGCCGTGGACGACGGCGTGGCCCAGCTGGGCCGCCTGGACATCGTGTGCGCCAACGCGGGCCTCGGCAGCGACGGAGCCCGGCTCGACGCCATGGACGAGAAGACCTGGCGGGACATGATCGACGTCAACCTGACCGGCGTCTGGCTCACCACCAAGGTCTCCACGCCGCACATCGTCGCCGGCGGGCGGGGCGGCTCGGTCATCCTGACCAGCTCCGTCGGCGGCCTGCGCGGCCACGCCAACATCGGGCACTACATCGCCGCCAAGCACGGCGTGGTGGGCCTGATGCGCACGCTCGCCTGGGAGTTGGGCGAGCACAACATCCGAGTCAACAGCCTGCACCCCACCCAGGTGAACACGCCGATGGTGATGCACGACGAGACGTACCGGATGTTCCGGCCCGACCTGGAGAACCCCACCGTCGACGACTTCGCCGCCGTGTCGCAAGGCATGCACCTGCTGCCCACCCCCTGGGTCGAGGCGGTCGACATCAGCAACGCCGTCCTCTACCTCGCCTCGGACGAAGGCCGCTTCGTCACCGGCACGACCATGACCATCGACGCGGGAGCCATGCTCAAATGACCACCGCACAGCCGCCCCTGTACTGGGACCCCTTCGACGCGGAACTCGCCAAGGACCCCTACCCCCTGTACGCCCGCCTACGTGAGGAAGCCCCGCTGTACCGCAACGACCGGCACGACTTCTACGCGGTCAGCCGGTACGCCGACTGCCAGCGCGGCCTGGCGGACTGGCAGACGTTCTCCTCCGCACGCGGCGACATCCTGGAGATCATCCAGACCGGCATGGAGATGCCGTCCGGCACCTTGATCTTCGAGGACCCGCCGGTCCACGACATCCACCGCCGACTGCTCGCCCGCGTCTTCACCCCACGCCGGATCGCCCAACTGGAGCCCAGGATCCGGGCCTTCTGCGAGCGGGTCCTGGAACCCGTCACCGGTGCCGACCGGTTCGACCTCGTGGAGGCCGTCGGCGCCGAGATGCCGATGCGGGTGATCGGGATGCTGCTCGGTATCCCCGAGGCCGACCAGGCGACCTTCCGCGACCGCACGGACGCAACCCTGGAGACCGGCGACGGCGGCCGGATCGCCCAGGAGGACATCCTCAACACCGAGGGCTTCCAGGACTACATCGAGTGGCGCAAGAAGCACCCCTCCGACGACCTCATGACCGAGCTCATGACCGCCGAGTTCGAGGACGAGAACGGGAACCGGCGCACCCTCACCGACGGGGAGGTCCTCACCTACTGCACGGTGGTCGCGGGTGCCGGAAACGAGACGACGGGCCGGCTCATCGGCTGGTTCGGCGCGGTCATGGCCCGCTACCCGGAAGCCCGGCGGGAGTTGGTGGCCGACCCGTCCCTCATCCCGAACGCCATCGAGGAGATCCTGCGGTTCGAGCCGACCGGCCCGTTCACCGCCCGTTACGTCACCCGGGACGTGGAGCTCCACGGCCGGACGGTACCGGCCGGCAGCGCCATGCTCTTCATCCAGGCCGCCGCCAACCGCGACCCGGACCGCTTCGACGACCCGGACCGCTTCGACATCCACCGGGTCAGCCAGCACATGTCGTTCGGTGTCGGCGCCCACTACTGCCTGGGCGCAGCGCTGGCCCGCCTGGAGGGAAAGGTGGCGGCGGAGGAGATCCTGCGGCGCTTCCCGGACTGGGAGGTGGACTGGGACGGCGCGGAGCTGGCCCAGACCTCGACCGTCCGGGGCTGGAAGACGCTGCCGCTCGTCATCCGAGGAGCATGACCATGGGGGATCGCTGGAAGGTCACGGTCGACCCGCGCGTGTGCGTCCGTACGGGCTTGTGTGCGGCCTCGGCCCCAACGGAGTTCAAGCTCGACGAGCAGGGGCAGGGCCGCGCGACCTCCGAGACCCTGCCGGCTTCGGAGGAGGTCCTCGAAGTCGCCGAGTCCTGCCCGATCGAGGCGATTTCGATCGTTGATGCGGACACGGAAGAAGTGGTCTTTCCTCCGGAGTGATGAGCGGGGGCCGGGACGGCACGTGGGATCTCGTGTGCCGCGCCGCCCCGGCCCGCTCCCGCGCGGACGGCCGTTCGGCAGCGTTCCTGGGGGAGGAACACGGCGTGCCCAACGAAGAGTCAGGCGTCATTGCCCAAGCCTTCCCGGCGGGTCACCTCCGGTTACTGCGCCGGCCTGCTGTCGATCGCGTGACGACGGCGCGCGTGTACGGCGTGATGGTCACCTCGCCGTGGCTGCCCAGGAGACCGTAGCGGTGCCCAGCGGCTGGATTGACGGCGTTGGCCAAGGTGGTGGCGACGCGCACTTCGATCGTGTTCGTACCGCTGCGGAGGTAGGGACCCGCGTCGATCACGGTGTCCAGTTGGTCGGCGGGCGGCAGGTCGGTGCCGTTGATCCGTACGGAGAAGACGTCGTTGACCTCTCCCAGGTCGATCCAGGCGCTGCCGCCCCGCCAGCGGTGGGGTAGCGAAGTCGCGGTCTCTGCCGCATCGGCGGCGTGACGAACGCCGAGCCCGGACCGGCGTGTTCGCCGGGCTCTCGCGACCGGGCCGCTGCGGAGCCGGCTGAAGAGAGGGCGCCCACCACGAGGGTTGCGCCCACGCCTCCGAGAACGGACCGTCGGCTGATGGCGTGCCCGGCCGCGGCGCGCGTCAGGCGGCTTCTGTGATCCATGACATTGCCCTTGTCTGTGCGATGGATTGAAACGATTCATTAGGGCGGCGTCGAGAGCGTGAGCCTCCATTCCCAGGCGTACTCGGTGGCAGTGAGACGGAACTCCGGGCGGGTGTCGGGGCCCAGGCAGGCCATGCCGACTCCGCGGTGGGCGGCGTCCAGGTGGACCACCGTCTCCCGGCTCGGCGGCAGCTCCCACCAGTGGGCGGCTGCTTCGAGTCGCGCCACGGTGTGACGGCCGACCGTCATGTGCATCGGCGCATGCGCTGTGCGCACCGTGCCCGCCGGTCCCCTCACCTCCAGCCGGGTGACCTCGCCACGCCCCCCGTTCTCCGAGGGCCTGATGTACGGCACGGCCAGCTCGTCGACGGGGCTCTCCCAGGTGCCGAGCAGGGCGGAGGCCCGACGGTCCGGATAGTTCTCCCAGGGCCCGAGCCCGGTCCATCGCGCGTGCTCGAAGCCCTCGACGAGGATGAACTCCATACCCACCCGCAGCCCGTCCTCCGTCCCCTCGGGAAGGACGACCCGCTCGGACAGCACCCAGTCGGCCTCGCCGACCTGACGGATCGTCCGCCGGTGCACGATCTCGTCCCCCCACGCGGTCCGGTAGCCGCCCTCGACCGGCACAAGTTCGAAGAACCCGGAGCGCTCGAACCGGTTGTCCAGGGCGAAGGCACGGTCGTTGTCGGTGAGGGCCCGCCACAGGCAGAGCCGCGGAGGGGTCCGCAGCAGCGGGTGGCTGATCTCCTCGGTCCGGGCTGTGCCGTGCGGGAGTACCACCGGCCGGCGCGGGAAAGTCACCTGATGGACGGCGATCTCCGTGCCCGCGGGGGCCCAGCGACTGTCCTTGCGGGTGCGTACGGTCACCGTCAGCGCCAGCGCGTCGTCGAGCTGCTTGACGAGGTCGTCGGGGATCGGGATACGGGCCTCGCCCCGTGGTGCGACCGCGGGTGTCGGTACCGTTCGGGAGGCGGTCCGTCCCGCCTCCGTTTCCACCCGTAGTTCCAGTTCGTAGCCGCTCAGGTCGGCGAAGAACTGCCGGTTGCGGATCGTCAGCCGGCGGCCGTCCGAGTCGTCCGACGCGACACTCACCGGACTGAACAGGCCACGCGCCTCATAAAAGGCCGGCTTGGGGGTGAGGTCGGAGAAGACCAGACCGTTCAGCAGGACGGGACCGTCGTTGGGGTGATCCTCGAAGTCGCCGCCGTAACGGTAACGGCCGTCACCGTCCGGATCGAGCGCGTGGTCCTTGAACTGCCAGATGAACCCGCCCTGCAAGCCCGGCAGTGTCTCGAACAGCTCCCAGTAGTCGGCCAGGCCACCGGTGGAGTTGCCCTGCGAATAGGCGTACTCGCACAGGATCACCGGCCGGTCGCCGTCAAAGGCCCGGAGCGCGTCGAGGTGGGGGTACATCGGGCAGACGATGTCGCTCGCGCCATGTCCGCCATGCCAGTCGACGGCGATGGCGCCCTCGTACTGCACAGGACGGGTCGGGTCGAAACGTCGTACCCATGCCGCGGCGGCGTCGTGGTTGGCCCCGTACCCGGTCTCGTTGCCCAGCGACCAGATGACGACGCTCGGGTGATTGCGGTCGCGCAGCACCATCCGGGAGACCCGCTCCAGGAATTCGGGCAGGTAACGCGGATCGTGCGGGACGGTGGACGTGAACGCGTGCGCCTCGATGTCGGCCTCGTCCACGACGTAGAAGCCGAGTTCGTCGGCCAGGTCGAGGAGGTAGGGGTCGTTGGGGTAGTGCGAGGTGCGGATGGCGTTGACGTTGAACCGCTTGAGCAACGACAGCTCGGCCAGCATGAGTTCCCGGGAGACCACCCGGCCGGTGCGCGCGTCGACGTCGTGGCGGTTGACCCCCTGGATGAGCACCCGCTCGCCGTTCACCAGCAGGTCACGGCCCTCGATCCGTACGCGGCGGAAGCCGATCTCCATGCTGGTGCGGTCGACCACGCTGCTGTCCGGCGCCACCAGTTCGACGTCGAGCCCCTCCAGATGGGGGATCTCCGCCGACCAGGGCCGGACCGCCAGGTCGCTGAGCGCGAAGGTCGCCGTGCCGGGCCGGGGCCGCACGGTCGGGTGGGAGTGGCTGACCATCATCTCCGCCGCCTGGCGCATCGGCCCGTCCAACGGCGCGCCGGACGCCTTGAGGCTGACCAGGCCCGAGAAGTCGAAATCGGTGGGCAGCACCGGCTCGGGCCGGAGCGAGCGGGCGTCGGCGGGTCGGGGCATGGTCGCCGCCGCCAGTCGCGGATTCACCGGTGCCGTGTACGTCTGCCCGAGTACTCCGATCCTGACCGTCCAGCCCGACTCCGGCAGATGATCCAGCCCTTCGGTGAGAACCTCCACATCGAGGGCACCCATCGCGGTCTGCGGGTCGTAGTCGGCGACCACCCGCACATCGGCCAGCCGGGTGTCCGGCACCGTGTACACATGGACCGGACGGCTCAGCCCGGACTGCCACCAGTGATCCTGGTCCTCCAGATAGCTGGCGGCCGACCACTTGTGCACGGTGAGCTGGATCGTGTTCGGACCCGCCTGTACCGCGTCGGTGATGTCGAACTCGGCGGCCAGGTGGGAGTCGGTGCTGGTGCCCAGGTCGCGGTCGTTGACGGTCACGTGGAGCAGGCCCTCGGCCGCTCCGACGTGCAGGATCGTCCGCCGCCCGGGTTGCGGCGAGAGATCGACCAGGCGCCGGTAGACACCGACCGGATTGTCCTGGGGCACCCGCGGTGGCACGTCGGGGAACGGCATCGGCACGTTGGTGTAGTGCGGCCGGTCATCGTCCTCGCGCATCGTCCACAGGTCCGGCACCTGCACCGTCTTCCAGGTGCCGTGCGGCAGAAGCCGGAACTGCCACTCGCCGGTCAGATCGATTTCAGGGGTACGGCGAAGTCCGTGCATGGGCAGCCTGGCCATCACTGCGCCTGCCCGCGGGCGGCCTCGGCCACGCCGAACTGCCGGATGGTGGACATGGTCGTGGAGCCGTCACCGAGGTAGGTGATGCCCTTCTTGGTCGCCCAGTCGCTGCCGGTGGCGGTCAGGGCCCGCGAGTGCGGTCGTGGCCGGGAGTGCGGGTGTCGAATGCGCATGGGCGTATTCCTTCGTCCGGGACCGGGAGAGCCGAGACCTTCGTCAGTGCGTCGGTGCCATACGTGAAGCCGTGAACGTAGCTGCGAGTGGGGGCACTTCGGCGTCTACGGGTCCGCCGAAGCCGTGGCAGAGTCAACTATTACCACGTGGTCGGTTTTCGTTGGAAGGTAGGCCGCGGGAGTGAGCGCGGGAAGACTGCCGTTCGGCTTCGTGATCAGAGTGTTACCTGATGAAGCGTCAGTTCACTGTGCGGCAACGACGGTTGTATGTCACGTGTCCTGACGGCTCCTGGGAACGCGTTCATGCGGCGCGGTGCCCGCAGACCGTTGCCTGAAGGGCAGGCGCACCTCAGGGGTCAGCACGGCGAGTGAACGGTGGCGCAAGGCCGAGGCGGTCACTCCGGTGCCGTACGCCAGGTCGTCGAGGCACCGGAGGGTCGTCCAAGGGAGGAGGCTCAGTGCCGGCCCGCGCGTGACCCACTCCGCGGCGACAGGCAGGAGCATGGCCGCCGTGGCCGCGCGAGCGACGCGCGTGCGGGGCGCGGCACCGAGACACAGCAGCCCCAGCGGCCACCACTCACGGCGCAGCGCGAGCCCCATGGTTGCCGCATCGGCCACCAAACCCTGTGCCACCACCGACACACTCAGTCCCGTAGCGCCCGGCGTCCCCGAAAGGCGGCGTCGCAACAGCCCCGCGGACACCAGCGCGCTCACGGCCCCCGCACGCGGACGGCCCTGGGCGACGCACGCCAGGGTCAGCAGGTTCCAGACGGAGGGGCGGGCAGGAGCGAGCCGGCCAGGGTGGCGCTCGGCCAAAGCGGCGGCCGACGTGCCGTACTCGTGCCTGCGGCGTGCCGCGTCACGCCAGGCGAGCCGGGGCGTGTGGGCGACGCGCGCCCGCGGCTGGTAGCGCACGTGCAGGCCGCGGTCGTGCAGCCGCCACACGAAGTCGACGTCCTCGCCGAGCCGCAGGTCCTCGTCGAACACGACCTCGCGCAGTACGTCCCTTCGTACGACGAGTGTGGCCGTCGGTACGAAGCCGACTCGCGCGCCGGGACGCACGAGGTCCTGGTCCTGTCCCAGGTCGAGGGTGGAGCGCGCGGCCTCGTAGCGCGCGAGCAGACCCGTCGGGGGCGAGGGGACGTCCGGCACGATCCGCGGAGCGACCGCCGCCACCTTCGGGTCGTCGAAGGACGGGACGAGGACGTCCAGCCAGCCGTCGTCGGGGCGGCAGTCCGAGTCGACGAACGCGACCAACGGGGTGTCGACCAGCGCGAGCCCGGTGTTGCGGGCGGCCGCCGGGCCGCGATTCACCTCATGGCGGACAAGGCGCGCTCCGTGCGTCTCGGCGGCCACGCGCACGGGGCCGGGGTCGGGCGATCCGTCGTCCACGACCACCACCGGCAGTCCCCGCAACGAGCCCAGACAGCGGTGCAGTTCGGTCGGCCGCCCGAAAACGGGGACCACCACCGTCACCGGGTGCGGGCCGGGGCGGGGCGCGGGCACCGGGTGGGCGAGCCCTCGGTCGACGAGTTGCCGGGCCAGGGCTCGGCCCACGGTCGTGTCGGGGGCAAGGCCGGTGCGTCCGGCTCGGCGCAGGGCTGCGAGGTACGGGAGCGCGGCCTCTTTGAACCGGGCGACTCCCCACGGGGCGCCGCCCGTTGCCACACGATGGCCCGCCCTGAACGACGTGGAGCGGGCGAGCGCGACCCGCAGCCCAGGAGGTGTCAGCGAGCTCGTGGCCGGCGCACCGGCCTGCCCTGCCGGTCGCGCGGCCGGGCGGGACGTGTGCCGATTCATCGCGACAGCCTTCCTTGATCGTCGGCACGCCAGGCAGCCAGCCGCGAGGCCACGTCCGCAGCCAACTCCCGCAGTATCCGTCGCCCTTGGTCAGCACATGCGCCGGTCGGGTCGCCGAGGACACCGGTCGGCGAGACGGCTCGGACGCCGGCCGCCCGCAGCTGCGGCATGAGGGCCGCGAGAGGCCGCCGGTCCCCGGGGGCCGCGCGCCGCATGAGCACGTGTTCCGGCGCGAGGTGCAGCAGCACAGACGTCTCCGTGAAGCCGGCGTGGGCGTCGCCACCAGGGACCTCGCACCCGACCCAGCCCACGTCGTGCCCCTGGTGGCGCAGCTCGACGACGGCCGCCCGCAGTGTTTCGGCGTTGCCGCCGTGGCCGTTCACAAAGGCGACCCGGTCGGCCCACGGTGCGAGGGAACGGACCGTCTCGACGAGTACGTGCCGCAGGGCCTCATGGCCGATGGACACGGTGCCCGGGAAGTCCGCGTGTTCCCCGCTCGCCCCGTACGGGATCGCCGGTGCCACCAGCACCCTGCCGGGCAGGAGGCCGGCCGCGCGCCGAGCCACGGCCCGCGCGATCACGGTGTCCGTGGACAAAGGCAGGTGCGGGCCGTGCTGTTCGGTCGAGCCGAGGGGCACGAGAACCAGGGCGTCGTCCGGGATGTCCGGCCAGGACATGTCCGCGAGCCGGTCGGTCACCTCAGCGTCCCGAGCCGGAGCCGCCGCCGAGGGCCACGGCGAACCCGGGCGGCACGTGCAGGTCGTCCGGGCACAGTTCGTGGACCGAGGCGCGGCCGAGGCCCAGGACCGCGGAGTCCAGGCCGCCGCGCAGGATGTCGAGGACGTTCTCCACGCCGGCCTGCCCGTTCGCTGCCAGCCCCCACAGATAGGCGCGGCCGATGAGCACGGCTCGCGCGCCCAGGGCGAGCGCCTTGGCGACATCGCCGCCCCGCCGCACTCCACCGTCGAGCAGGACCTCGATCTCGCTGCCCACCGCCTCGGCGATCGCCGGCAGCAGGCGGATGGTCGCGGGCGTGGTGTCCAGGTTGTTGCCGCCGTGGTTGGACACCGATATCGCGCTCACGCCCGCGTCGACCGCCCGCCGCGCGTCGTCGACCCGGCACACACCCTTCAGCAGGAACGGCCCGCCCCACTCCTCCCGCAGCCACTTGACGTCGTCCCATGTCGGAGGCGGCGTACCCATCCATTCGCTGTACGCACCGAAGAACGTCGGCGCCCGGCCGCCGGGTGGCTGCAGGTTCGGCACGGTCAGGTCCGGTACGCGTCCGGTGCGCGCGAACCGCCACAACCAGCCCGGGTGGGGCAGGACTTGGGGTGCCATGCGCAGGGCCGTCCGCAGGTCGATCCGCTCCGGGATCGTCGGACTGCCCCAGTCGCGCCCCTGCGAGAACGACCAGTCCAACGTGGCGACGAGCGCCTTGGCGCCGGCCCGGCGCGCCCGCTCCATCCGCTGCAGCATCACGTCGCGTTCGCCGCTCCAGTAGACCTGGAAGAACACGTTCGGGTTGGCGGCGCAGACCTCCTCCACCGGCTTGCTCGAGAACGAACTGAGCCCCATGATCACGCCACGGTTGGCCGCGGCACGGGCGACGGCCACCTCACCGTCGGGATCGACCGCCTGGACCCCGGTGGGGGAGACGACCACGGGAATCGACGTCTCGACTCCCATGACGGTCGTGGCCAGTTCGCGCGCGCCGTGGTGTCCGGCTACCCGCGGGGCGAACCCGAGCTCGCCGAAGGCAGCCGTGTTGTCGTCGACCGTCCGGCCACGCTCGGCCCCGGCCACCAGGGCGCCGTACACGTTGCCCGGCAGCCGCCGCCTCGCCCGCCTGCGGGCTTCGGCGACCGTCTCGAACCACGGGTTTCTGCGCAGGGGGTTGATGGGGCTCAACTCGGTTGCCTCCTCGGGTACTTCAAGGACGGAATCCGGACAGTGGGCTCTCGTCGCAGGCCGACACGGGTGGCGCGGGCGGCCGACGGGTCAGAGGGACGAGGACGGGCCGAGAATGGTCCACACTCGGCCTCGGCCGGTCCGTGCCGTCGGCGGCCCGCCGAGCCAGCAGCTCTTCACCGAAGCCGCGCACACACTCGGGGTCCGGCCCGTCGAGCGGCAGACCCGTGAAGAACTTGGCGGCCATGCAGCCGCCCTTGCAACTGTCGTAGAAGCCGCATGACCTGCAGGCACCCCCGGTCTGCGGCGCCCGCAACCGTTGGAAGAGAGGAGACGAGCGCCAGACTCCGGCGAAGCCGCCCGCATCCCGTACGTTCCCGGCGAGGAACTCGTCGTGGATCGCGAACGGACACGCGTACACGTCACCGACCGGATCGATCAGGCACACCACCCGGCCGGCCCCGCACAGATTGAGCCCGGGCAGGGCACGTCCGTACGCCGACAGGTGGAAGAACGAGTCCCCGGTCAGCACGGAGTCGCCGTGGTCGAGCAGCCATGCGTACAACTCTCGCTGCTGGCCGGCGGTGGGACGCAGCTCGTCCCAGACGTCGGCGCCGCGTCCGGACGGCCGCAGCCGGGTCAGTCGCAGCTGCGCCCCGAAGCGGTCCGCGAGGGCCTTGAAGTCGTCGATCTGGGGGATGTTGTGGCGGGTGCACACGACGGAGAGCTTGACGCCCCGCATGCCGGCTTCGGCGAGGTGGGTGAGGGCGCGCAGAGCGGTCGCGTACGAACCGGGCCCTCGCAGCGCGTCATTGACCTCGGGCGTCGCGCCGTCCAGCGACACCTGGACATCGACGTAGTCGTTGGCCGCGACCCGCCGGGCGGTGTCCGGCGTGATCCGCACCCCGTTGGTGGAGAACTTCACGCCGACCCGATGCGCGGTGGCGTAGTCGAGCAGTTCCCAGAAGTCGGGGCGGACCGTCGGTTCCCCGCCGCCGATGTTGACGTAGAAGACCTGCATGGCCTCCAGCTCGTCGATGACGGCTTTGGCTTCCGCGGTGGTCAGTTCGCGTGGGTCACGCCGCCCCGAACTGGACAGGCAGTGGGCGCACGCCAGATTGCAGGCATAGGTCAGTTCCCAGGTGAGGCAGATGGGTGCGTCGAGGCCGGCCTCGAACAGTTCGGTCAGGCGCGGCTGTCGAGCGTCGGCGGGGGCGGTGGTCATGCGAGTCCCGAGCCCTTCAGGTCGTGGCGGCCGGACTGCGCGCGCTCGACGAGCATGGCGGACTCCGCCAGGGACGCCAACGCCGCCCCGAACCGGGGCAGTTCGGCATCAGGTATGCGGCAATCCGCGCATGCGGCGCGCGCCGACGGCGCCTCGGGCAGGCGGCGGACGATCTCGACCAGGCGAGGGTCCTTGAGGAAGGTCAGCCGACGGGTGCCGAAGTGGTAGAGGAGCGCGCCGAACGGCTCGGGCCGCAGGGAGACCTGAGGGTGCAGGGCCCATGCCCGGTCGAGGTCGGCGCGGGGGCCGGGGCTGTCCGTGGGCATCAGTACACGCCGCACATGCCGTCGATGGAGATGTCCTCGATCAGGGAGTCCGTGAGGGGCTCGTGGTCGTCCGGGGCGCTCGGTCCGGCGTACTCGGCCTCGGTCTCGACCGCCGTACCGGCCGCTGTCGATTCATGCGTATCCGACATTGAGGCTCCTGTATGACATGGTTGAATCTAATATTCTCTGTTGAAGAGAATAGTATTTCCACGACGCGAGGAAGGGAACCCTGAACCGGTGTCGATCCCCGATGTGCTGGTGGTGGGCGGGGGCGGCAGTGGCGCGGTGGTGGCCTCCCGGCTCAGCGAGGACACGGACTGCGAGGTACTGCTTCTGGAGGCGGGGCCGGTGCCGGATCACGGGTTCCCGGACGCGTCACTGGACGCGCGCCTGGTCCCGGGCGCGCAACCCGGCCACCCGGACGTACGGCCTGTGCCTGTGCACCTCACCCCGGAGCACCCCTACACCGCTCCCAGGGGCCGTGTCCTGGGCGGTTCGACCACTGTCAACGGCTGCTACTTCATCCGGGCCCGCCGGGCAGACTTCGCGCGGTGGGCGGGGCAGGCGGGCGACGCGCGATGGTCGTACGAGCGGGTCCTGCCGTTCCTGCGGGCGATGGAGGCCGACTTCGACCATCCGGACGGGCCGGCACACGGGACCGCGGGCCCTGTGCCGGTACGGCGCGCTGCCTTGGACCATCCGGCCGCGGCCGCGTTCGCCGCTGCGGCAGGTGAGTTGGGGCACCCGGCGGAAGTCGACAAGAACGCGCAGGACCAGCCGGGTTT
The DNA here is from genome assembly GCF_000716805.1 of Streptomyces yerevanensis. Lineage (NCBI taxonomy): Bacteria > Bacillati > Actinomycetota > Actinomycetes > Kitasatosporales > Streptomycetaceae > Streptomyces > Streptomyces yerevanensis. Next base: position 33,126 of record NZ_JNWJ01000017.1, on the reverse strand, counting down.
CGGCGCCGTGCCGACGAACACGCGTGCAGGCCGCCGTGTCAACACCGCACTTGCCTACCTGCCTGGAGCCGCCGCCCGACCGAACCTCACCGTGCGGGGCGAGCACACGGTGCGCTCGATCGTCATCGAGTGCGGCCGGGCGACAGGGGTGGTCGCCGAGCACGCGGGGCGACCTGTCGTCTTCCTGGCCGGCGAGGTCGTGGTGTGTGCGGGAGCGCTGGTCACGCCCCATCTGCTGAATCTGTCGGGGATCGGTCCGGCGTGGCGGCTCGCCGACCTCGGGATCCATGTCGTGGCGGACCTGCCCTCCGTGGGCGCCGCGATCAGCGATCACCCTCAGTTGGCCGTGACGTGGCAGCCGCGACACTCCCTGCCCACCCCCGAGAGCACATGGCTCGGCGGAGTGCTTCATCTGGCGTCCTCCTCGGGAGGGCAGAGCGCCGGGGACCTCGAAGTCCTCCAGTCGCTCCTGCCGTTGACCGCGCTGACCGGCGGAACCGTGTCGGCAGGGTGGGCGGCGTCGGCGTTCCTGGTGTCCGTGCTGACACCTCGTCGCAGCGGTGGGTTGCGGACCGTGTCGGCCGACCCGGAGGTTCCCCCGCACGTCGACTACGGCTATCTCGCCACCCCGGACGACAGGGGCAGGCTGCGCGAGGCCGTCCGGGCGGCATGGCGGGTACTGAGCACGGCCGCGTTCGGTGAGGTGTGCGCGGGGCCGGCCGAACCGTTCGACCGGGGCGTGATCGACGACGACCGCGCACTCGACCAGTGGGTCCGGACGCACCTCGGAACGGCTCAGCACACGTGCGGCACCGTCCCGATGGGGCCGCGGGGCGCGGTCGACGCCCACGGGAGGGTGCACGGAGTCACCGGCCTGCGGGTGGCCGACACCTCCGTCCTTCCGGACGCGCCGCTGCGGGGACCGGCTGCCACCGCCGTCCTCATCGGGGAACTCGCCGCGGAATCCCTGCGCCGACCGTGAGTCCGTCCGTGAGCCCGGTCCGTCCGTGAGACCGGTCCGTTCCGGGCGGCGCACGGTCGGTCAGGCGGGCTTGACCGCCCACGCCGCCTCGACCGCGTCCGCGAGTGCGTCGCCCTTCGCGAAGCCGTAGTAGGCGGCGAACTGCAGCACGATCTCGTCCATCTCCTCCTTGGTGAGGTCACCGGAGTGGAGCGCCGCGCCGACGTGCGTGCGCAGCGGGAGCGGCGAGTCGTCGAGCGCGACGCTGGCGACCGTGATGATCCGGCGCTCGCGGCGCGTGAGGCCGGGCCGCTGCCAGACGTGCCCGAACACGAAGCCCAGGATTCCCGCGTGCCGGTACGGTGAGTTGGCCGGCGGGGCGGGGGTGAGGTTGACGTCGATGAACTCCTCCACGCCACGCTCCAGCCGCTTCTCCATGTCACCCGGGCCGAGCGTGCCGTTGTCCAGCACCGGCCAGGGCGGGGTCTCTTCGCCGCGTTCGCGGTGGATACGGTCCCACTGGCGGCCGACGGCACCTTCGAGGTGCGACGCTTTGGGCCAGCCGCAGTAGACCGCGAAGTGCAGCACGAACTCCAGCATCTCCGCGAGGTCGATGTCCCCGCCGACGAGTGCCGCGTGGACGTGCTCCTCGATCGGGTCGGGCGAGTCGGCGGCGGCCACGCAGGTGAGGGTGACCCAGCGGCGGTCCCGCCTGCTCAGCCCGGGCCGCGACCACACCTGCCCGTACAGGAAGTCGCGTGATGCCCGTCCGAAAGGTGTCTGCGCTGAAGGCAGTTGATCGGTCGTCAGGACCTCGGTCGCAATCCGGTCCGCCTGGCTGTCGTTCATGAGTGCCTCCTGGCGTGCTTACGCGCGGATGAAGACGTTCTTGGTCTGGAGGAACTCGAACAGCCCTTCCTTGCCGCCCTCGCGGCCGTGACCGCTGTGCTTGTAGCCGCCGAAGGGCGCACCCGGCGGCTGCCCGGACGCTCCGTTGACGTGCACGGTGCCCGCCTGCAGTTGGGGAACGACACGCTGCACCCGCGACACGTCACGGGTGTACAGGACGGCGCCCAGGCCGTACGGGGTGGAGTTGGCCAGCGCGACCGCCTCCTCCTCGGTGCCGAACGGGAGAATCGAGAGGACCGGGCCGAACACCTCGTGCCGCGCGACGTCACTGCCGGGATCGACATCGGCGAGGACCGTCGGCTCGACGAAGTACCCGTCGCGAACGTCCGGTGCCAGCGCCGCCGGGTCGACGGCGTGGCCGCCGACGACGAGCCTGCTGTTGTCGGCCGCCTGCTCGATCACCCCGAGAATCCGGTCGCGGGCCGCGGCACCGATCACCGGACCGAGCGCCGTGGTCGGGGCGAAGGGGTCGCCGACCCCCAGCGCCGTGGCGGCCCCGGCGGCCGTCTGCACGACGCGCTCGTACACGTCGCGGTGGACCAGCAGGCGCGTGGTGAGGTTGCAGCCCTGGCCGGAGAGATTGAAGCAGGAGCGGACCGTTGAGGCGACGGCCTCGTCGAGATCGGCGTCGGGGAACACCACACTCGCCGTCTTGCCGCCGAGTTCGAGCAGGACCGGCTTGAGGCTGTGGCGCGCGGAGTCGAGGATCTTCTTCGCGGTCGGGATCCCGCCGGTGAAGGAGATCATGTCCACGTCGGGGTGGCGTACGAGGTGTTCACCGGCCTCGGGCCCGCCGGGCAGGATGTGCAGCACCCCGGGCGGCAGCCCTGCCTCCAGGGCGATCTCCGCGAAGCGCGCCACCGTGAATGGCGCGAGATCGGGAGACTTCACGACGACACAGTTCCCGGCGGCGAGCGCGGGCGCGATCTTCATGCCGACCGACATGATCGGACCGTTCCAGGTCAGGATGATCCCGACGACCCCGTACGGCTCCGGGACGGTGTAGTCGAGGCCCGGGACCATCACCGGGCTCGGCGGAATCGTCGAGCCTTCGATCTTGTCGGCCCAGCCGGCGTAGTACCCGAACCACCCTGCGCACAGGTGGGCGAGCGCCGACGCCATGGTGATGGGGGCGCCGAGTTCCAGGGTCGTGAGACGGCCCAGCTCGGGGACGCGCGCCAGCATCAACTCCTCGACACGCTGGAGGATCCGCCGCCGCTTGTCCGGGGACATGGCCCGCCACTCCGGGTGAGCCGCCTTGGCCGCGGCGACGGCGTCGTCGACCTCCTGCGGCCCGGACAGGAGGACGGAGCCGTTGGTGCGGGCGGTCGCGGGATTGACGTGGTCGACCGCGCCCATGGACGTCTTGTCGAGCCAGGTGCCGTTGACAAGAGGGCCGGTCACGCCGAGATCGCCGGTCGCGCCCGGACTGGAGGAACGGGAGGAAGGAGAGGAGGTTGTGGTCATGTCGGCCGCCTTGTTCTCGTTCTCGTACGGATGGGCGGTGCGCCGGGTCACGATGTCGGTGGAGCGTTCAGCAACGACAAGGTGTGCGCGGCCAGTTGGGCGAGCCTGGCCGGTTCGGTGACCTCGGCGGTGCGGGCGACGTCACGCATGATGTCGACGTCCTTGAGCAACAGGGACCGTGCCTGACGCAGCCCGGCGGTGTCGAAACCGGACGCGGACAGGATCGCCGCCGCCCGGCTGCCGCCACTGCCGTGCCCGAGGACCTGCGCGACCGCCGCGCGGTCCATGCCGAGCCGCTCGGCGAAGGAGAAGGTGTCGAGGGCCAGCCCGACCTGGGCGGTGAACACGAAGTTGTTGAGCAGCTTGGTGAGTTGGCCGCTGCCCAGAGGGCCGAGATGGATCACCGGGTCCGCGAAGGTCTCGAACACCGGACGACAGCGGTCGACATCCGCTTCCTCCCCACCGGCCATCACCAGCAGCCTGCGTTCCGCGGCCGCGCCGCCCCCGCCGCTGACCGGGGCGTCCACTACGGATATGTCGCGCTTGGCGGCCTCGTCGGCGATGCGCCGACAGGTGTCCGGGCGGATCGTGGAGTGGATGACCACCACCCCGCCCGGTGCCATGCCCGCCAGGACGCCGTCGGGTCGCAGCAGTACGTCCTCGACGTCGGCGTCCGCGACGACGCACAGACACACGAGGTCGCTCGCCGCCCCCAACTCGGCCGGCGAGCCGGCCACGACGGCGGCCGTGTCGGCGAAGGCATCGGTGGACGCACGGCGCCGCGCCCACAGCGTCAGGGGATACGACTCCTCGACGATGCGACGGGCCATCGGCCCGCCCTGGCTGCCCAGACCGATGAAGCCGACGCGCGCGCGAGGCATGTCGTCCGTCATGGGTGTGCCCCTCTCTCATTCCGCCTCTCATTCCTCGCAGCCGAGCTCACAGCCGCGTGACCCAGCCGCCGTCGACGCTGATCGTCTGCCCGTTGATCCACTCACCGGCGGAAGACGCCAGCAGGAGCAGCGTGCCGAGCAGGTCCTCCGGGGGCGCGGACTTCTTGCCGGGGATGGCGGAGGCGAGGGCGGCGCGGGCGGGGTGGTCCGCGGGCAGACTCCTGAACCCGGGCTCGTTCTCCACGAGTCCGGGCGCGATGGCATTGACGTTGATGCCCAGCGGGCCGAGCGAACGGGCCAGGCCGACGGTGACGTTGACCAGGGCGAGCTTGCTCACGCCGTAGATGCCGCCCCCCATGAAGGCCCCGGCGGACACCTGGTTGATGATCCGCCCGCCACCGCGCTCGACCATCGACGCCTTTACCGAACCCGCGCAGATGATGGCGCCCAGCACGTTGACCCGCATGACGCGGTCGAACCACTCGGTCGGCAGCTCCAGAAGATCCACCTGGGGTATGTCGGCCATCAACGCGGCATTGTTGACGAGGATGTCGATCCCGCCGAACGCACCGACGGCCTGCTCGGCCATGGCGGCGGCGGAATCGCGGTCGGTGATGTCGACCCGCACGCCGAGGGCGCGCAGACCGTCGGAGGAGAGGGACTTGGCCGCTCGGTCGGCGCCCTCGCCGTCGAGATCGGCCAGGACGACCCGGGCGCCGGCCTCGGCCAGGGCCCGGGCGTAGACCTGGCCGATGGCTCCGGCGCCACCGGTGACGACGGCGACCTTGCCGTCCAGACTCAGGCGGTCGAGTGTGCTGCTCATGGCATGTCCTTGGTCAGTCGGGACAGGTAGTGATCGACGTCCGCTCCGAGTTCGCGCAGCTCAGCGGCGGCTTCCTGTGCGGTGAGGATGAGAAAACGGTCCTCGCTGACGCCGTCGGCGACGAGCTCACCGACCGACTCGGCGTCCACCACCGGGAACGCGGGGCCCTGCGGCGGTGCCGGTTCTCCGTAGAAGGTGATCTGCTCGACGATGTTGGTGGCCACACCGGCCGGGCACAGACACGAGACCCCGATGCCGCGCGGCCGCAGATACAGGGCGAGCGCCTCGGACAGCCCGACGATCGCGTGCTTCGTCGCCGTGTACGGCAGGCGGTCGTACCCGTAGGGCAACAGGCCCGCCGTGGAAGCCGTGTTGACGACGTGTCCCGCGCCCTGTTCCAGCAGCACGGGCAGGAACACCAGGTTGCTGCGGACCACGCTCAACAGGTTCACGTCGATCACGCGTTGCCATGCCTCGAGAGGGATGGCCTCCACGGGGCCGACGGCCAGGATCCCGACGTTGTTCATCACCAGGTCGACGCGGCCGAACCGGTGCAGTGCCAGGTCACGGACGGCCTGGAGGTCGTCGATGACGGTGACGTCGCACGCCGCGGCGACGGCCTCGCCCCCGAGTGCGCCGAGCTCCTCCACGACGGCGTGCGCACGCTCGGCGTCGAGGTCGGTGACCACCACCCGAGCGCCGCGCCGGGCGAAGGCGCGCGCGGCGGCACGCCCGATCCCGCTGCCCGCGCCGGTGACCACCGCGACGGCGTTGTGCAGATCGATACTCATCGAGCGACCGCTCCTTGCACCACGACATCACACTTTGGGAGAGGGGTGTTGCGTATAGAAGAGAATTACATTTCCACCTGGCGGGAATCGAAGCATGTGGCCGGGGTGAAGTCAACGCCTTCATCACGTGCGATGAGTCAGCGTCCCGCGAGGAGTGGCCCGGAGGCGGGTCACGTGTACGCCGCCGATCCTGCGGCAGGGGCGACTTCGTCCACCAATCCCCATGACAAGGCCTGACGTGCCGTCAAAGTCGTCCCTGACAAGGCGAGATACGCGGTCCTGTGGCGCCCGATCCGGCGGGGGATGCTTGCCGTGCCGCCGGCCCCGGGGATCAGGCCCATGCCGATCTCGGGAAGCTGGATCCGGGTGTCGGGCGTGGCGACGACCCGGGCGGCGAACGCCGCGAGCTCGATGCCCGCACCCACACACGCGCCATGCAGATGCGCGGTCACCCGCTCGGCGCAGCGCAGGAGCCGGGCCGCCGGGCTGCGGTCGACGCGCAGCAGGTGAGCGCGGGCGGGATCGTGCGACGTCCCGAACTCGGAGAGGTCGCCGCCGCTGCAGAAGGCGGGCCCGTTGCCCCGCAGGTCGACCCGTGTCACGGACGGGTCCGCGAGGACGACCGACAGGGCCTCGCACAGGGCGTCCCTGGTGGCCGCGTCCACCGCGTTGCGCACCCAGGGGCGGTCGAGCGTGATGGTCAGCCGTTCACCGCACCGGGCCAGGCGCACCGGCTGCGAGGAGGGGCGCGCCGCACTGCGCGGCGTGGTGGCGAGCCAATGCCGGAAAGCCGCGCCGCTCTGCAGGACGGAGTACGCGAGCGATTCGGCGACAAGTCGTTCCTCCGGCCCCAAGTTCCTCCCCATGCGCAGCACTTGGATCAGGGCGACGGCTGCCTCGGTGCGTTCCGCCACCACGCGGGCGAGCCGGTCTGCCGCCGCCGGCGGATCGGCGTGGGTGACCCAGGGGCGTGGTGCGTCCGGCGCGGCGGTGAGAAGGACGTCGTACTCCTCCACCGGGACATCGACGGGTTCGGTGGCGTATCCGATGACGATGGCCGGATTCGTCCCGAAGGCGGCGTCCTTCTGCATAGAAGCGCGGGGACTGTCCAGGTCGACGAGCCTGAGGGGCGCCTGCATGCTGGCTGGTGCTCCCCTCTCCCGCTCATGTCGCCGCGAGTGTAGTTTGGCTGCCGCCAGGGGAGAAGGGTGGATGCGAGAATGGAGAACTACGCTCTTGCCGACGGCCGGGCACCCGCCTGGACGCGGTCTGCGGGCGATCGTCTCCACCCCCTTGTCGCTGTCGCGCGTGACCTCACCGAGCTCACAGGCGTGCCGGTCGACCTTGAGACGGAGCTGTTCCTGCGCGCCCGTCTCGCGGGCCTCGCCGCTCCGGGCCGCACCTCAGCCGGTGGCTCCTGTCACCTGATGCGGGCCGCCGATGGCTGGGTGGCCGTCAACCTGGCCCGCCCTGACGATCACGCCGCACTCCCCGCCCTGCTCAACCTCCTAGGCGGCGGAGGGGAGTTGGAGCGGGACCCCCTGAGACGGCTGAGGAGGGCGGTGGCCGCGCGCCCTGCCGCTGAGGCGGTAGATCATGCCCAACTCCTGGGCGTGGCCGCGGCGTTCCTCGGGTCCGAGACCGGCCGGCGCCCGCCTGTCCTGCGCGAGCATGCCGGGCGCGTGGGAACCCCGAAGCCGTTCAGTGCCGTACGCGTCACGGACTTCTCCGCGCTGTGGGCCGGGCCGCTGTGCGCGCGGTTGCTCGGTCTGGCGGGGGCCGACGTGGTGAAGGTGGAGTGCGCCGGGCGGCCTGATGGCGCGCGACGTGGCACCCCTGCCTTCTACCGGCACCTGCACCACGGCCACCGCAGCGTGGTCCTCGACTTCGCCGACCGCGACGCTCTGTTGGCCACGGTGGCCGACGCCGACGTCGTGATCGAGGCCTCCCGTCCTCGCGCACTGCGCCGCCTCGGGCTGTGCGCGGAACGGTTCCTCGCGGCTCGACCCGGCCGGGTGTGGGTGAGCGTCACGGGATACGGGCGGGACGACGACCGCATCGCCTTCGGCGACGACGCGGCCGTCGCGGGGGGACTCGTGTCGCTCGGCCCGGACGGCGGGGGCCCGACGTTCCTGGGTGACGCGATCGCCGATCCTGTCACCGGTATCTACGCGGCTCAGGCGGCGGCCCGCTCGCTGCGGGAAGGAGGCGGTCACCTCGTGTGCGTGTCCATGGCGGCGTGCGCGGCCGAGTTGGCCGACTCCGCGCCGGGTGACGGTGACAGAGACGGCCGCCCGTGAAGGGTCTTCTCCCGTGCTGATCAGAGACGTCGAAGTCGAGGGCTGTGGCCGGGTCGATGTACGGGTGAGGGACGGGCGCATCGTCGAGCTCGGCAGACACCTCGGTGGTCGCGTCGGAATCCACGGACGGGGCGGCGCCCTGCTGCCGGGGCTGCACGATCACCACGTCCACCTCGCTTCCCTGGCCGCCGAACCGGCTTCGGTGCGCGTCGGTCCGAAGGACGTGACGGGACTCGACCAACTCGCCGAAGCCCTGCGGGCCGGGCCGCCGGGGGAGTGGGTCCGGGCGGTCGGGTACCACGAGAGTGTCGCCGGTGAGCTGGATCGTGCGACGCTCGACCGGTTGGTGGCCGATCGGCCGGTGCGGGTGCAGGACCGCAGTGGTGAGTCGTGGGTGTGGAACGGGGCCGCACTCCGGGCCGCGGGCATGGACGACGCGGGGGACGGGCGGTTCTGGCGGTCGGACGAGTGCCTGCGCGCCTTGGTACCTCCAACGCCATTGGACCTGACGGGAGTTGGCCGTAGGGCAGCTGCTCGCGGTGTCACCGGCTTCACCAACGCGGACCCGCACCCGGCCGACGACCTGCGCGCACTGCTGCTCCGGGACCTGCCGCAACGGATCACCGTGATGAGCCTGGACCGACAGGCGCCCGTGAAGATCCGTCTGGACGATCTCACGTTGCCCCTTCCCGACGAGTTGGCGCAGCGCATCGCGCGGACCCGGCCGCGTCCCGTGGCCGTCCACTGCGTCACCCGCGTCCAGCTCCTCGTGACCCTGCTCGCACTCGACGAGGCAGGAAGCGTGCCCGGCGACCGCATCGAGCACGGCGCCGTGATCCCCGTCGAATCCCTGGCGTGGCTGCGGCGCCTCGGCGTCACCGTGGTCACGCAGCCGCACTTCCCGGTCGAGCGCGCCCTCGCGTACGAAGCCGATGTGCACCCCGACGACCAGCCCCACCTCTACCGCTGCGGAACGCTCATCGCCGCCGGGATCCCCGTCGCCGCCGGTACCGACGCACCGTACGGAACCGCGGATCCGTGGGCGGTGATGCGGACGGCCGTCGGGCGGGCCGGCCCCGAAGCGCTGCCGCCCCGCGCCGCCCTCGGCCTCTTCCTGGGCACGCCCCTGGCACCGGGCGGCCCGCGGCGGACCGTGGCGCCCGGCGCACCGGCCGACCTGTGCCTGCTCCACCTGCCGCTGAGCGCCGCGCTCGACAACCTCACCGCCGATGCCGTACGCGCCACACTCGTGGCCGGTCAGACGCTGTAGCCCCCGTCGACCGCGAGGTGCTGGCCGGTGATGAAACCGGCCCGGTCGGACGCCAGGAAGGCAACGGCCTCGGCGATGTCCTGCGCGCAGCCGAACCGACGGAGCGGGATGTTGCGACGGGTGACGGCGAGCGCGTCCGCGTCCAGTTCCCCGCTGTCGACCAGACGGGCCGCGATCCCGTCCGTGAGCATCCCGGGCCCCACACAGTTGAACCGCACGCCGTACCGCCCCTCCTCGGCGGCCAGCGCTCGTACGACGGCCTCCACCGCACCCTTCGTGCCTGCGGACAGGCCGTCGCGCACCGGGTAACGGCGGGTGGCGGCCGTCGTCACCGCGACGGTGTTCCCACCGCACTCCCGCAGCATGGTGAGCGCCGGATGCACGAGGTTGTAGAAAGCCAGGGCGTCGGTGTGCAGCTGTTCCCGGTAGCGGCCCGGTGCCACCTGACTCAGATGCACCATGGGTACGTGCGGACCGGCCGCGTACACCAGCGTGTGCAGCCCGCCGAACTCGGAGACGGTGTCCCGGACGGCGGCGGAGGCGTCCTCCTCGACCGCCAGGTCGGCGCGCAGAGGACGGATGCGAGCGCCTTCCGTCGTCAATTCGGCCGTGAGGTCTTGGGCCGCGGACTCGTTGGACCGGAACGTGAAGGCCACGGTGCTGCCGCGCCGGGCCAGGGTGCGTACGATCGCCGCGCCGATGCCTCCGGTTCCGCCCGCGACCAGCGCGGCGCCCTTCCGGTCGGCGAAGTCTCTCCCGGACAACGGCAACTCCCTCACAGGCCAAGTGACTTGGCGACGATGACCTTCATGACCTCGCTGGTCCCCGCGTAGATCCGGGTGATGCGCGCGTCGGCGTACAACCGGGCGATCGGGTACTCCCGTATGTAGCCGTAACCGCCGAAGAGTTGAAGGCACCGGTCCACGCAGCGACCCTGCATCTCGGTGCAGAACAGCTTCACCTTCGCCGCGTCCGCGCCCGAGAGCCTCCCCTCGACCTGAGCCTGGACCGCGCGGTCGAGCATCGCCTGCGCGGCCTCGATCTCCGTCGCGACCGCGGCCAGTTCGAACTTGGTGTTCTGGAACGACGCCACCGAGCTGCCGAACACCTTGCGGTCCCTGACGTACGCGAGGGTCGTCTCGAGTGCCGCCCGGGTCTGCGCGACCGATCCGACGGCGACGGTCATCCGCTCCTGCGGGAGATTGCGGCCGAGGTAGGAGAACGCCTCGCCCTCCTCGCCGAGCCGGTTGGCCACCGGCACCCGCACGTCGTCGAAGGCGAGCTCGACGGTGTCCTGGACCCTGATGCCGATCTTGTCCAGCTCGCGGCCCCGGCTGAAACCGGGCATGCCGTCCTCGACGACAAGCAACGTCAGGCCCGCCCTGCGGTTGTCCGGATCGGACGCGGTACGGGCCACGACGATCACCAGGTCGGCCAGGAGCCCGCCGGTGATGAACGTCTTGGCGCCGTTCAGGACGTAGTGGTCGCCGTTCCGCACAGCCGTCGTCCGGATACCGGCCAGGTCGGACCCCGTGCCGGGCTCGGTCATGGCGATGGCGGTCAGGAGCTTGCCGGCGGCGAGGCCGGGGAACCAGCGTGCGCGCTGCTCCTTGTTCGCGTACGTCAAGAAGTACGGCAGGATGACGTCGAGTTGGGTGCGGACCGTGCCGAGGGTGACCAGAGCGCGGGCGGCCTCCTCCTGCAGGATCACGTTGTACCGGTAGTCGTCGACGCCCGCGCCCCCGTACTCCTCCGGGAGCGCGAGGCCCATGACACCCAGCTCCCCGAGCTGCTCGAAGACGCCTCGGGGCAGCCGCCCGGCCCGCTCCCACTCCTCGTAGTGCGGGACGACCTCACGCGAGACGAAGTCGCGTACGAGGTGGCGGAAGGACTCGTGGTCGGCGGTGAAGAGGTCGCGGCGCACTCTGATTCCCCTGGTTCAGTCGACGAGTTCGACGACGGTGGCGTTGGCCGTGCCGCCGCCCTCGCACATGGTCTGCAGGCCGTAACGGATCTCGCGGGCCCGCATGTGGTGGATCATCCGGGTCATCAGGATCGCTCCGGAGGCGCCCAGCGGATGGCCGAGTGCGATCGCGCCGCCGAGCGGATTCATCCGGGCCGGATCGGCGCCGGTCTCCGCGAGCCACGCCAACGGCACGGACGCGAAAGCCTCGTTGACCTCGTAGACCCCGATGTCGTCGAGCGTGAGTCCGGCCTTGCGCAGCACCTTCTCCGTCGCGGGGATCGGGCCGGTCAGCATCAGCACCGGGTCGGCTCCGGCGACCGCGCCGGCACGGTAGCGGACCAGCGGGGTCAGCCCGAGCTCACGTGCCTTCTGCGGGGTGGTGACCAGCAGGGCCGCCGCGCCGTCGGAGATCTGGGAGGCGTTACCGGCATGGATGACGCCGTCCTCCTGGAAGACGGGCTTCAGGGCCGCGAGCGTCTGTGGGCTGGTGCCCCGCCGCACACCCTCGTCGGTCCGCAGCGCGGGCGTCTTCGATCCGTCCGCGCCCAGGGGGGCGAGCTGAGCGTCGAACGCCCCCGAGTCCTGAGCCGCTGCCGCCAACTCGTGCGACAGAGAAGCGAATGCGTCGAGTCGGGCCCGCGAGAACCCCCACTTCTGCGCGATCTTCTCGGCGGAGACTCCTTGATTGAACGAGAAGTTGTCGTAACGGGCCAGGACACTGGGCGCGTACGGAGCACCGCCCGTCTTCGCCGCGCCGAGCGGCACCCGGCTCATCGTTTCCACTCCGCCCGCCACCACCATCTCGTACTGGCCCGACAGCACGGCCTGAGCGGCGAAGTCGAGGGCCTGCTGGCTCGAACCGCACGCCCGGTTCACCGTCGTCGCCGGAACGGACTCCGGCCACCCGGCGGCAAGAAGCGCGTACCGCCCGATGTTTCCTGACTGGTCGCCGACCTGCGACACGCAGCCCCACACCACGTCTTCAACGGCGGCCGGATCGATGCCGGTGCGTGCGACAAGGGCGTTGAGGGCATGGGCCGACAGGTCACCGGCGTGCACCCCGGCCAGGGCGCCGTTCCGTTTGCCGACGGGTGTGCGGACGGCTTCCACGATTACGGCTTCACGCATCACCTGATTCCTCACAGGATGCCCCGGTCTTCAGGCCGGAGATGAATCGGACTCCTGCGGAGCAGGGCAGGGAACGGGGTTTCACCCTCAGGGTCACAGACCGCCCACACGGTCGGGGAAACTGACTGTTGTGCGTTGCGAGAACCAAGCGCGTACGCCGTGCTGATCGAGAACCAAGACAGCACATGCACCTCCAAGCTTTGCCGTACGAACCCGGGCTGGTTTCAACCCGGCTGGTGTTGATCGTGGAAGACCTGTCAGGTCGCTGACCCGCAGGCAGCGTGAGCCAGGAATCCCCCTGCTTCAGCCGGGGGAGGATTCAATGTTCGCTGTCTCCTCGGTGGCGGGGCCGGACAGGGTGTTCACCGGCACCGCCCAGGTGCCGGTGAAGTGGGCGTCGCGCCTTTGCGCGAAGGCCGCGTACGCCTCCGCCGCGTCGCTCGTGGCGAAGTTGACGGCCTGAGCGCGGGCCTCGTTGGCGAGTGCGTCCCGCAGTGTGCGATCCGCTCCTTCGTTGAGCAGTGCCTTGCTCTGGGCCAGGGCCACGGGCGGGCCGCTGACGAGGCGGGCGCACAGGTCGTCCGTGAAGGCGTCGATCTCCGGGTCGGGCACCACCCAGGTCACCAGATGCAACGCCCGGGCCTGTTCGGCGTCGAGGGTCTCGGCGAGCAGAGCGAGACGCTTGGCCTGCTGCAGGCCTACGAGCCTGGGCAGTAGCCAGGAGCCGCCCAGGTCGAGCGAGAGTCCGCGCCGCGCGAAGATCTGCGAGAACGTGGCCGTCGGCGTGGCCACCACCAGATCGCAGCCCAGCGCGAGATTCCAGCCCGCGCCGACCGCCACACCGGTGACCTTGGCGACGGTAGGCACGGGGAGTTCGTGCAGGAGCAGGGCCACCTCGCTGAGGGTGCGCATGCGATACGTCGGGTGTTCCGCACGCGGGCCACCGGAGATGTCGGCCCCGGAGCAGAACGCGCCGCCCGCACCCGTGATGACGAGGGCGCGTACGCCACGGTCCTCGCCAGCCTTGGCGAGCGCGTCCCGCAGGGCCCGCCACAGCCTGTCGTCGAGCGCGTTCCTGCGGTGCGGCCGATTGAGGACGAGGGTGCGTACGCCTTGTCCGTCGTCGTGGGTCAGGAGAACCTCGTTGTTGCTCATCGGTGCTCGACTCCGGCCGGTGGCGCGGAAACGTCCGAGGCGGCGGCCGTCGTGGCTCTCACACCTTCTGACGTATCGAGAGAGGTCAACGCGTCCTCGGTGAAGCCCAGTTCGCGCAACACCGCTTCGGTGTGCTCACCCACGGCAGGCACATCTCCCATCGGCGCGACACGTCCTCGCAGCACGGGAGGCGGCAGGAGCGCCGGACTGGGCCCGCCAGGCGTGCCGATCTCGCGCCAGCGGTCGCGCGCGGCCAGCTGGGGATGGGCCAGGACCTCGCTGGGCTTGTTCAGCTTCGCGTTACCGATGCCGGCCGCGTCGGCGGCCGCCTGGATGACGCCGAGCGTCCGCTCCGCACACCACCGCGCGATCTCTCCGTCCAGCCACTCCCGTTCGGCGACCCGGCCGGCCGTGGTGGACAGTCGGTCGTCGTCCGCCAGGTCCGGCCGGCCGAGGAGGTCACGGGCGTAGCGCTGCCACTCGCGGTCGTTCGTGGTACCGAGCACCACCGTGTGACCGTCGGCTGTGAGGTAGGCCCCGTACGGCGCCACGGCAGGCGAACCCATGCCGACGGGCTGCTGGTCGATGCCGGTGTGCTGTGTGTACGTGAGCGCGTAGCCCATCAGCTCCGTCACCGTGTCGAACATGCTCACTGAGGCTGAGGCCGAGGCCGAAGCCGAAGCCGAGGTCAGGCCGGGGGAGTCCCCCCGGCCTGTCCGCCCCCGCTCGGCGAGGAGCGCCGTGATCGTCAATGCCGCGTACAGGCCGGTGCACACGTCCGCCATCGGCGGCCCGGGCTTGGCCGGTGCGCCTGGCAGGCCCGTGATCGCGCATGCGCCCGCCTCGGCCTGGACGAGCAGGTCGTAGGCGCGTTTGTGGGAGAGCGGGCCGCCGGGTCCGTAACCGTCGATCTCCATGGTGATGAGGTCGGGGTGACGTGCCGCCAGGTCGTCGGCGGTGATGCCGATTTTGGCGGCGGACCCGGGCGCGAGGTTCGATACGAACACGTCGGCCCGGTCGAGCAGTCGGTGGAGGACGTTCATCCCCTGCGGGGACTTCAGATCGAGGACGACCGACTCCTTGCCCCGGTTCACCCACACGAAGTGGGCGGCAAGTCCGTGCACCACGTCGTCGTAGTACCGGGTGAAGTCACCGCCGTCCGGCCCCTCCACCTTGATGATCCGGGCGCCGAGATCGCCGAGCGCACGCGTGCACAACGGGGCCGAGACGGCCTGCTCCACCGCGACCACGGTGACATCGGCCAAGGGCCCTGTGGCCACGGGTCCTTCGGCCGTCACACGCCCTCCCCGAACCACGCCCGCAGCTCGTCCTTGAGTACCTTGCGGCTCGCGTTGCGCGGCAGCTCGTCCACGAAGCGGACGTGGCGCGGCACCTTGAAGTTGGCCATGTTCGCGCGAGACCAGGCGACGATGCTCGCCTCGGAGGGCTGTTGATCCGGACGCGGGACCACGTAGGCGCAGCCGACCTCGCCGAGCCGTTCGTCGGGCACGCCGATCACTGCGGCCTCGGCGACCGACGGACAGCCGAGGAGCAGTCGTTCGATCTCCGCCGGGTAGGCATTGAACCCTCCGACGATGTACATGTCCTTCTTGCGGTCGACGATCGACAGGTTGCCGTCGGCGTCGAGCACTCCTACATCGCCGGTGCGCAGCCAGCCGTCCCTACTGATCGCGGCGGCTGTGGCCTCTGGTTCTTCCCAGTAGCCGCGGGTGACGTTGTAGCCACGCACCTGGATCTCGCCCGCCTCCCCGGGAGGCAGGACGCGTTCCTGGTCGTCGACGATGCGAACCTCCACGTCGGGAACCGGGCGGCCGGTGGTGCGGGCCACGGTCTCGGGCCCGTCGCCGAGCCGGGTGGTGGTCGCCAGGGCCGTCGACTCGGTCAGTCCGTACGCGCTCATCACGATGTCGAACGACAACTCGTCCTTCATGGCATGGATGAGCTGCTCCGGGATCGTGGTCCCACCGGTCATGGACACACGCAGCGACGACGTGTCATAGCGGGAGCGGCTCGGCAGATCGATCAGGTCCTGGAAGATGGTGGGCGGTCCGAGCAGGATGCTGACCTTCTCCCGGTCGATGATCTCCAGGGCCCGGTCCGCGTCGAAGACCGGCATGGGAATGACGGTCACCCCATGCAGGAAGGAGGCCAGCCAGCCCGCCTTGTAGCCGAAGCAGTGGAAGAACGGCGGGATGACGAGGAAGGTGTCCGACGGGCGGAAGGTGTACTCCCGCGCCATCCAGCCGTACGCGCGCAACGACTGCCCATGCGTGAGGATCACGCCCTTCGGATGGCCCGTGGTCCCGGAGGTGAACATCACGTCGGACACGTCCTGCGGCGTCACCCTGTCGATCGAGGCGTGCGCCGCGCCTTCGGTGACGGCCGCGCCGTGGGCCAGGAAGTCCGGCCACGCCAGATCGGCGTCGCCACGAGGTCCGAGGATCGAGACGCTCGTGCGAAGGGCGGGCAACTCCGGATCGTGCTTGCGTAGTTCAGCGACGTAGTCCGTACCGAGGAACGGCGATGCGAGCAGGGCCTTCGCGCCTGACTTCCGCAGGATGTACGTGAGTTCGGCGGCCTTGAAACGCGTGTTGAGGGGGACGACGATGCCGCCCGCCCCCTGCACACCGAGGGTGGCGACGATCCACTCCGCCGAGTTGGGGGCGCAGATTCCCACCCTGTCGCCGGGCCCGATGCCGAGCGCGAGCGCGGCTCGGACGGCCCGCGTCATCTGCCGCTCCAATTCGCCGAAGCTCCAGCGGACTTTGCCGTCGACGACGGCCGGTGCGTCATCGAAGCGCTCGGCCGCGCGCCGTATGGAGTTCGGGATGCTGAGGTATTCCTGGTCGTATCGCAATGACGGGCTCCGTTCGGGCGGTGCTCTCATCTCGTCGACGGGCGTGCGGGGAGGCGGCGGCTCAGGACGCCGACGGCAGGTGCAGGAGACGCTTGGCGATGATGTTGCGCTGGATCTGTGACGAGCCGCCGTACACCGACGCGGCCCGGGAGTAGAGGTATTCGCCGTACACCGCCCCGCCGTCCCGGTGGAGTTCCTCCGGCAGGACCGCGAGCGCCGTCTCGTACAGCCGCTGCTCGGCACGCGTCATCAGCAGCTTGTCGACCGACGACTCGGGGCCCGCTGGCCGCCCGGCGAGGCGTTCGGCCGTGCGGCGGCGTGCGTGCGCGACGAGCACCTGGTAGTCGACGACACACCGCCCGACGGCTGACACCAGCCCGTCCGGCAACGCGCCACGGTGCTCGCGCAGTTGTCGGCGCAGCCGCTCCAACAGCAGTCCGTACTTGGACAGATGGCCGGTGTCGAGGGCGTTGCGCTCGTAGTTGACGGTGGTCATGGCCAGCGGCCAGCCATCGCCCTCCGCACCGACGCGCTCGTCCACGGCCACTCGGACGTCGTCGAGGAACAGCTCGCAGAACTCGTCGTCCCCATTGGCCGCGCGGAGCGGCCGCACGGTCACGCCGGCTCGGTTCAGCGGCAGGGCGAACGCCGTGATCGAGGAGTGCGCGGGCGCGGCACGGTCGGTGCGGGCGAGGAGGAGACAGTAGTCGGAGTACTGGGCATAACTCGTCCACAGCTTCTGGCCGTTGACGAGGTAGTGCCCGCCGTCCTCGCTCCGCCGCGCATACGTGCTCATGCCCGCCAGGTCCGATCCCGCGCCGGGCTCGCTGAAGCCCTGGCACCACACGTCGTCGCCGGACAGCATGCGGGGCAGCAGCCTGGCTCGCTGGTCCTCCGAGCAGAACTCCAGCAGCGCGTGGGCGAGATAGCCGATCCTGGGCACGCCGGGCGCGCGGCATGCGCCGAGTTCGTCACTGACCGCCACCTGGTGGAGCGCGGTGAGGCCGCGGCCGCCGTAGCGCTCGGGGACATCGAGACCGACCCAGCCGCCCGAGTGGAGCTGCCGGTGCCACCGGTGCAGGAACTCGGCCATGGGTTCGCCGTTCCGCCGGCGCGGGAGCGGGTGCTCCGTGAGCCAGGCCCGCAGCTCGCGGCGCAGCATGTCCAGGTCGGCGGGATCACCGAAATCCAACGGGACGTCATGGTCGGTCACGATGCCTCCACCACATGAGGCCCGGACGGCGGCAGCGCGAGGGCGGTGAGCAGGTCCGGGGTACCCGTCAGCACGGTGGCGCCGACCCGGACCCTGCGCAGGTAGAGGTGCGCCATGTGTTCCCACGTCTGGGCGATGCCGCCGAACACCTGCATCCCCGCGTACACGGCCTCCACGGCGGACACGTCGACCTCGGCCTTGGCCACCCGGGCGGCGGCCAGGGCGGTGTCGGGGCCGGCGTGGTCGAGACACCAGGCCGCGTAGCGCGTGGCGCTCGCGCAGGCCTCCACGGCCACGGTGGCGTCGGCGAGCAGATGCTGCACCGCCTGGAAGGAGCCGATGGGTCGTCCGTACTGGCTGCGGTCGCGGGCGTAAGCCGTGCTCTGCTCGACGAACGACGCGGCGGCGCCCACGAGTTCACTGCTCACCATCACCAACGCCCAGGCCTGCCAGGCGTGCAGCTGCTCGGGGTCGAGCCGCCCGAGTACGGAGTCGGGGGTCCCCGGATGTGCCTCGCGGACGACGCGCAGCAGATCCGTGGTGGGAGCAGGCCCGCCGAGGTCGAGTGCCCGCACGGTGCCGTCGCCGCCGATCCACAGCGCGCTCTCGGCCCCCTCGGCATCCCAGGCCACGTGATCCGCCTCGCTGTCCCGGCCGGTGAAGCGCAGGTCACGTGTGAGGGCCACGGTGGGCCGGCTCTCGTACGGTGCATGGCGCCCGGTGGCCGCCAGCAGCCGCAGCACCTCCGGGGCCAGGAGCACGGTCCCCAGGAACGAGGTGGCCAGCGGCTGCCGTCCGTACTCCTCGGCGAGCAGCGCGCACTCCTGAGCGGAGGCCAACGGTGGGGTGGACCGCCGGAGTTCACCGAGGCCGAGCCCGTCGAGCGCCTTCTGGGCAGTGGTCCGCTCCGTCTGCCCGACCTCCGCAGCGTCGCATCGATGGTCGGCGGCGAAGGCGCGCAAGGCCTCCCGGACCAGCCGGAACTCCTCCGCCTCCATGCCTCACACCTCCTGACTGCGGGAATCGCGGCGTCGTGCCCCGCCGTTCGCGAGCGAGGTGACGATGCGCAGGTAGTCGGGGCTGGTCATGGTGGACTCCTCCGCCATCAGTGCCGCCTCCATGCCGCCGCGCGACACCTGCTCCATGACCACCGCCAGGGCCGCCTTGGTGGCGCGCAGCGCCTGTGCGGGCTGGGCCGCCAGCCGGTGTGCCAGGGCGAGCGCCTGGTCCCGCAGCTCGGCGGTGGCGACTACACGGTTGGCGAGCCCGAGTTCCACCGCCAGCGCGGGAGGAATACGGTCCCCGGTGAAGAGGTACTCCTTGGCGCGCAACAGGCTGGTGAGCAGCGGCCACAGCGTGACCCCGCCGTCCCCGGCCACGAGCCCGACGGAGACGTGGGGGTCGCAGAGATACGCGTCGTCGGCCATCAGGACGAGGTCGCAGCCCAGAGCGAGCGAACAACCCAGCCCCACGGCGGGCCCGTTGACCGCCGCGACGACCGGCAACGGAAAGCGGATCATCGCGGTCTGGATGGCCCGGTCGAGCCGGATCGAACGCTCACGCAGAGCCGGATCGCTGTGGTGGCGCAGCAAGTGCCCGAAGTCCCCGCCCGCACTGAACGCGCGCCCCGCACCCGTGAGCACGACGGCCCTCGCTTGGTCGTCCGCCGCGATCTCGTCCCAGACCTCGGCGAGGCGTCGGTGCAACTCCGCGGAGACACCGTTGAGTTGGTCCGGCCGACAGAGCGTGACGATGCGTACGTCTCCGTCGGCGGAGACGGTCAGGACGGGGCTTTCCTCGCCACCCATGGAACCTCCTCGTAGGAAGGCACGCGATGGCCGCAGAGCGGCTGCGACCCGCGCCGCTCACGCTAAAGGTCAGGCCGAAGAGGTGTCAATGCTCTTACCGTTTAATGAAAACGCCATTCTCTAATGCGTAAGACGAGATTCTATTCGCCTGCCATGTCGGTGTCGTCGAGCTCGAGCCGCTCCCGGCGGTCGATGCGGGACGCCGCCCGGGCGAAGGCGCACACATGCCTCTCCATACGACGCCTGGCCCCGGCTGCGTCGCGCTCGCGGATGGCCTGTGAGACCCGCGCGTGGGCGCGGGCCGTAACCCGACGGATGTCGTCGTCCAGGAAGTCCTCGATGTCCGTGGCCGAGTAGATCGAACGGGACAGGGCGCTCATGAAGCCGATCAGCAGTTCGTTCCCGGAGGCCCGCGCCACGATGGTGTGCCACCGGACGTTGGCCCGCAGAAACCGCGGGACATCCCCGGCGGCTCCCGCGTCGACCAACTCCGAGTGCGTCGAGTCCAGTTCGGCCAGATCCAGCTCGGTGCGACGGGAGGCGGCGAGCGCGGCGCACGCGGGCTCCACCGCCTCCCGCGTCTCGTGCAGCGCGTCGAGCCGGATCTGTTGCCCCCGGATCACCAACTGGACGGTACTGGCCAGCGACTCGCGGTCGGGGCGGTGCACGAACGCGCCGCCGCCTCGACCGGGCCGGATCCGCAGCAACTTCTCCACTTCCAGGATGCGCAGCGCCTCGCGCACGGTGGCCCGGCTCAGCCCGGTCTGCTCCACCAACTGCCGTTCCGGGGGCAGGGCCGAGCCCTCGGGAAGCTCACCGGACAGGATGCGCTCGCGCACGTCCGCCGCCAGTACGTCGGCCGCTTTCGGCACGGTGAGCGCGGTGAAGCGCGGCCCGGTGGAGGGCCCTGCGAGCCCGGTGGAGGTCCCTGCGCTGTCCTTGGAGGCCACGTGACATGCCTTTCCCTGCGTACGACATGGGTGACGGCCAGACCATTGAACAACGCGTCCTCTGAACAACGTGCCCTCGCCCAGGTCACATCACCAGACCCCCGTCCACCGGGAGTACTTGCCCGGTGACGAAGGACGCGGCGTCGGACGCGAGGAAGACGAAGACGCCGGCGACCTCCTCCGGCGTCGCCCAGCGGCCGAGGGGGATGCGTGCCAGCATCTGCGGCGCGAACCTCTCGTTCGTACGGATCGTTTCCGTCATCGGTGTCGCGGCCAGCGGAGCCACCGCGTTCACCAGGATCTGACGACGCGCCAGTTCGCGGGCCAGGGACTTGGTGATGCCGATGATCCCGGCCTTGGCGGCGGAGTAGTTGACCTGGCCGAGGGTGCCGGTGATGCCCGCGGAGGAGGTGACGTTCACGATGCGCCCCGTACCGTCCTCAGGGAGGAACGGCAGCGCCGCCTGCGCGCAGCGGTACGTCCCCATCACATGGATGTCGAGCAGGCGTGTGAAGTCGTCCTCGGGGAGCTTGTCGAACATCGCGGGTGCCGTCACACCCGCGTTGTTGACCAGGATGTGCAGCGTGCCGCCGGTCCTGTGCGCCGCGCGTGCCACGGCGGCGTCAGCCGCTTCCCGGTCGCGTACGTCGAGAGCCATGCCCAGAGCGCTCGCCCCCGTCGCGGCGATCTTCTCGGCCGCGGCGACCGCCGCGTCACCGTCGACATCGGTGACCAGAACGGAGGCGCCCGCGCGGGCCAAGGCTCCGGCCACGGCGGCGCCGATACCCTGGGCCGCCCCGGTGACCAGCGCGGAGCGCCCCGTCAGATCGAACAGGCACGTGCTGTCGTACGTCGTCGTCATCAGTAACTCCTCGGCAGTCCCAGCGTGTGTGAGCCCAGGTAGTTCAGGACCATCTCCTGGCTGATCGGTGCGATCTTGAGCAGTCGTGCTTCCCGGAAGTACCGCGCGACGGCGTACTCCTCGGCGTATCCCATCCCGCCGTGCGTCTGCAGTGCACGGTCGGCGGCGTCGAACCCGGCATCCGCGCACAGGTACTTGGCCGTGTTCGCCTCACGCCCGCACGGCCGGCCGTTGTCATAGAGCCACGTCGCCTTGCGCAGCACCAGTTCGGCGGCGTCGAGCCTGGCCAGCGAGTCGGCGAGCGGGAACTGCAGGCCCTGGTTCATCCCGATCGGACGCCCGAACACCTCCCGCTCATTGCCGTACTTCACCGCACGCTCCAGGGCGACCCGGCCAAGCCCCAAGGCCTCGGCGGCGATCAGCATCCGCTCCGGGTTGAGTCCGTCGAGCAGATACCGGAACCCTTCGCCCTCCTCGCCGACCCGGTCGGCGACGGGAACGCGCAGAGCGTCGATGAACACCTCGTTGGAGGTGACGGCATTGCGCCCCATCTTCGCGATGGGCCGGATGTCGACATGCGCGCGGTCCAGGTCGGTGAGGAACAGCGTCATGCCGTCGGTCCTCCGCGCCACCTCGCCGACCCGTGTGGTGCGCGTCAGCAGCAGGATCTTCTCCGACTCGACGGCCTTGGAGATCCATACCTTGCGTCCGTCGATGACGTAGTGGTCGCCTTCGCGGCGCGCGAACGTGGTGATCCGTGTCGTGTCGAGACCCGCGCCCGGCTCGGTGACGCCGAAGCACACCTGTAGATCACCCGTGGCCACGCGCGGCAGTGTCCGCCGCTTGAGGTCCTCGGAACCGTGCACCACGACGGGGTGCATGCCGAAGATGTTCAGGTGGATCGCGCTCGCGGCGTTCATCCCGCCGCCCGAGCGAGCGACCTCTTCGAGCAGGAGAGTGGCCTCGGTGATCCCGAGCCCGTGGCCTCCGTACTCCTCGGGAATGGTCAGCCCCAGCCAGCCGCCGCCTGCGACGGCGGCGTAGAACTCCTCCGGGAACGCGTGGTCCCGGTCCTTGCGCATCCAGTACTGGTCGTCGAAGTCGCGCAGGAGCCCTGCGACGGTCTTGCGGATCGTTTCCTGGTCCTCGGTGAGCTGGAAGTCCACGGTGCGAGCACCTCCGCGACGCTGTTGCGTCTTCGGTGAACCTGCTAAAGGTCAGACCGAAAGGTACTGCACACCGAACTGGTTGGGATAGGTCCGTTCGCCGCGTATGGCGCCGAGTTGGGCGACTGTCCGCTCACCCGTCTGCGTCTACGTCTGCATCTGCGTCTGTGTCTGCCTCGTCGTGGTCGTCGTCGAAGAGCAGCCGTACGAAGTCGGTGACGGGCCCGACGATGTCGAGGCCCTGGTCGAGTACCCACTGCAGTTGGAGCCCGTTGAGCACGGCGTGGAAGAGGACTGCGGCGTTCTCGGGGCTGACGCCTTCGCGCAGTCTGCTGCGGTCCGCCTTGTCGTGGAATCCCTCGACGAACTGCGCGCGCCCGCGTTCGTAGCGCTCGACGAAGTAGGTGTGGGCGGGATGATCCGGCCGTGAGGCCGCGGCGGCGAGCTCGATCCACAGGCGCATCAGCTCTGGCGCCTTCTGGTGGTGGCGGATGAGCTCGCCGAGGTAGGGGGCGAGCTGATCGGGGCTGTCCACCTCTTTCAGGCCCTGCTGCCATTCCTCCGTGTCACGTTCGGCGAGTACCTCGGCGAGGAGCTCGTCCTTGTTGCGGAAGTGATGCAGGAGGCCGGCGTGGGTGATGCCGGCTCGTTCCGCGATGTCGCGCAGGGAGGCTTTGGTGTAACCGTTCTCGGCGAAACTGTCGCGTGCCGCCCGTACGATCTCCGCTTTGCGGGCCGGTGTCTTGGCGTACGGCCCACGCGCTTTTGCCTGACCCACGGTGCGTTCACTCTCCTCGACGAAGCCGGTCCGGGATGGTCCTGCGCGGCAGCTGAGCCCTCAAAACTTACCACTGGTTGGGATTTGCGTGTTCGTCGCACCCCGGTGACGGCCGGTCGAAAGGTAACGCTCTGATTACGAAGGCTGATCGCACTCTTCCCGCGCTTGCTGTACGGGCTTACCGTCCGAGCGAAAACTAACCACATGGTATGGGTTGGTGTGCTCGCTCCTCCAGAGCCGCCAGAGCAGGCGGACGCGCCATGGACGACGACTCCGGCAGATCGTCGGACCGGTAGACGCATAACCCCAACACCCGTACGACGCAGAGCACTTCAGCTCCACCCCTGGCCGTCGGGCCATGGCGCAGGCCTCGTCAGACGCTGGTTCCCGGACGAAGGAGTCCATCCCATGCGCATACGACACCCACACCCGCGATCGCACGCTCGAGCCCCAGGGCCTGTGTCGGAAGTGGCGCCTGCCGGGCGACGCCTGGCAGGCACTCTCGCCGCACCGGGCGAAAGCCCAAGTACGTCCGGTCCATCGACGGGGCCTTGCACCCGGCACGCCGAGAGCACGCTCCCCCACGCTCGAACCCGAGCTCGCGCGGGGGGACCCCCATCGCCGCCGCCCGGCCCGCCCTTCGGGCGGACGACGCCACTTCCGACACAGGCCCTGGCCGCCGTGGGTGTCACCGCGGTGCTGCTCGCATCGTCGGCGTGCAGCAGCGAGTCGACAGGAGCGTCCTCGTCCTCGGGGGACACGCTGGCGCTCTCGATCTTCGGCACGCCCAACTCGTTCGATCCCACCCAACTCCTCGAAGGCCAGCAGACGTACGTCTGGGACTCGGTCTACGACACGCTGCTGATCCAGGACAACGCGGGCCGCCTCCAGCCCGGCGCGGCTCAGAGCTGGCAGTACTCCGCCGATGCGCGGACCCTGACGCTGAAACTGCGCACCGGCATGAAGTTCAGCTCCGGCGCGGCGGTCGACGCGGCAGCCGCACAGGCGACGCTGGAGCGGATCAGGACGACGCCCGGGCCGAACCAGGGGGTACTCGCCTCCGTGGCCTCGGTCGAGGCACCCGATTCCCGCACCGTGGTGATCAAGCTGAAGCAGCCGGACGGTTCGCTGCTGACCTCGCTCTCCACGGCCGCGGGCGTCATAGGCGACCCGAAGACGATGACGTCCAAGAGCGCCGCGCTGAACCCGGTCGGCTCCGGCCCCTACACCCTCGACAAGGGCGCGACGGTGAACGGGTCGGTGTACGTGCTCAAGCGGCGTGACGACTACTGGAACAAGAAGGCCTACCCCTTCCGGACCGTCAAGATCCGAGTGATCTCCGACCAGACCGCGGGCGCCAACGCACTGAAGGCCGGCGAGACCAACGCCGGCACCGTCGACGTCGCACAGGTCAACTCCTTCAAGTCGGCGGGTTTCGAGACCAAGCACGTCCAGGCGACCGCCGTGGCGTCCCTGGTGCTGGGCGACCGCGAGGGGTCCGTGCTCGAGCCGCTCGGTGACGTGCGGGTCCGCAAGGCGATCAACATGGCCTTCGACCGCGCCAAGATGGTCAAGCAGCTGCTACGGGGCTCGGGCGCGCCGACCGAGCAGATCTTCAACCCCCAGGGGCCGGGCCACGATCCCGCGCTGGACCAGACGTACTCCTACGACCCCTCAGCCGCCAAGAAGCTGCTGGCGGAGGCCGGTTACGCGAATGGCTTCTCCGTGACCATGCCGAGCCTCGTGTTCACCAAGCCGTTCGAGCCGACGTTCACGCAGGCGCTCGCCGACATCGGGATCAAGGTGAAGTGGCAGTCGGTGCCGCCCCAGCAGAGCGTCTCCGCCATCGCCTCCAAGAAGTACCCGATGTTCCTGATCGTCGACGGGCTGAACACCACCCCCGTCGAGGCGCGCGGCTTCTACAGCCCCACCGGCTACCGCAACGTGTTCAACTCCACGGATCCCAAGCTCTCCAAGCTTCTGGACCGGGCGAACCGGGAGCTGGACCCGGCGAAGGCCGCGGACATCTACAAGGAGATCAACAAGTTCGGAGTCGAGAACGCGTGGTACGGCCCCGTGTTCTACATCGGCAGCGACTGGGCGACCAAGAAGGGCATCACCTACCTCGGTGACGGTTCCTCGACACTCGCCACCGTCCGGCAGTTCGGCGTCGCCGACCAGGCTTCGTAAGAGAGCCGCATGATGATCCTCTACGTGTTGCGTCGCCTTGTCGCGGGTCTGGTGCTCGCCGTCCTGGTGACCATGATCACGTTCGCCCTGCTCAGCACCTCCTTCGACGACGTCGCCAGCAGCATCGTCGGCAGTGGCGCGACACCCGACCTGGTCGAGGCCCAGAAAGCCCAACTGGGCCTCGACCGCCCGCTGTTCACCCAGTACCTGGACTGGCTGTCCCACGCGGTACGCGGCGACCTCGGCCTCTCCTACTTCACCAGCGAGCCCGTCCGGTCGGCCATCGCGGCCCGCCTCGGCGTCACGCTGTCGATCGTGCTGGCCGCCCTGCTCGTGACCGTGGTGATCAGTGTGGTGCTCGGCGTCCTGGCGGCCACCCGCGGCGGCGCCGTCGACCGGATCGCCCAGGGCGTGTCGATGACCGGCTACCTGGTGCCGAACCTGCTGATCGCGATCGCCCTCGTCTATGTCCTGGCCATCGAGCTGCACTGGCTCCCGGCCACCGGCTACACACCGCTGTCGGAGGATCCGGTCCGCTGGGTCACCACGATCACCATCCCGGTGGTCGCCCTGATGATGAGCGGCGTCGCGAGCCTCACCGCCCAGATCCGCGGCGCCATGATCGGCGAACTGCGCAGGGACTACGTACGCACCCTGCGCACGCGGGGGATACCGACCCGGTCGATCGTGCTGCGCCACGCCCTGCGGGGCGCGGCCGGACCGGCGCTCACCGTGCTGTCGCTGGAGTTCATCCAGATGCTCGGCGGAGCGCTCATCATCGAGCAGGTCTTCGCGCTGCCGGGCTTCGGCCAGTACGCCTTCAACGCCTCCTTGCAGGGCGACATTCCGATCATCATGGGCATCAGCCTGTTCGGAGTGCTGCTCGTGGTGGGCGTCAACCTCGTCGTCGACCTGGTCAACGGCTGGCTCAACCCGAAGGCGAGGATCCTGAGTTGACCACCGAACCCCACGCCACCGGCCACCACGCCACCGAACGCCGCGCCGCCGAGCCCGGCCGCCGCAGGTCGCCGCTGCGCAAGCTCCTGACGGACTCTCAGGCGGTCATCAGTGCGGGTCTCCTCCTGGTCGCGGTCCTCCTCGGCCTGCTCTCGCCGCTGTTCACCGACCACGGTCCCAACGACGCCTCACTCGACGCGGTCAACGCCGGTGCCGGAACCCACGGTTACCTGCTGGGAGGCGACGAGAGCGGCCGCGACATCTTCGCGCGGCTGCTGGCCTCCATCAACACCAGCGTGGTCTCCGCCCTCATCGGCACGAGCATCGCCCTGGCCATCGGTGTCACCTTCGGGCTCGTCGGCGGCTACTTCGGCCGCCACGTCCGGGGCGTCACCGAGTGGGTCTTCAGCCTCGTCATGACCTTCCCGGGCCTGCTGCTGCTCATCGTGCTGCTGCCGGTGACGGACGGCGACTACCGCGCGACGATGCTGATCTTCGGCATACTGCTCTCGCCCGGGATCTACCGCCTCGTACGCAACCTCGTGCTCGGGGTGAAGAACGAGCTGTACGTGGACGCCGCCCGCGTCTCGGGCCTGCCCGACCGGCGCATCCTGCGACGGCACGTGCTCTCCGTCGTCCGGGGACCGGTCATCATCGCCACCGCGTTCCTCGCCGGTTCCTCCATCGCCGTCCAGTCGGGCCTAGCCTTCCTCGGCGTCGGATCAAGTTCGGTCCCCAGCTTCGGCGCGATGATCTCCGAGGGCTTCGCCAACCTCTACGAGGAACCCCTGCAGTTCCTCTGGCCGAGCCTGATGCTCGGCATCATCACCGCCTCGCTGGTGCTGCTCGGCAACTCGCTGCGGGACGCCCTGGAGGGCGGCCGGCCCAAACCGTCCCGGATCGCCGCCCCCGAGCGCAGGCCGGCCACGCCGTCGGCAAAGACCTCGGGTTCGGCCCCGGGGCTGCTCACCGTCGAGGACCTCGCCATCGCCTACCCGACACCGTCGGGCGAGCTGAAGGAGGTCGTCAGCGGCGTCACCCTGAGCCTGGAGGCGGGGCAGACTCTGGGACTCGTCGGCGAATCGGGCTCCGGCAAGACCCAGACCGCCTTCGCCGTGCTCGGAGTGCTGCCGTCGGACGCGGTCGTCACGCGTGGCTCGATCCGGCTCGACGGACGCGAACTCCTCGGCCTGAGCGAGGGCGACCTGAGCGGCGTACGCGGGACGTCCATCGCGTACGTACCGCAGGAGCCCATGTCCAACCTCGACCCCAACTTCACGGTGGGAGCCCAGCTCGTCGAGGGCGTCCGCGCGGCCTCGCCGATGTCGCGGCGCGACGCCCGCGAGCGCGTCCTCGCCCTCCTCGACCGGGTCGGCATCTCCGACCCGAAGCGCACCTACGCCTCCTACCCGCACCAGATCTCCGGCGGCATGGCACAGCGCGTACTCATCGCCGGCGCGGTCGCGAGCCGCCCGCTGCTGCTCATCGCCGACGAGCCCACGACCGCTCTCGACGTCACCGTGCAGGCGGAGATCCTCGATCTGCTGCGCGACCTGCAGAAGGAACTGAACATGGCGGTGCTTCTTGTGACCCACAACTTCGGCGTGGTCGCGGACATCTGCGACCGCGTCGCCGTCATGCAGCAGGGCCGGATCGTCGAGACGGGCGACGTGCTCGACCTCTTCACCACTCCACAGCACGCCTACACCCGGATGCTGCTGGATTCCATCCTCGACGAGCACGCGCCGCGCACCGACGGTCCGACCGCGGACGGGCTCGAGACGGACGCGTTCGAGAAGGAGGCGCGATGACAACGGCCCTGCTCGACGTGAGCGACCTGTGCGTCGCCTATCCGGGACGCGGCTTCCGCGCCCGCCCGCATGAGGTGCTGCACGGGGTGTCCCTGGCGGTGGACCAGGGCGAGACGCTCGGCATCGTCGGCGAGTCCGGGTCCGGCAAGACGACCATCGGCCGGGCGGTGCTCGGCCTGGTGAAGCCCAGCGGCGGACGCATCGGCTTTCTCGGCCAGGACATCACCCACTGCACGGCCAAAGAGCGCCGCGCCCTCGCACGCTACATCCAGGTCGTCTTCCAGGACCCGTACAGCTCACTCAACCCGTCCCTCACCATCGGCGACATCCTCAGTGAACCCCTCGTGGTGCAGGGGGCGACCGCACGCGGCGCCCGGGCGCGTGTGCACGAGCTGCTGGATCAGGTGGGGCTGCCGGCGGACACCTTCGCACGACTGCCGCGCGAGTTCAGCGGCGGCCAGCGTCAACGCGTCGCGATCGCCCGGGCCCTGGCTCCGGGGCCGAAGCTGATCGTCTGCGACGAGCCGGTCTCCGCACTCGACCTGTCGACACAGGCACGTGTACTCGACCTTTTCGTCGACATCCAGCGGCGTACCGGGGTCGCGTATCTCTTCATCTCCCACGATCTCGCGGTCATCCGGCATGTGAGCCACCGGGTGAGCGTGGTCCACCGAGGCGACATCGTCGAGACCGGCCCGGCCGGCCGTGTCACCTCCGAACCCGAACACCCCTACACACAGCGCCTGTTGCTCGCCGCGCCGGTCGCGGATCCGGTCGAGCAGCGGAACCGGCGCGTGGAGCGACAGCGCCTGGCAGCCGCCCTTCCGACCGCAGGAACCCATCGCAACTCGCCTCTGAAACAAGGAAGCTGACGCTGGCTCAACTTCCGCCCTGGTTCCTCCACCGTGCTGAACTTCGGGGAGGTGGAGAACACGCGCGCAGGCGGTAAGTGGGGTCACCCCGCGGAGAGTCCCTTACTTTCAGGTATGTACTGATGAAAAGTTAGTGCTTCCCTCTAGGGTCGGTCGCGTACCTACCCAAGAAGGAGTGCCAATCATGGGCATCGTCGTCACCGGCGCCACCGGACACCTCGGCCGTCTCGTCATCGATGAACTGCTGGAGAAGGTTCCGGCCGACCAGGTCACGGCCGTCGTGCGCACCAAGGAGAAGGCCGCTGACCTGGCGGAGCGCGGCGTGCGGATCGCGGTCGCCGACTACAACGTTCCGGAGACCTTCGACGGCCTGTTCTCGGCCGGCGACAAGGTGCTGCTGATCTCCAGCAGCGAGATGGAAAAGAGCCGCTTCGCACAGCACAAGGTTGTCGTGGACGCCGCCAAGGCGGCCGGTGTGGCGCTCCTCGCCTACACCGGCACCGCCGCCAGCCTCAAGGCTTCTCTTGCCGACGACCACCGCGCCACCGAGCAGGTCATCCTGGACTCCGGCGTGCCCTATGTCCTGCTGGGCAACTACTGGTACCACGAGAACGAGACGGAGCAGCTCGGCCAGATCCTGGCGCACGGTACCGTGCTGCGGGCCGCGGGGGAGGGTCGGGTCGCCTCCGCCAGTCGCGCCGACTACGCCGCCGCTGCCGTCGCTGTACTGACCGGCGAGGGGCACGAGAACAAGACGTACGAACTGGGCGGCGACGAGGCGTGGAGCCTAGCCGAGTTCGCGGCCGAGATCGGCAGGCAGACCGGCAGGGAGATCGCCTACACCCCCGTCCCCGCCGACGCTCTCACCGGCATCCTCACCGAGGCGGGCGTGCCCGGCCCTGTCGTCGCCATGCTCGTAGGCGTGGATGTGTCCATCGAGAAGGGCGAGTTGGCCGTCCTCACCGGCGATCTCTCGCGCCTCATCGGCCGTCCGACCGCACCGATCGCCGATTCCATCGCGGCGGCGCTCAAGTCACTCGAAGGCTGAGGTCCAGGCCGGATCCGCGACGGCGGAGCGGGGGACCGGTACGGTGGCTGACGCGCCGTGTCCGGTTCCCGCCGCCCCACGGCCCGCCCTCCCCGCCGACCGGCGCCCCCGTGCTGGGGGCGTCAGCGCGGCGGAACCAGCCGTCGCTGTGGTTCGTCGAGCGGCTGGGGCTCATGCCGGGAGACCTTGGCGAGCAGGCGCGCGAGGGTGAGCTCCTCGTCGGGAGTCAGGTGCTCCAGCCAGCTCTTCTCGCGATGCGTGCTCCACCAGTGCAGAAACTCGTCGATGACGGTCTCGCCCTGCTCGGTGAGGGCGACGACGAGCATGCGTCCGTCGTCGGGCCGGGGCGTTCGGGTGAGGAGGCCGGCCCGTTCCAGGGTGTGCAGTGCCGACGTGACGCTCGCGGTGGAGACGCTCAACAGGTCGGCGAGTCTGCGCGGGGACATCGGGCCGTCGTACTTGAGCGTGGTCATCAGCCGGAAGCCGGCGAAGGTCAGCCCGGCCGGGCGGGCGAAGTTGCTTTCGATGTCGCGTTCGATCTTCTTGGCGACCCGGACCAGGTTGAAGCCCACCGACGCGGACGCCAGGTGCGGGTCGGCGTCGGGCAGGTCGAAGCCGGAGGCGGCGGCCAGCCGTTCGCCTTGGTGCCGCACGGCCGGATCTTGTGTCACGGACACCACTCTGCCTTCGTCACCAGCACCCCCACAAGGGACTCACGATCCGTTTCCTGCCCGCCACTGTCTTGACATATCGGTTTCGGGGGCCTTCTACTGCACC
Source organism: Streptomyces yerevanensis (assembly GCF_000716805.1). Classification (NCBI taxonomy): domain Bacteria; kingdom Bacillati; phylum Actinomycetota; class Actinomycetes; order Kitasatosporales; family Streptomycetaceae; genus Streptomyces; species Streptomyces yerevanensis. Next base: position 2,153 of record NZ_JNWJ01000017.1, on the reverse strand, counting down.
CAAGTCGCTAGAAGTCTAGCAACCTCTCGGAGGTCATCCATGACAGCGCCGTCTACGCCCTCCCCGAGCCGCACGGGCATGCGGTTCCCCGACCGTCCGATCTACTCGGGCTGGGACACCCCCTCGCGCGTCGAGGCCGATGTGTTCGAGATCGAGGCCGAGGGGGAGATCCCCCGCGACCTGCGCGGCCGCTACTACCAGATCGCTCCCGATCCGGCCTTCCCCAACCGCACTGGCGACGACATCCCCTTCAACGGCGACGGCATGCTGCGCATGTTCACCTTCGCCGACGGTCACGTCGACTACCGCAGCCGCTATGTGCAGACCGAGAAGCTGAAGCTGGAACGCGCGGCCCGCCGTTCGCTGTACGGCGCCTACCGCAACCCCTACACCGACCACTTCACCGTGGCGGGCAAGGGCCGGGGGGCGGCGAACACCAGCGTCGTCTTCCACGCCGGGAAGCTCCTGGTCCTGAAGGAGGACGCCCGCGCCACGCGGGTCGACACCGACTCCCTTGAGACGTACGGGGAATGGGACTTCGACGGTGCGGTCACCAGCCCGACCTTCACCGCCCATCCCCGCATCGACCCCGTGACAGGTGAGATGTTCGCCTTCGGGTACGAGGCGAAGGGCCTGGCCAGCCGGGACATCGCGTACTACGTCATGGACGCTCACGGCAAGGTGCTGCACGAGGTGTGGTTCAAGGCCCCGTACACCAGCATGATCCACGACTTCGTGGTCACCCAGGACTATGCGATCTTCCCGGTCATGCCCACCACCACCGACCTCGACCGGCTCAAGGCGGGCGGACCGCACTGGCAGTGGGACCCGTCCAGGGAAACCTGCCTAGGAGTGATGCCCCGCCACGGCACCGCAGACCAGATCCGCTGGTACCGCGGCCCGGCCCGGTGGGCCTACCACTTCTTCAACGCCCACAACGAAGGCACCACGATCCACATCGACGGCTGTGTCTCCCAGGCGCAGGCGGCCCCGTTCCTGTACCCCGACCCACTCGCCTATGACATCACCAAGGGCGTGCCCAGGATCACCCGCTGGACAGCCGACTACGCGGCCGACGAAAGCAACGGCTTCGAAGAGCAGGTACTCCAGCCCGAGTTCACCGAATTCCCGCTCGTCGACGACCGGGTGGAAACGGGCCGGCAGCGCATCGGGTTCGCCGGCGCCCGTGTCCTCGGTGACGAGCACAAGGGCGACAACGGCATAGCGCTTCTCAACTCGATCCTCCGCTACGACTTCGACAAGCAGCAGGCCACCGGGCAGTACGTCCTGCCCGAACACTTCACCTTCCAGGAGCCGGTGTTCGTGCCCCGCGACGACGACGCACCCGAGGGCGACGGCTATCTCCTGGTCCTGGCCAACAACTGGACCACGATGCTGAACGACCTGCTCATCCTCGACACCGCCGAGCTGGCCGCCGGTCCTGTGGCCACCCTCCATCTCCCCCTTCGCCTGCGCAGCGGCATCCACGGAACCTGGGTCCCCGAGCACCTCGTCCAGGCCGGCTGAGGTTCAACAGGAGGCACCGACATGAGCTGGTCGAACGAACCAGCCTGGCAGTCCCGGATCCGCCTCGGAGGCAGTCAGGCTCTGGGCGCGGGGATGCGGGCCGGGATCACCTGCATGTGAATTTGTGCTCACATAAAACTTGAGGGCAAGTTCATGTGCTGCCCGTCGCTCGGCAAAGAGCTCCCTACGTGCTTGTGTGCGGCGGCAGGCCTGGGGCTCAGTGGCCTGCCGGGGCGCCGAGAAGGTAGGAGACGACCGCCGTCTGGAGGTGGCTGCGCAGCTCGTTCCAGGGCAGTGGGCGCTCGGACTCGAGGAACTCGCCCTGGGTGATGCGGTGCGCGATCGTGGCGTAGGTCAGGCGGAAGGCGAAGTCCAGCGCGGCCTCGGGGTCCGGATGCGCGACGGGTGTGTGACGCAGTGCCTCGGCGAAGTGGCGGTTGCCCTCGGCGCTGACGCGCGAACCCTCGGCCCGTACCGCTTCGTGCCGGGTGCCGAGCAACAGGAAGACGCGCAGCAGGGCCTCGTGGGCCTGGAAGGCGTCGGTGATCGCGCCGACCGCCTCGGCGATGGCCACGGCCGGATCGCGCAGGATGCGCAACCGCTCCACGGACATGCGCTCCGTGATC